>JACPHB010000002.1 GCA_016188835.1 Parcubacteria group bacterium
TTCGTGAGGTATCCCCAGCTTAAATTTTTCATCGGGAGTATGTCCCGATTGCGACTCTTGTGATTCATTCATAAATTTTCTTTAAAAAATTTAATTTTAATAACTTTACCATGAAAAGTGAGCAAAGGCTCTGTTTGCTTCTGCCATCCTATGTGTGTCTAATTTTTTCTTTACGGCCGCGCCTTCATTATTGCTTGCCAAAATAAATTCTTCCGCCAGTTTGGCGGCCATCGGCTTTCCTTTTTTTGTGTTGGCCGCTTTAATAATCCAGCGAAATGCCAGTTGAACTTTCCGATCGGCTCTCACCGGCTGAGGCACCTGATAATTGGCGCCACCTATCCGGCGCGACTTAACTTCAAGCGAAGGCGAAATGTTTTTTATCGCACGCTCAAAAAGCTCCAGCGGATTATTTTTGGTTTTTTCTTTTATAATATCAAAAGATTTATAAACCACTTTTTGAGCAACAGATTTTTTCCCTTGGCGCATTATATAATTTATAAATCTGCCCACTAGCGGGTTTTGATACTGATAATCCGGAGTATTAACTTTTTTTATTTTTGTTGCTCTACGCATAGATTATTTTGGCCTTTTCGCTCCATACTTTGACCTTTGTTGTTTTCTGCCTTCCACTCCCGAAAAATCCAAAACGCCGCGGACAATATGGTAGCGAACGCCTGGCAAATCTTTCACCCTTCCGCCGCGAATCATTACTACCGAATGTTCTTGAAGGTTATGACCGACGCCAGGAATGTAAGCAGTTACTTCTTTGCCGTTGGTAAGCCGGACCCTGGCCACTTTTCGCAGAGCCGAATTCGGTTTTTTAGGAGTAGTGGTGAAGACCTTAACGCAAACTCCTCGCTTAAACGGAGACGGCGAAAAAACCGGCCGGTTTTTAATGACGTTAAAATAATACTGCAAAGCCGGAGATTTGGTCTTGCTTTTCTTCGGCCGCCTCGGTTTTTTTATCAATTGATGAATTGTCGGCATGTCCCTTAATTTAACCGTATCCGAACATTTTGTCAATTCTATAAAAAAATGCTACTGATTTTTAATCTCAGTAGCTTCACATTGAGAAACCTCTTAATATTAATTATCTTTCCGAATAACCCAGATTTTTTAAAGCGCTCTCTACTTTGTTAAGTAAAGCCTTATTTATATTTAATTCGACAATTGTAGAAGTTATCGCCAGTCCTGGATAACCTGTATCATGGTTTTCTTCATATAATGATGCTGAATGACTCGGAACCCCAAAAGCTTTTAGTATGCTTTTCACCACTTCTTGTTGGCCAGCGGGCCCAGAGAATCTCTTGATTTGGATCATTTCTTCCCTCCTATGATTTTGAAATGATTATCTTGTAAAATAGCTTATCTACAATGTATATTGAAATATACATTATTTAATTTAAATGTCAAGATATATCATTATTCATAATTCACAGTCCGCATAAGCCATCTTGAGAGATGTTATGCTGTCGGATATTTAGATGTTAAATGTTATTAGATATTATTTGTTATTACGATAAAAAAATAATATAATCGTTCATATGTACAAACCTATTGTTTTGGTAATTTTAGACGGATACGGGCGGGGGCCGGAAAACGCGGCTAACGCCATTTTCAAAGCCAAGAAACCCAATATTGATTTAATTGAAAAAAATTTCCCGATGACCAATCTTCAGGCATCGGGAATTGCTGTTGGCCTTCCTTGGGGGGAAGAGGGCAATTCCGAAGTCGGTCATTTAAATCTTGGGTCGGGCCGGATTGTTTATCAATATCTTACCAGGATAATTTTCGCCATCCGCGATGGTTCGTTTTTACAAAATCAGGAACTGCTCTTGACCGCCAAGCATGTTAAAAAAAACAATTCGGCGCTTCATATAATCGGACTTTTGGGGCAGGGCAACGTCCATAGCTATATTGATCATCTTTACGCCATACTGGATTTTGCCAAAAATGAAAAATTGGAAAAAGTTTTTATTCACGCTTTCACCGATGGCCGCGATTCGCCGCTCCAAAATTCGCTGAATTTTTATGGGAAAATCAAAAATAAACTGGATCGGGATTATCCCTTCGCCAAAATAGTTGATTTAATCGGCCGGTATTGGGCAATGGATCGCGACAACAACTGGGATAGAACCGAAAAAACTTATCGTCTGCTTACCGAAAGCCAGGGTGAAATTGCCGGCAGTGTCGAGAGCGCCATTAAATCCGATTACGACAAAAATTTAACCGATGAGTTTATTGAACCGAAAATTATAGAAAGCGAACCGATTAAAGACAATGACGCGGTGATATTTATAAACTTCAGAGAAGACAGCGTGCGGCAATTAACCGAGTCCTTTGTTTTAGAAAATTTTGACAAGTTCAAAAGAAAACAAATCAATAATCTCTACTTCGCGACTATGACTCGTTATGATAAAGATTTGCCGCTTCATGTTTTATTTGAACCGCTAAATATTGATAATCCTCTAGTCAAAGTAATTTCCGACGCCGGAAAATTTCAAATTCATATTGCCGAAACAGAAAAATACGCTCACGTAACTTATTTCTTTAACGGCGGCATTGAGGCCTCCTTTCCCAAAGAAGACCGGTTGCTTGTGCCGACTCAACATGATTATAACTTTGCCGAAAATCCGGCAATGTCCGCTCCCGAAATAACCAAAAAAGTCATTGAAAGCATAGAATCAAAAAAATACGATTTTATCGTTATTAACTACGCCAACGCCGACATGATCGGCCACACCGGCGATTTTAAAGCCACCGTCAAAGCAATCGAAATTATAGACGATAAAATAGGACAAATTATGGAAGCAGTACTTAAAATTAACGGGATTTTAATTATCACCGCCGATCACGGCAATGCCGATGAAAAAATCGATCTTCTGACCGGAACGCCTCTTACGGAACACTCCGCCAATCCGGTGCCATTCTATTTGATTGGAAATGATTTTAAAAATGAGAAATCCCAAGAAGACGTTGAGGTTGGGAAACTGGAAGTGAGCGGTATTTTGGCAGATGTAGCGCCGACAATTTTGGAATTAATGGATTTACCGAAGCCGCCGGAAATGACCGGAAAAAGCTTGCTGAAAATACTTGATAAAAAATGATTTTTGTGATATTTTAAGCACTAAATTAGTGCGCCTGTAGCTCAATTGGATAGAGCGTGTGGCTTCGGACCACAAGGTTCCGGGTTCGAGTCCTGGCAGGCGCGCAAAATAAACGCGCCCATAGCTCAATGGTAGAGCAGATCCCTCTTAAGGATAAGGTTGAAGGTCCGAATCCTTCTGGGCGCACCAAATCTTTACACAAAAATCTACTTGTGGTATAAAACTAGCGATTTTTGTTTTGGTCTTTTATAAATATAAGGAGATAGTAATGATTGATAGAGGATTTGTTCAAATGAAATGCGATAAAAAAGAAACTTGCAAATACGGGCTTCCCCACTATCATTGCCAAATTTGCGGCATGCAAGTTAACAGCGACGAACTTCGCCGCGATTATCACCCTTGCTGTTCGGTAAAATGCATCAAGATTTATAACACCCGGTTCGCCTGAGAAAGGAGAACGCCAATGCCATACGTTATACAAGAAGATAGAAAGCTACTGGAAGAAGATTTAACTTATTTGGCAAATGAAATTTGTAGTAATTATCGGGCAACAAAATTTCATCTATTGGCTTACAAATATATCTGTTTTAAATTAGGACTTAAAGTTTTACCGCAAAGACGTTATGCCGCGCTTTCAGCGGTCCGCGCCGTATATAGCGATGCTAGTTTTGAGTGGCAGCGCCGTTTGAAAATTAAACCAAAAAAATTTGTGAATTTCGCTCAATTCCCGATATTAGATGAGAAAATAAAAAATTTATCGGAAAAAATAATCAGTATTGCCTCTCAATGCCAAGAACCTAACTTTGCTTGGCAGGGACTTCTTAATTATTCAATAACTGTTTTGGGTTTAAAAATTGCGGATAAACACAAAAGTAAACGGTTTTCATCTCTTATCGCAGGAGTATTAGAATGCCTGCATGATCGTTTTTATGAAATTGAGATGGCCTTTTATGAAGACGAACAAATTATCAAAAATGGCGATGTTTTTTAATAAATCCCGAATTTTTCGGGATTTTAATTTGGCAAAATTAGCAACAGGGTATTAAGATTAAATATTATGGAGGGTTGGCAGAGCGGTCTAATGCGCCAGTTTCGAAAACTGGTTGGGGAGCAATCCCCTCACAGGTTCAAATCCTGTACCCTCCGCCAGTTGGAATTTTAACTACTTGACAAAAGATTTTATAACGACGATTATATTTACAAAGAAATTTAGCTCGTTAAAAACGAGAGGGCCTGATGAACCAAGGCAAACGGAAAGATTTATCGGCTTATATTGGTACTGTAATCGCTTTTTTAATCATTTTTGTAATCAGCGGCTGCACCGCAGTAGGCAGTATCACTCAAAAGGATAATTATAAATTTGAAACAACCGGACTTTTTATAAAGCCCTGTCAAGAAAGGGCGGATCTTGAAAAATCAAATCAGAATAAGAAAAGTGGTTTTTTCGCCAAATTTAAAACTTCAAAAGAAGATCGCGCTAAAGAATTAAACACGACGCTTAACTGTAATGAAGTAGATATTGAAAGAATGGTTGCGGTATTTAATAGTATTAAAGAAAGCGATGAAGAAAACGGCATTTTAGGCGATTCCATTGAAGAGGTAAAAAGTAAAGGATTCACGATTCATCTTGATAATGAAGGAAAAACACGTCGGCCAAGCACAGAGATTCTTTACGGCGCCGACGCTTTGGCAGAAGTAGGAATGCCTCTTAACCCCCCGCAATTAAACACGCCTGAAGCGATTGAAATATATAAAAAGTACATGAAGTCGCATTTGGCTTGGACATTTAAAGAAACAAAAATTGGAGAGAAAACGGATCGTTTTTATATTAATACCAAAAATGCTTCAACAATAGGGCCGAATTATAAATTTGTAATCACTTATAAAAATAATCATGTCTTCCGGCGCGTTACCAAGGGCGGCCCTCAAAATAGGGTAACTCAAGAAAAAGCGTTTCTCCTCGGTCCGGGCGAATTTATCGGCGATCTTTTAACGGGCGGAGTAAACAAGGGTATAAACCTTATTAAGTAGGGTGGAGAAAATTCCATCCTTTTTATTTGTCCCGCCGTTCAGCTGAAGGGCGGGGTTTGAATATCAATGTTTAAAATGGTAAATTTAAATGAGATATGACGAATGAAACTATTAAAATTAAAGTGCGGGAAGAAAATCAGGAAAACTCCGCTTCAGACGAAATAAGCCCCGCCTCTGGCGGGATAAACTGGCAAATTGAAGAGCGGCAGACAAATTTAAACAATGGCCAGTGGCTTTGGGCTTTGGCTATTATTGGTTTTGCCGTTATTGTTTTTTCAATACTTTTAAAAAATTATCTTTTAATAATTATTGTTGTTTTGGCGGCATTTATTATTTACGCTTCAAAAAACAAAACACCGGAAATACACGAATTTCGGCTTGACAGCGACGGCATCGTTATTAACGGAAAATTTTATTCTTACGACAATTTTGAATCGTTTGGGATTCTTTCGGATAATGAAATCGCTTTCAGGCGCAAACACCATTTGATGCCTCTTTTAACCATTCCGTTTCATAGCCACGATGAATCCGAAATCAAAAAAATTCTCGAGAATCGCCTGCCGGAAAACGAAGAAGAAGAATCTTTCTTGGATTTGCTGCAAAAAAAATTCTTTTAAACTTCCCCTCGTCGTTCAATGGACAGGACGCAAGATTGCGGATCTTGCGATGTAGGTTCGATTCCTACCGAGGGGGCAAAAATCTAAAATTTATGATAATTTTTACTAAACACGCGGAAAACAAATTTGAAATTTTGAAAAAGCATAAATTTTTAATTACTAAAAAACAGGTCTTGAAAACTGTAGAAAAACCAGAATTAATTAATAAATCGCGCTTGCCACTTTTAATTGCGCAGCGAAAAATTGACAGAGACCGTGTTTTACTGGTAGTATATAAAAATGGTCGAAATTAATAAATTAATTAAGCTATAAATTTATGACAAAAGATTCTCGAGAAGACTATGGCGCTGCGGTATGGAATAAAGAACAATCAGAACTAGAAGTAAAACAAAATCCACGATCATTCTTAGAAGAATTATCTGATCGCGATTCTTGGGCCCAGCGTCGACTACAAAAAGCCAAAGCAAAGTTAGAAAAGATAAAAAGTTTGAATTACGATAAAGCCTTAGAACTTGAGGGAAAACATAAACAATTAGTTCAAGCAGTAGCCGATGCTCAAAAAACTCTTTTTGAGTTTGAGCGCACTGAGCTAGATATGCATAAAGTAGAAGACGGAGACGAAACAGTAGAATAATTTCCAAAACAAAAACTATAAGCTAAAATCTATGGTTTTAATTATTTCTTTTTATGCTTTTAGTAAAAACAAAAATTGGCCCGAGCGAAATAGATAGTGTTGGGCTTTTCGCAAATCAATTTATTCCAAAAAAAACGCCGATCTGGAAATTCCAGCCTGGCTTTGACCTTAAAGTTGATGAAAACAAACTTACTAATTTGTCTGAACCGGCGAGAGAACAATTTTTGAAATACGCGTATTTGAATCCTAAAATCAATAAATATGTTTTGTGTTTTGATGATGCTCGTTTTTTCAATCACTCAGATAATCCCAATTGTATTGATATAAATTCTTCTGATGACGAAGAAAGTATTGATTTGGCCGTAAAAGATATATATGAAGGCGAAGAACTTACCTGCAACTACAAAAAGTTTGACGCAAATTTTTATTATAAGATGAATATTCATTGATTTATTCTTAAAGAAATTTACAGCCCCATACTTCGCTAAAGCTACGCATGTCAAGAAAGCTTCGGATGGACAAGTCGGTGCGGCTCACTTCGACTTGGTTCGACTGCGCTCACCACGAGTCGCTCAGTACAAGCCGCCGCCTTTGACAATATCAATTTTAATAAATATAATGATTGTAATGAAAAATAAAAAACCAAAGAATCAAATAGACTTCGATAAGGAATTCCGGCGCTTAGGCGTGTTTATTGAGCATGTTGATAGCAGCGTTGGTTTGATTGCTGAACAACACGGAGATATTAAAAAAGACATTAGTGGTATTAAAAAAACTCTTGATACTCATACTGAAATGATCGGTAAGTTAGCGATTGATATGGAAATTGTAAAGGACGATGTTAAGATAACAAAAGATGATTTAGAGATAGTCAAAGAGGATGTTAAAACAACAAAAATTGATATAGAAATAATTAAGGGCGATATTGAATTCATAAAGAATTCTGTAAAGAAAAAAATTGATATTGATGAATTCGCGGCTTTGGAAAGAAGAGTTTTAATTTTAGAAAAACGCCGATAAAAACCGCCAAAAAAAACTTGTGCCGCCCCTCCCCCTTCGGGGAATCATCCATGGGAGGCGAAAATTTTTATATGCTCACAAAATATTTTGGACCGGCGGTAATTAAAAAACTGGGAAAACTTAAAATAAAAACGGTCCGCGATCTGCTTTATCATTTCCCAAGTCGTTACGACGATTTTTCAAATTTTACGCCAATTTCGGAAATTAAGCCCCGTGCCCAATTATCGGCAAGAGGCGTGATTTTAAACGCTAAAAACACCCGAATTTTCCGCCGCAACATGGTTTTGACCGAAATAATAGTAGAAGATGACACCGGCGCCATAAAATCCGTTTGGTTTAACCAGCCCTATCTTATAAATCAATTCAAGCCCGGCCGATTGATTAATCTTTCCGGGAAAGTCGTTATAAACAAGGGGCGATTTTGCTTTAGTAATCCCGCTTACGAAATAGTCGGATATAGAGAAGTTGAAAGAAAAAAAGAATCGCTTCACACCGGACGATTGGTGCCAGTTTATCCGCAAACTACAGGCCTTACTTCTCGTTGGCTGCGTTTTGCCATAAAGCCAATGTTAAAATTCGCAAACCAATTACCCGACGTTATACCCGATGAAATCCGTAAAATATATCGTTTGCCAAATCTCATCCACGCCCTGTCCCAGATCCATTTCCCCGGCAAAATAGAAGATGCCGAACTGGCCAGAAAACGTTTTGCTTTTGAAGAACTTTTCGTATTGCAGTTGTTTACGAGCCTTGAAAGGTTAAAATTGAGGCAAAAAACTGCGCCGGTTATTAAATTTGACGAGGTGGCGGTTAAAAAATTTGTGGAATCTCTGCCTTACAAACTAACCGATGACCAGAAAAAAGTATCGTGGCAAATAATCAAAGATATTGAAGGACCGAAGCCGATGAACCGGCTTTTGGAAGGCGATGTCGGAAGCGGGAAAACTATTGTTGCTGTCATGGCGGCATATCTTACCGCTTTAAACGGCTGCCAAACTGCCTTTATGGCGCCGACAGAAATTCTAAGTCGCCAGCATTTTGAAAAAATCTCCTTTTTATTAAAAAATTTCGATATTAGTGTCGGCCTTTTGACTTCCGGCGAAGCAAGAGTTGATTGCAACCCCATTAGAGAGCCGATGGCCTCTAACGGGGCAAGAAAAATTTCAAAAAAAGAATTCTTAAAAAAAGTGGAGAATAGCGAAGTACCGATAGTCATCGGCACTCATTCGCTAATACAAAAAAATGTTGTTTTCAAAAACCTGGCTTTAATAGTTATTGACGAACAGCATCGTTTTGGCGTTAATCAGCGCGCCGCCATTGCCGACCATCATAAAGAATCAATCCCTCATCTTCTTTCAATGTCGGCAACGCCGATACCGAGAACTTTAGGCCTTACTATTTGGGGCGATTTGGACTTGTCACTTATAAAAGAAATGCCCAAGGGAAGAATTGGTATTATTACTAAAATCGTGCCTCCGGAAAAACGCAATTGGGCCTACGAATTTATAAAAGATGAAATAAAAAAAGGCCGACAAGCGTTTGTGGTATGCCCGTTAATAGAGGAATCGGAAAAATTGTCTAAAAAATCTCCCGAGGGAATAGAAATAAAAGCGGCTAAAAAAGAATATGAACGCTTAAAAACAGATGTTTTCCCGCGCTTAAAAATCGGATTGCTTCATGGACGGATGAAAGCGAAAGAAAAAGAAAAAATAATGTCAGAATTTCTTAATAAAGATTTGAATATTCTCGTTACAACATCTGTTGTTGAAGTCGGAATTGATGTCCCAAACGCCACAGTAATGATGATTGAAGGAGCCGACAGATTCGGATTGGCTTCGCTTTATCAGTTTAGGGGACGTGTCGGACGAAGCGAATACCAATCATATTGTTTGCTTTTAACCGATTCCACGTTAGCTTCTGTAAATGAACGTCTGAAAGCAATTGAGTCCGCGCAGAATGGTTTTGATCTAGCCGAACGCGATTTGGAAATTAGAGGCCCAGGCGATTTTACCGGAGTCCGCCAGTCGGGCCTTCCCGATTTGGCAATGGCTTCTTTAACCGATTTAAAACTTATTGAAGAAACGAGAGAGGCGGCAAAAATAATTCTAAACGCCGACCCCAACTTAAAAAAATATCCGTCTTTAGCCTCGCGGCTTTCAGAATTCAAAAACAGAATTCACTTAGAATGATAGGAAAATAATAAATAAATTATTTTCCGAAGCTTATGAAAGCGTTTTAGCATGGTTTCAAAATGCATGTTTAATTCCGATCGGAATTATACCTGCATTTTGAATAAAACGCTTTCATCGGACAGCGAGGGAGCCGCTGGGCGACCGAGAGCGCGAGGAAAATGATTTATTTATTATTTTCTAACTTTAGGCGTGTTCCAGAAGCCGAGATATTTGCCGAACATCAGACGGGTTTGGGCGTCTAACGCCGGAATTGAACCGAAAAGAATCATATTAACGGGAAACAGGAACCACTGTAAAATCATCCAAATATATTTAAAACGGCCGTAGTGAGGCGGGCGGGGCGGCAGAAGATTGGTGGCGATAATGGCGGTAAAAATTAAACCAACCATGGCAAGCGTCATAATTAAGCGGGTTATGTGCGGCAAATTATAAGAAAGCAGGGTTTCATTAAACCGGCCGCGACCGATTACCGTTGGCAGCCATCCCAAAAGAAAAATAATGAGCGAATTTGTCGCCAGCGAATGAGCGCTTTCAATCATGATAAAATTAAACCGCCATTTTTTATTTTTTGGAATTTTTTTATTTTTTAAAAATCCAAACTGAAAGTAGGGATTGTTTTCAACGCCGTAAGCCCAGCGCTCTATTTGCTTGTATTGATTTTTTAAGGTCCGCCAAAAACTGCCGGCCACATTAGCATCCATGTATACCGGAAAAAAAAGCGGAACAGTTTGCCAATCACCATCATAATAAAGCAGGCATTGCCAAAAAATCCGGGAATCCTCCGATACAACATTCGACTGCCAGAAACCCAATTCGCTAAGTGGCTTAAAACCGATTGATTGGGATGAAAAAGTAATCAAGCGTTCCGGCCGCGATTGTTGAATCATCTGCCAAAAAGTCGTGGAAAAAGCGAAAACTCGCGCGAAAGCCGGCGCCGCCCAAATATTATTTATAAAAATAGGAATCGGCTGAAACGACGAGCGCAAGGGTTTTTCACAAATTAAGTAATTGTACGCGAGACAGCCGAAAAATTCCGGATGAACTGCAGTATCAATATCAAAAACCGAAACAACGATATTTTCGTAAGGAATTTGAAGTTCATCAATAATTTTATTTTTGGCTTCCCTTATAGCCCACGTGTCGTTTGAGCCCTTGCCGGCGATTTCCCCAGGGATATCTTCTGGGTGTCTCGTTATTAAAAATTTGAAAAACCTATTGCCGAATTCGTTTTCAATTTTTTCGCAAATGTTAGAAACCGAGTTTCCAACATTTCCACGTTCTTCGGTAGCTAAAACTACAATTAATTTATCAAAAGAATAATTAATTTTTGATAAGCTTAAAAAACTGTTCCTTACCACCTCAAGCGGCTCCTGGTACATTGGCAAAATAACCAGGTGATATATGTCTTGCCAACTGATATCTCCTAGTTCTCGAGAAACCGGTTTTGTGCTCGCAAGTTCGCCGAGCCAATCTTTCTTTAAATTAACCTTCATTTTATTAAAAGACGATCTCATGTGAAGAGATAAAAAAACAGTTTTAAAAAACCAGTAAATATCAAAAGCAATAATAAAAATAGAAATATAAAACGGCAGAAGCCAAGAAAATAAAATTATTAAAAAAAACGTCAGCCAGGAAACAAGTCCCGGGAAAATTTCTAAAAATCGATAAAAGCGACGGTCTTTTGAGTCGGTTATTTCGGAAGCGCGCCCGATTTTTAGATAATATTTTTCGTTTTCCATACCTTGTAAAATTAGCACTGCTAATTTAAAAAATCAAAAATAAAAAGGCAGTTAATTCTGCCTTTTACGAAAATTTCTCAGCTAAATTTTTGTCTATCACATAAAGACAAACCTCTTTAGCGCCTTGTTCGGTATATCCAAATTTATCAATAAGATTTCTGATCATGGAGACGACTTGTTCCTTTAAGCGCGTGTCAAATGTGTCGAATTCTCTTGTGCCAAAAGCCTTAATTGCTTCGCGAAAGTTGGGATTATTAACAAACGGCTGCAGCACTTTTTCTTTTAGGTTTTTCACATAAGCGGCAAAGAAATCTTTGTAAAGATCTGTTTCGGTTAAGTTAGTTCGCTCTTTAGCAACAGCGACAGTATATTTTTTCTGAGTTTCTTGAGCAAATTTTACGGCATCGCTATCGGTCATTTCTCTTCCGGTAATGCGGCTGGCCATAAGCTTGATAAAAATCAGTGTTATTTCTACTTCTTCGTTGGTAAAAGGACACCTTACTTTTATCCCCATATCGTAGTTAATAGCGTAGAGATAATTCAAAACATCTCTGGAAATCTGTTCTCTGTTGTAGAAATACATAGCCTCTTTCATTTCATTTAGAACCGCGTAATTGTAAGAGCCTATAAGCGAGGCAAGAAAGTTTGGCGGTATATTTTCATCGCGGCGATCTCTTCCTATCTTATGCTTGAAGAAATCATCAACATTATCCATATTAATCAAACTTGGCCGTCCGCTGTAACGGCTAAAAAATTCACTGAATAACAGAATGGAATCTCTGCCGGAAAATCCTTTACCTCCTTCATTTTCTCCTTCGGCAATTAATGCCCGCCGTACGGGAGCGATAAAACTTTTTTTGTCTTCTTCGGAAAGCCAGTTCGGGATAACCCCCATATAGATTGCCATCCGCAATAATAAGCCGTGTTCATCGCAGTACTTTTTATATTTTGTGACTTCCGGAATCCATTCTTTAAGAGGCTTGCAATCTATATTCATGCGCGAAGAGACGATAATCCGCGCAAAGTTCTCCAAAACTCTTGGAAGAAATTTAATTTCTATCGATATCCCAAAAATGCTGCGATAGATATCCACTTCGGTGGACGGCTCGAGTACATAGGGAATTTTGTTGTATTGAATCCTCCCCCGAAAAGATTCCATTTTCTTTTCATCAATAATCCTTTTGTCTTCAGGATTCATGAGAGCAAAGAATAGAGAATTTACCCCTTCTTCAATATCGCCAACTTTGTGTACCCCTTCGCTGATAACATTGTGAAGCTCTAAAAGTCGATCTTCGTTATGACCCTTGATATCCATTAACACATAGATACCATTATTGGTCTTTGCCAAAGGCGAGAATACATATTTTACCCTCGCCGCGCCAAATAACTTATCCAGGCTTTCTTGAATAAATCTGTTCGCAAATATTCCACCCATTGGTTTGCCGTCATTTGTCTGCCACACTGACTGATCGCCTGGGTTGAAAATGCTAATACCTTCTCCAAGACGCCTGTCAAATTTATAAGTCCTCGCTTTGAGCATCCTAAATACCTTATCGACCGAACCAAGTTTTTCCAAAGAGAAATTAAAAATAGATTTGCAGATGGTACATAATTCTCCCGTGAATATCCACTCATATTCTTTATTTTTAAAAATTATTAACTTGATATCCGTTCCATCAGGCAATAACTTCTTCAAGAAATCCGCGCGGTGCTCTTTGGGAATTAAAAGGATTGGATAGTCATGACTTGGACATGGAATTAATAGTTTCTGCGGCTTCGCGATGTTCTCAAGAAATAGACCTTCATCTATCTCCCACAGTATTTCAAAGGTCTGTCCTTCTACTCTATCGGTGTAGGATTCAAAGGTTCTTAGAAGATTATTAAGAAATGTGCTTTTACCGCAGCCTGAGGGACCATCATACGCATATACGCGGTTTTGCTGAAAACCTTGCCTCAAACTTTCAATTTGACGTATAAACCTGTTGGCAAAAAGCCGATCGGCAAAGAAAGGATTGTCAGCGTTTTCAGCGAAAAGTTTTGAACAATCATACTTTACAAAACCGATTGATTCGGGGTCGTCGGGATATTCATCTAATACTTCATCAACATGGCTTTTGACCATATCGTGGAACAACTGAAAAATATTTCTCAACACCCGTTGTGGTTCTCTGGCGACAAGTTCCAGGTATTCTTCAAAATTCAAAGTTGCTCTTTTTGGGGCTTTTCCAATTTCAGATTTGAGATATAGAAGAGCTTCTTTCGCGTCCGGCATGTTTTTCCTCCGCTATCCCTCATAATTTTCAGTAACTTGTTCATTTAAGACGGTCTTAACAATTCTTCGTTTTTCACACGCATAGAGAATCCTGACTTTTTTATATTTTGGCTCATATCGAGATTGCCGCCATTCCCACCAATTTTTCGGCTCTACTTTTTCATACTCGGTCGTTTCAAGTTTGATTCTCTGGCCCCAAAGAAATTCAAGACCAATCAGTACCGGAGCAATGTATTTTGAGAATAGTGATCTGTCTTCATAGATATGATCAAGGTATAATTCTCCGTCTTTTGCTTTTACGCCGCTAAAGTCGATATACGGCGGGTGATAGAGAGCCCGATTGATGAGTCTTCGGTAATCTTTTCCGCTCTTGCTCTTAACATAGATTTCAGCCGCGTTCCAGCTTTTACGGCTCGGCCGAATGCCGGCAATAAATAATTTGTATTTATCAACGAAATCCTGAAAATCATCGTCAGAAAGAAAGTTTACCAAAAGATAGTCATCAAAATATTTGCTCGCTTCAAATAGGGCCTTTCTGCCATATGCCTCTCCAAGATTCTGGTCATATTTTTTTCGCCCTTCTATGCCCTTAAGCAGTTGATATTCAGGCGATAGTTTCCCCTTTTGCGCCATATCCTCTATAAACTCAAAAATGTGTTTGCCAGCGGCATAGGGATTAACACCTAATCTTGGGTTAAAGGTAACCCTCGAATCCACCCTGGCGTAATCTATTTCATGGGTTTTCATTCTCTCGTCAGCTAAGAAAAGCCTTTGGTGCCACAAACTGGCCCAACCCTCGTTTGCAATTTTGCTTCTCTTCTGCGGCTCAAAGTAGAGCGAAGTTCTTCGGACAACCTCAAGCACATCTTTAATCCATTTATTGTCTTTTTTGTTAATGAACTCCGAGTGCTCCGCGAGATGCTCAAATATATCTTTTGATTTTGGCTTTCGCTCTTCCTCTTTCCACTTCTTAAAGACATCGTTCAATTCAGGAAATTTGCTCCTGAATACATTATCTTCAAAAAAAGCAATTTCGCCCTGCTTTTGTCCAAACTGCGCAACACAGCGGTTGTACCGTTCTATCTCGCTGTAGTAGAACTCAAACTTAATATTTTTTGCCTCGTGCATGCGTTTTAAGAACTGCCCAAAATAGAAATCAACTTTTTCGGAAAATACACCAAATACTTCGGGCTTATCCGCCCTGTCTCCTTCTTTGAGTTCCTGATGATATCCCACTAAGTTATCTACGGCACGCGCAAACTCAATAACATAGTCAACCCAGCGCTTTTGTTCTCCTTGTTCCGCGCGTATTCTGTTGATGAGTCTTTTGTCCGCGAGAGCCGCGCCACAAAAATCGTCATCCCAAGTTCTGCGAAAGAAAGCGTTGTTTTGGAAAAAATCAATATGCCCCAAGACATGATAAAAAATCATCACGTTAAACCAATCGGCATTGTCCTGATTGTAGAATGAAATAGGAGGACGCGTATTAATCACTGTCTCATAAGGATTATGCGGGGAAACGTCGTACAACCACCTATTCCGATGCACTTCAACATCATGCACCCAATAATCGTATAAGGTGGGAATCATCACTTTGGGACTTAACTCCAGCATATCCTGGTTCGTTACTATATATTCCAAAGTATTTTCCGGAAACGTGAGACCAGCGTCTCTCGCCCTTTTTTTACACGCCTCCATCGCGCTTTTCATTTCTTGATTTAAGAGTTCCATTTTTCCCTCCTTGGTTGGCCGTAGATTCAATAAAAGTAACATTAATCTTGAGCAATGAGCGCCTTTAGCGCTTCGATATTCATTTCTTCGGTTACATCATAATATTGTGGCATAATATGCATGCGGAAGACATCGCTTTGTTTGATAATTTCGCTTTCTTCTATATAATCTTCAAAAATAGTATTAATGTTCTGGCTTACATAATATGGATGCTTAAAAAGGGTAACTCCCATGCGGCTCGCATACCCCAAAATCTTTTTGAGTTCAGGGAGAGCAAATTCACCTTCGAAGTCGCCGTCATCGCCATCGGTACCTTGAAATACATAAATATTATAATCGTTCTCAAGGCCTTCGCCTTCAACCACTTCATTGATTTTTTTATAACCGGAAGCAATAAAAGTTCCGCCCCACGATCCGAGCCCAAAATATTCTTTGGCAGTAACTTCTCGCGCGCTGTGGTCATGAACAAAAAATCTTGGGATAACCCTTCTCTCGTATTGAACCAGAAGCCAGGAATAAATCATCAAATGCTGAGACATCAACGCTTTTGTTGGTTCTCCCCACATTGACCCCGAATAATCGCGCAAAAAGCACACAACAGCCTGCGCTTTCCATACCCGCTCCCGGGACAGAACTCGATATACCATATCTCCGGGACTGATAAGCATTTTTTTGGTATCAAGATCATCCTTGTCAATCTTGCCTAGGATCAAGTTGGTTTTGACAATGCGCTTTAATGTTTCTTTCTTATCCAAAACCTGTCCCGAACCCCGGTGCCGATCGGTCAAATCATAAGTATATTCATCGGTAGGAACTTTTCTAGCCTTGTCTTTAAGGTTCGGAAGCTGTAGCTGCTCCATCAACCTTTTTCCTAATTCGTAGGCATCTTCTTCAATGGCATAGTCGGCATCTTCATCGCCTGCCCCGGACCCGGGTTGGTCTCCGTCATCTCCATCTTCATCACCATCATCCCCGTCGCCCCTGCCAGTCATTGGCACTTCGTCAATCACATCACCAACTTCATCGTCGCCATGCCCGGTGGTTTCATCTATATCAGGCATATCAAAAGAAGAGATGGCCTGATCTTTAAGACTTACAATATTTTTTGGTTCAAATTGCCCGTGGATTAATTGTTCTTCATCAACAAAAGGAACGTTGATTACTTTATCCGGAGCCGCAAGCACTTTTCTGAATTTTATTTTGGAAGGAAACCCATCTTCCTTCCTTTCCTTGTCTCTTTTAATTAGATCCTGTAAAGATTCAAGAGAGGTGGTTTTACTGGCAATTGTTTGTTCTCCAAAAATTACAAATTGTTTTTTGGCCTTTTTATTGAGCGCTAACTGCATGCCTAATTCATCAAGCTCGGTCATGTGCTCTTTGTCTGTCATTGCCGTGTCTCCATGTATAATTTTCAAGGTACAATATTTTCTCTTATACCATATTCACGCATTTTTAAGGAAGTATTGTCAATACCATCTCAAAAATAAATCCCTCCTTAAAGGAGGGATACTAATCTTAGTCTTCATCCACTTTTTCACAGAAGTATTCTATGGTCTTTTGAGCGCACGTTCTGCAATATTCTAATTTATTGAGCATAGTGTCAATCATTTTATTAAAAATACGCACATTTTCTTCATTGGCCCTATTCGCCAACGCCCCCACAAGGCTCGCGGATCCCGCCACATCAGACTCCAGCCGAACGTCGGTAACCGCCTTCACCAGTGATTCGTTATCCATGAAGTCATAATTGGGTTCCGTAGAAATTTTCTGGCCGTAAATTTTGCGGACTCTAGTGCGAAATGTCTCTTTTAACTCTTTAGTTTTAAGACCGAGACGCCCCTCAACACTGTCTATATAACGCTCGTCTATCTTAATCGCTTTCATCTCATTAGTCTGAGGATCTCGATATCGCCAAATCTTGTCCGGACCCAGCTGATCGGAATCCATGCCAATAATCATGTTAACGTACGCGATAACATCTTTACGAATAGCTTCGGGATCATCACGATAGGCGTTGAAAATAGAAGTTTTAATTTCTCCCCGATAAAGCCTTTGCGCAATCTTCAAATCTTTCAAAAATTTTTCGCGGTCAACCGCATCGGGAATGTAGTCAAAAATCTCCCTCTCCGCGGCCTTGAAGCAGTCCTTCGCGAAAAGACATTTGCCCTCATGAGTCTCGGGCATCGCAAGCATAATTTGGACAATTCTTCCTAAGCCACGATGCCCTATGCCTTTCTGTCCCCAACGTTTTGTAACATCGGGATTTATATTAAGCATTTCTTTTATCTCCACAAGAGTCTTTACATTTTTTTCTCCGGCTGTTTCTCCCGCTTCAAGCTTCATCATTTCAACCGGAGTAAGTTTGTCGCTATGAGGAAGACGGGTTAACGTTACCGCGACTGAAAGAGCATAACTCAAATTAGGATCTTCGTGGAGTCCTTCGCCGGTTACCGCAACCTTTTTTTCGCTCCCTATTGAATATCGCGTCAGCCCCTGCTGCAGCTTATAGTCAGTGTTATGAGAAACATAGCAAATACGGCAACGGTCTTTAATCGGCGCCTCTTCTTTTTCGGAGGTAAAACGATTATATTCCCAGTTGTTACTAGTAGCGATAATCAGAGTGTCAATAGGCCAGCGATAACCGTCAAGTTCGATAGTTCGATTCTGGATAACCTGAAGATAAATTTGAACAAGATCTTTCTTGTTCTTAAAAAGCTCGTCTGAAAAATGGATGCCGCCGCCGGCTACGCGCGCGATGGCGCCTCTTCGAACATTGTATTTGTAAGGGTTGGAAGTGTCAGACAGATTCAAAAGCCGCGACAGATCTTCTTCTCCCAAAAGATCGGTTGCTGAAGAGGTAATTTTATCTCGCGCCGAATATTTCCCGGTTACTGTGCCAAGGCTTTCGGCTATAGGCACCGGAACAACTCTCACAAATTCCAACATCTTTTCCACATCGCCATCGCAATAGTTGCGGATGTCATTCCAAATAAATTCGGTACATGCGCCAAGCGGACGGTAATCAGCATAAAGGCCGTCCATTTCTTTTTCGCCAAACTCCAATCTGGATAGATAATCTTTACTTAGCTCTCCCGGCCCAAAGAGATTCATTGCTAAAATTACAGGATCTTCAAAAGTTTGAGACTGGATAACCTTGATATTGCCATAGCTCCCAATATTTTCGAGTCCAATAAATTCAAACGTGTACCTTCTGTTTTCTGGCCGCGCTATAAACTGCCTATATAGAGAGCAGATATATTCCACAAAAAAGGTTTTTCCATTACCCGGCTCGCCCACAAGCACGAAAGCCATTTCGCGAGACGACCCGCCCTCGGCGGCATCTTTTGTGAAGTTGATGATATCGGTAATCTCATCGAACCAGCCAATAATATGTTTTTTCCCTTCGCGAAAAAATCCGAATTCATACGCGGTTTGTCCCGCGCGCGTATTTTTTTGCACTCCTCCACCGAGCATCATACGCGACACGCTTCTAGTGGCGTTTTCAAAACGCCTTCTCCCGGCTGACACTTCTTTCAGGTGATAAGCTAAACTTCCCCGTTCTTGGGACTGGGACATGGCATTCTCCTTGGACTTGTTGAATTATCAAAGTTCAAACTGTCGTAATGTCGCTATTATTGTATAAGTTTATTCTTATGTCAACAATACTAAACTCATTGATATTTTAATATTTTTTTAAAATTTCTTTAATCCGACGCCAAACATATGGCAATGATTTATGCCACGGCCCGACCGGCACATAAACTTCCACCCCGTAGCCCTCATCGCGCCATTTCTTTTTTAATTCATCACCAATGCCATAAAGCGTTTGGATAATAAAACGACTTTTTGATACGCCGTGTTCGCTCGCAAATTTTAAAATATCACTAATTAATTCTTCATCTTTTATCGTGGCGATTGCCGATTCATTACCGCGAAGTAAAAATTGTTCCATAAAACTTTTTATCCGCTCCCGCGTTTCCGATTTACCTAGATCGCCCTCGGCATAAGCGCCTTTTACTAAACGAATTTTTTGGCGCCGGCTGATAAGTTCTTTAGGGCGCGCCTTGAAAGCCGCCAAATTAAATCAAAGTAAATTTCTTTTGAAATGGCTAGACCAAGTTGAGTCGGTTTTACGGATATTTTACCCCTAACTCCCGCCTGATAAAACGAATCAATAAGATAAACATAATTCCTATATGTTTGCTCGACTTTTTTTAAATTGGTACAATGCTCGCCTAATAAATTAATAATCGGCGTAAAACCTTCGTCTTGTAATCGTTTAGCAACCCCAACAGCAGATATATAATCCGACGCAGGAATAAATTTTTTTAATCCAATCCACGCGTATATCCAATTCACTTCTAATCCTCCGTATTTAATTTTCAAACAACTTTTACCTTCATATAACCCCGAAATTATCCGTTTGTCAAAATCAAAAAAATAAGATAAAATATATTATAATTTTGCATGGCCCTATCGTCTAGTGGTTAGGACGGCGCGCTTTCAATGCGTAAACACGGGTTCGATTCCCGTTAGGGCTACTAAAGATTGCAATAAAATTACTTTCATGTTATAAGTAAAATACTCTTTTATTTAATTCCTGAAAAGATAACCGAAGAGGAAGCTTGAAAATGCCAAAAGAGCTCTACAATAAGTTCCTTAAAATGTGGAAACCGATAGCGCTGCTTGAGCATACAGTTGACATGCTTAACTGGGATCAGGAAACATATATGCCCGCGGGCGAGGGCGAAACCCGCTCCGAACAAATAGCGATGTTCGCCGAAATGATTCATCAGAAAACAGTTGACAATTGCTTATTCGATATTTTGAGCGATCTAATAATACTAGATTTTAAAGGCTATTATAATCTTAAAATACATGAACGAGCCAACATACGCAAAGCAATGCGCGCCATTAAATTCGCCAAAGCTTTGCCTGCCGATTTAGTGGCCGCATTGGCGAAAGAAACGTCGCTTGCAAGCGAGATCTGGCGAGAAGCCAGAGAAAAAAATTCCTTTAATGATTTTGCGCCGGCGCTTGCCAAAATTATTTCCCTTAGTCGGGAAAAAGCCGCGGCTTTTATGGCCGCAGGCATCGGCACAAGCCCATACGAGGCGCTCTTCTTTGAATACGAAGATGGCATTTCTATTGCTGAAGTTGACGCTATTTTTGACAAGCTACGCGCGGAACTGCCGCCGCTTGTTAAAACAATAATGTCGCTTGAACCGCCGGATGACTCTTTCATTTTCAAGCATTATCCGAAAGAACTTCAAGAGAAAGTTTCTTGCGAGATTATTACGGCAATGGGCATTGACTGGAATAGATGCCGACTGGATGTTGCGACTCATCCGTCCAACTGTTCTCCGGCTTACGGCTCGCCGCGCATTACTACCCGATACGACGAAAATAATCTGATAGACGCACTTTTTTCAGCAATTCATGAGGCCGGCCATGCGCTTTACGATCAAGGCCTGCCCGCCGAATTGGCATATCAGCCGATTGGCGCCGCCTGCGGTTTAAGCGTTCATGAATCGCAATCGCGGTTTTGGGAAGCATGGCTTGGCCGAAGCTACCCATTTTGGGCTATTTTCTACCGAAAACTTTATTCTACTTTCCCAGAGCAACTTAGCGGTGTGGCCGATAAAGATTTTTACCGCGCGATTAATCGCGCAAAACTCGGATTCATTAGAACCGACAGTGATCCGCTGACCTATAATTTGCATATTCTTCTGCGAAAAGATATTGAGAAAGCAATGATAAACGACAACATATCGGTAGATAACTTACCGGCATTTTGGAACGAATTGTTTAAGAAATATTTTGATGTTGAAGTGCCAGATGATCGGCGTGGCATTTTGCAGGATATCCACTGGTCATGCGGCTTAATTGGTTATTTCCCGACTTATACCTTGGGCAATATTATTTCCGCCCAGCTTTACCAAGAAATTATAGAAAACATCAAGCTCCGATATTTAGCTATATATAGTAACAATTTTCACGCAATCAACGAATGGTTGCATAAAAAAATCCACAGCCACGGCAGCTTATATAAAACACAGGAACTTGTGAAACTTGCGACTGGCCAGCCTATTTCGGCCGACGTTTTTATGGCTCAACTCAAGGAACGTTATAGCGACGTTTACAATATTCGACTAATATAACATTAAACCTTCTAATACACCTCGTTGTTTTTCAATGAGGTTTTTTATTTGAATAATGAGATTTAAACTGATAAATTAATAAATATGCATATCCTTGGAATTGAGACATCTTGCGACGATACGGCGGTAGCAGTTGTAAAAGCGGAAGGTGGTTTAAAGAGACCGCTTTTTTCTGTTTTATCAAATATTTCTTATTCTCAAGTGGCAATTCATAAAAAATTCGGAGGCATTGTGCCTAATCTCGCTTCCCGCGCCCACTTAGAAAAAATCACCCCGACGGCCAAAACCGCACTATTGATTCCGAGAATCAATAGTGATGAGATTGATTTAATCGCAGTAACGCGAGGACCGGGGCTTTTGCCATCGCTTTTAGTTGGTGTTAATTTCGCCCGCGCCCTAGCTTACAAATGGCAAAAACCGATTATAGGAGTAAATCATATTGAAGGGCATATTTACTCCAATTGGCTACAACATTTTATTTCTACCACTTTCAGACGATCGTCTGAAAGTGGGATAATTGAAAATTCAACATTTAGAATTATTAAATTTCCAGCGCTTATCCTTATCGTTTCCGGAGGACACACCGAATTGGTTTTAATGAAAGATTATGGAAAATACAAAATTATAGGTGAAACGTTAGACGATGCCGCCGGCGAGTGTTTTGATAAAACCGCCCGAATTTTGGGTCTTGGTTTTCCCGGCGGCCCAGCCATCGCTCAACTTGCTGATAAATGGGAAAAAAATAAACTTTTCAGAACGCATATATTGCCTATAGGACAGAAATGCGTTCATATTGAATGTGCTCATCGGCAGATTAAATTGCCCAGACCAATGATTAATTCAAAAGATTATAACTTTTCTTTTTCCGGACTTAAGACCGCGGTTTTATATTTATATAACGACTTGGTAAAAAAATATCCAATTTCTAAAATTAGGCCCGTTCTTGCTTGTGAAATCCAAAACGCTATCGTTGATGTTCTTATCGCCAAAACCTTAATGGCGGTAAAAAATTATAATCCAAAAACGGTAATGATTGCCGGAGGCGTTTCGGCTAACAAAAAATTGCGCGAAGAAATGTCTATAAAAATCGCGCCATATAAAATTCCTTTTTTTGTTCCGGAACTTTCCTATGCTACCGATAACGCCGCGATGATCGCCGCTACAGGATATTTTAATTATTTAAAAAAGAAACCCATGCCAGATTCATGGAAAAAATTGGAAGCAAATGCTAATCTTAGACTATGAATTTCGACTCGCCGTACAATCCAAAAGAAACTGAAGACAAAATTTATCAGCTTTGGGAAAAGTCGGGCTTTTTTAATCCCGATAACCTGCTAAAAAGAAAAAAAAGATCTTTTACTATCGTCGTCCCCCCGCCAAATATTACCGGCTCACTTCATATGGGTCATGCCCTAAACGCGACCATTCAAGACATATTGATAAGAAAAAAAAGGATGGAAGGATATAAAACACTTTGGCTACCCGGAACAGATCATGCCGGCATCGCCACCCAAAACATTGTTGAAAGAGAATTAAAAAAACAAGGTCTGCCCCGACATGATCTAGGTCGAGAAAAATTTTTAGAAAAAATTTGGGAATGGAAAGAAAAATACGGCAGTATCATTCTTGAACAATTCAAAAAACTCGGTTCTTCTATGGATTGGTCAAGAACCCGTTTCACAATGGATGCTGATTATCAGGAAGCCGTCAAAGAAGCATTTCTTCACTATTATAAGCGGGGCTGGATTTACCGCGCCAAACGGGTCATCAACTGGTGTCCAAAAGACGCAACATCACTTTCCGATCTGGAACTGGGATACAAAGAAGAACAAACTACACTCTGGCACATTAAATATCCCTTAGCGGAAAAATCTAAATTTATTATTGTCGCAACTACACGACCCGAAACAATGCTTGGCGATACCGCCATAGCGGTCAATCCTAAAGACAATCGCTATAAAAATCTTATTGGCGAAGAAGTTATTCTGCCAATCAAAAACAGAAAAATTCCCATTATCGGCGATCGGGCAGTGGATATGAATTTCGGAACGGGAGCAGTCAAAGTAACTCCAGCTCATGATATTACCGACGCGGAAATCGGAAACCGCCACAACCTTGAGTTTAAAGAAGTCATTGATTCCCGCGGCCGCATGACTGCCGAAGCCGGAAAAATTTGCGAAGGCCTGAAAACAACCGAATACCGCATAAAAATTATTGAAGAATTGAAATCACAAAATTTAATTGTTAAAGAAGAACCATATAAGCACAATGTAGCCGTTTGCTATCGTTGCGATTCCACGATTGAACCCATTCCGAGTTTGCAATGGTTTTTGAAAATGGATAAATTGGCTAAAATAGCGACGCAAGCCGTTAAATCCGGAAAAGTAAAATTTCACCCGAAACGATGGGAAAAAACATATTTTTCATGGCTTAAAAACGTCCGTGACTGGACTATTTCCCGCCAAATCTGGTGGGGACATAAAATTCCTTTGGATGGAGAAAATGATATCTTAGACACCTGGTTTTCGTCCGCCTTATGGCCTTTTGCGACACTGGGCTGGCCTAAAAAAACCGCTGGCATGAAAAATTTTTACCCGACCAATGTTCTTTCAACGGCTCGAGATATCATCAATCTTTGGGTATCCAGAATGATTTTTTCCGGTTTGGAATTCACAAATAAAACTCCTTTTTCTGATGTTATTATTCACGGGACCATATTGACTAAAGATGGCAAAAGAATGTCTAAATCGCTCGGCACCGGCATTGATCCCATACTTTTAATTGATAAATATGGCGCCGACGCGCTTCGTTTCGGCTTGATTTGGCAATCCTTAGGAAACCAAGATATCCATTGGTCCGAAGAACACGTTTTAGCCGGCAAAAAGTTCTGCAATAAAATATGGAACGCAACGCGGTTTGTTCTGCTCAACAAACCGCCGCAGATAAATGCTGATAAACTGCGCAGATTAACGCAGAAAAATAAAAATTTAACGGCAGTAGATAAAAAAATTCTTAATGGTCTTAAAAAAACAACGCAAGAAGTAAATAATTTGATTAATAAATACGAGTTCGGGCACGCGCTTCACAAACTTTATGACTTTTTTTGGCATGAGTACGCCGACATTTATATTGAAACCGCTAAAAAACAACTCGCCGACAATAAATTAAAATCTTCAACTCAAAATATACTTTTAAAAGTCCATACCGATCTGCTAAAATTACTTCATCCATTTTTGCCGTTTATCACCGAAGAAATATGGAGCGCGTTCAATAAAAAAAATTTACTATTAATAGAGAACTGGCCGGATTAACAATGAAAAACATTTATTCTTTAATGCCTGTTATTACTTTGGCTGTTTTGCCGAGTTTAGTGTGGCTATTTTTTTATCTTAAAGAAGATTTGCACCCGGAACCAAGGTACTGGCTTTTTACAATTTTTGTTATGGGCGTCGCCTTAGCACCGCTTGTTATTTTTTTGGAGATGGGTTTAAACAAATGGGGAAACGGAGCGCTAATATTCCTTATAGCACCGCTCGTTGAAGAAGCAGCTAAATATGGCGTGGTTCATTTGGCTTTAAATAAAAATCCGGTTTTAGACGAACCGGTTGACGGCATGATTTACGTTATTGTTGCCGCCTTGGGTTTCGCGGCCATTGAAAATGTTTTTGCTATTTTTTCCTTTATTCCGGTGGGATCGTCCGGCTACTTAAGCGCCGCGTTTAATTTTATGTCAATGCGTTTTATAAGCGCCGTGGCTTTGCATGGTTTGGCTTCCGGCATCGCCGGTTATTATTTTGCCAAGTTTTATTTCATAGAAAAAAATCCGATTTTAATTTTAAAAGGCCTGTTTTTGGCAACTGTTCTTCACGGGATTTACAACTTTCTTATAACAAAAAACGGGGAAACGTTCCCGTTAATTTTAACTGGAATCATTTTGGGCGCCGCCGCGGTTTTGGTGATTTACCTTTTTAACCGTTTAAAACACTATAAAGTTTATCAACAGGTAATAGTTGACGAAGCAGTTCAAAATAAAATATAATTTAATCATCAGCGAATAACGAATTACTAACGAATAAACGAATAATGAAGGAATAAAGAATTCGTAAATTCGCAATAAGATTCGTTATTAGTTGATGAAGCAAAAGCGTATGTCATTTTTAGAAAAATTAACCGGCCCTTTAAGCCGAGAAAAAGACGAAAATAAAATTATGCCGGAATCAAAAGAACAAAACTGGTCGCCAAGCGAAACCGAAGGCCAACTTTCCATTGATGTGTTTCAAACGCCGGTTGACATAGTTATCAAATCAACCATTGCCGGCGTTAAACCCGAAGACTTGGATATCGCCATTACCAACGATATGGTCACGATTCGCGGCCGCAGGGAAAGCGATGATAGTTTGGGAAAAGATGATTATTTTTACCAGGAATGCTATTGGGGCCCGTTTTCTCGCTCTATTATTTTGCCGGTTGACGTTCAAACCGATAAGTCGCTCGCCACTTTAAAAAACGGCGTATTGACAATTAAACTCCCCAAATCCGAAAAAATCAAAACCAAAAAGATAGAAATAAAACACCACGAGGAGTAAAGTGTGCTCGGGGGGAGATTTGAACTCCCATGCCTTGCGGCGCTAGCTCCTAAGGCTAGTGCGTCTGCCAATTTCGCCACCCGAGCATATAAATTAAAAATATTATACAAGTTTTTCGTCATTCTGTAAACCAAAATCTCCCGCTATGGCGGGAGATTTTGGTTTTTCGGATTTCAACCTATTTAAAACGATGCTCTGAAGAACGATTCAAGAAACGGCCTAAACGAGTAGGTCAGAATAGCTACCGCCAAACCGACGATAGCGTAAATCAAAACGGTTTTTGATTTGGCCAAAGTGGTTTCGCTGGCGCCCGCCGTCATATACAAAATCGCCGCGTAGAAAAGCATGATAAGAGAAATGACAAAGATAATGCCCGCTAACCAATTAAAAACAGCAGTGATTATCCTAGTAATGTCTGTTGGGCTGGTAATAATCGGCCCGGGAACCCCAACTTGCGCCATTGCTAAAAGCGGCAAAAGCAAAGAAAGTCCTAAACCAGCGCCAATTCCCGCTTTTTTAAGAAAATTTTTATTCATAAATTATTTAATGATTAACTCCGACGCTTCGGTCGGAGTCCCGACTTTTACGTCGGGATTATTAATTTTTATCGACCTCAAATTAAAAATTGCCTTTTAAGAAATTTTGGATGAGAAGCGCCACCCCGTCGGCAAGTATTAAAACCGCCAGACCTATTATAGCATACCACAAAGTTTGCCGCGCCAGAGTTACTCTTGTCTGACTACCTCCGGAGGTCATGAAAAGAAAAGCCGACCAAAGAACCACAATAGTCGCAAGAACAGTACCAATCCCCAAAAGCCAAGAAGCAATTTTGACAATTAATGTAGGAATATCACTGCCGCCACTTCCCAAGGGGTTAGGTATTTCAATCGCTATTGTTATATTGGTTATTATAGCAAAAAACAGGAAAAATAGTAAAAAAGTTTTCATTGTTGGTATCATAACAATTAATTATTTCTCTGTGAATAGTACTGGTTGACTTTACCGCAATGATTAACGCGGTGGTATATTCTTAATATATCCTTTATTCTTAAGATATTCGTACTTTTTTGCAAGAATTTCATCTTTAGGCCCATTTCCAGTATAAGCCATGCGATAGGCATCATCACCCAAGGTCGCTACAGTGATGGTCTCGGCCAAATCTTCTGCCTTATTCGTTTTTGCATAATCGCTGACAAAGGCGCCCGCTTCTTTTGCGTCAAAATAAATCTCTTCCCATTCAATGTCACCGCCATGCCGCCCGCTATTCAATGCACCATCTCTCTGATGCGCAAGTTCATGGACTAAAGTTTCTTTAATACTATAACTAGTCTCCCCGCCAGCGATGCTGCCGAGCACCATCGTATTGTTATTTTCTACATTACTGACAAAACTCCGACCGTCTTGGAAATTCTTGGGATCGCCGCCGCTTGCTATTACCATTTGATCATGCATTTCTTGATTTGCCGAAACAAGAATATAGCTGTTTTTCAGGTTTTTATATTCGTCCGGCAATTGAGCATATACCAAATCGAGTCCCTCCCTAAGCTTAACCGCGTTTTGCATGGGGATATCCCCGCCGATAATAAATACGTTCGGATATTTATCGCGAACATAAGCTATACCAGTTCCTTCCGAAAGATCAAAAGTTGTCGTTTTGCTTTCCGACTCATCAACAACCGTAACAACATCAGTTTTGGTATCAACGGCGATATGTACATCATCAAAAATATGATCACTAAAATCAATTGTGCCGCCGCCGGGATTTCCTCCACCTGGGTTTTCGCCACCCGAAGATTTGCTAATTTCACAACTAATTTGATTCCAGGGTGTTGGGAAGGGGCCGGGTTTTCCGATAACGGTAAAAAAGTTGATAACGGTATTTAACACCAGCCAGGAACCCAAAACCCAGACCAGGCCCCAAACCAAAAGCCATAATTTACTTTTAGCATCGGTAATGTTTTTTTGCGAGCCGCCGGAAAAAAGAAAAAGAAAGCCGATATATATCGCCATCAAAGTTACCAGGGATGTGCTCATTAGAAGCAGAAAATTAATGATGTTTTGGAGTAATTTATAAAAATGGCAAACCGTGCAGGGAGCGGAAGCATAGCTTGTATCGCAAGGCACAATGCCTTTTAAAAAATCAAAATTGCCAATAACCTGCGCCGATACCGGGACGGCAGTAAATAATAATGTTGCAACAAGAAAAAAACCAGAAAATAAGAAAAAATAAAATTCCTTAGCCCCAAATTTGCTTCGCAAATTTGGCTCGCCCCCGCCTAGAATTTTATTTTTCCTTATTTTCTGGTTTTTCATTTTAGTTGATTTATCTTCTCATTAAAGACGTAACTCTTGCCGCCGCCTCAGAAATCGCTTCCGATGGTTTGGCGCCGGATAAAACCACCGAATTAATCATATTTTTAAAAATACCGGCTATGGCGTCGGGATCAACCCGATACCAATTGGTCGCCGACAAAACTGCTTCGGAAAAAACGCCCAAATCCGGCGACGATAACTCTTTGGCTAATACGTCGCGCCGCGCCGCCGGCCTCAAGGTTTTTTCGGAAAATGACTTATTGATATCATGGGTGGTTAAAAATACTAAAAATTTCCAGGCGACTTCAGAATGTTTTGACGCCAAAGGAACGCTGTAACCCCAAAAGTCGCCGTAATTTATGGTCTTAGACGCCCCTTTTAACTGAGGCATTGGCGCTACGCCAAAACGCAAATTAGGCGATTTTTGCTTCAATTGATTTACATTTAAAGCATAATCAAAAATAATGGCGGTTTGACCAGTTGTAAACGCGTCAAAAGAATTGGGAAATTTGTCGTTCCAAGAGTAAGCGTTAGATTTGGGGCTGCTAAAGTCGGTATAGAATCTTAAAGCTGATTCGCCGGGGCTGTAAATTAAACCATTTACCAAAATTTGGTCGCTAAAAACTGCCGCCTTGCCATCGTCGCTTATCATTTTAGCCCCGCTCTGAAGCATTAATAAACTTAAAATGTCAGTACTATTATTTATATTGTTAGCCGTCCCGATCGCCGCTCCCGATTTTGTCAGATTGCCGAATTTGTCTTTTTTAGAAAGTTTGGCAGCAACCTTAATAAATTCATCCCAATTTTTAGGCGGCGCGGCAACGGCTGCCGTGTTAAACAGATCTTTATTGTAAATCATTGCCAAAGCGTCGGCCCAAACTGGAAGAGCGTAAATCTGATTTTTAGCAACAAAGTCGGTTGTGGCAACATCAATAAACGTGTCCTGAAAATCCCTTAAACTCATCACCTCTTGGGGCAAAGGGGAAACTTTGTTGCCATGCTTCGGCAGCCACGAAGAATGAAACATTATGATATCCGGCGACTTGCCCGAAGCCAACGCTTCTAAAAGCGCCTTCTCGTATGTTTCGGGATTCATTAAAATGTAGTTGAAAGAAACACCGGGATTTTCTTTTTTAAAATTGTTAAAAATCGTTTGCCATATCCACAGATCATCGTAAAGGCCCCAAAATTCCAGAGTAACCGGCTCTTGGCCGGCCGGGCGCGAACCGGGAAGAAAACCGAAAAAAACTGACGCTAAAAGCAAGAAAATAACAACAATAGCGCCGACCATTATTAGCATGCCTTTAGTTATTTGATAAGTTCCTATATACATAAAAATTATTTTTTAAAAACTAACCCGTAATGATGGCTGCCGGCGTCTATTGCCCTAATTTCAGAAAATCCTTTTGATAAAATCAATTGTTTTAATTCTGCTTCCGGCAAACGCGATGTTTTTAGGGGACCGACGGCAATATAGGGCTTCCATTCAATCACGGCCAAGCGGCCGTTCTCTTTTAAAACCCTTTTGGCTTCGTCAATGAGCGATGATTTATCCGGCACCTGGAATAAAATATTTGCAATCATCACCAAGTCACAACTGTCTGCCGGCAGAGTTGAACCGTTGGGTTTCTCCAGATTGCCGCGAATAATTTTAATGTTAAAAAGCCCGTCAATTTTAGCTTGTGACCTGATTGATTCCAAAGCGGTTGATAAAATATCAATAGCAAAAATATGGCCTGACGGGCCGACCCTCTTGGCGAAAGCAATAGTAAAAAATCCATGTCCGGCGCCAAAATCGGCAACAGTTTCGTTCGGCGCGATATTAAGCTCTTTAGTAATTTTTTCTACATTTAAAAACTCTCTGCCTTCCATAGAGTAATTTTACAACAAAACCGCAAAATAAACTATCCACAATGACAGTTGACAACTACAATGCATGTTTAGTTCCGATCGGAATTATACATGTATTTCAAAATAATCAATACTATTTTACTCTTTGGCTCTGAACGCACGAATTGCCTATAGGATTTTAGTGCGTTTTAAAAAAAATCATAAGGTAACCATTTGGTGATTGGAAATAAAAACCGCTAAAGAAATTCTTTGGCGGTTATATTTTTTATTTATATCTCGTATTTCAAGTTATCAGAATCTAATCTCCACGGATATGGTTTTAATACTGACATAACTCGTGTCTTAAAATCAGGAACTGAAGTGGAAAAGAAAACATATCTTTCAGGAAATTCAAGAGGAATTAGAATAAACCGACCTTCAGGCCATGGAGAATCACTACTAAATAGGAATCTTCCTTCTTCAGCTTCACAGGCTATCTTAAATTGAACTTCTTTTCTTAGCTCATCTTCCGTTTTATCAAAATCTGGATACTTTTTTACTCTTTCAAGAAGATTCTCAAAATCAATTTCAAATGCTTTTCTTGAAACAAAAGAAAATAAATTATTTAATACTTCTGTATTTGGTTTAGCTCTTTCCCCTAATATCTCTTTCTCCCAATTGATAAATAATATATTTTCTAATTGGCTGATATTTTTAATCATTTCAATATATTTATCTGATATATCATCGGCTATTCTTCCTCTATCCAAAAAAGAATTGTTAAAAGTAATCCACCAGTTTACAGCCACTCCATTTTTAAGAAATGCCTGTATAATGTTGGGAATTTCTTTTTGAACAAGTTCTAATTCAGTTTTAAGAGGAATAAACTGATTATCCCGTGTCCTATATCTTATTTCTAAATCTTTTGACATACACCATTGAGTTAAAATATCCACGGATTTGCCATTAAGAATACTATCGTTAATATAGTTATCTATCCATTCGTTAATCTTTTGGTTATTTGGGCGCAGCGTTTTATTCCTTGTCCTAAGAAATTCCATTATTGCTACAGTTTGCGGCAGTCTCATCATTTCCTCCTTTTGGCTGAGTTGTGGTAAAAGAACTTCTAATTTTTTTAAAAGAGCAGTTTTAACCAACCCAAACCGATATTTGAGTTGGTTAAATCTATTCTTTTTTATTTTTTTACTTTTATAACTCATACAGGGTCTCCGACGGGGCTTGAACCCGCAACCAATCCCTTCACAGGGGACCGCTCTTACAATTGAGCTACGGAGACCATAAAGATGGGAGGAAAAGGATATTCTCTCTTCCTCCCACTCCCACGGAAATTGTGAGGACCGGCACCTCCAAAAGCACGGCAGATTCTGGTAAACCCCATTTCTCAACCTCCTTTGGTTGAAAAATAAAAAACTCCCGTTCTTTTCCTACTATTTTTCAATAGTAAAAAAGGAACGAGAGTCATTAAAAAGACACCTCGTGGTCCCATCCTTTTTCTTAGACGCTTTATTCAAGAAATCCAAGCACTTAATTGCCTGTTCACGATAAGTGATTACCGTCTGGTTTATGCTAATTTTAGCTTTTTCACCAGCCGCTCCGAAGGGGTGTTCAATAGCTTTTTGGGTCTCGGCTTTCACTGTCCCGAGCTCGCTTTTACCTTAATTATGCTATTCTACTATTCCTTCGTATTAATGCGTTTGAATATATATTAACTTGTTAAGGTATAACCATAGTAGCAAACCCACTAAATCTGTCAAGTTTCAGAATCTTTTAAAATGTTCTTTATTATTTTTGGATGTAGAATTCTATTACCATGGAAAGGGACAGTAATTCTTATACCTTTATGATTTTTATAAATTTTATGGCTTCCGCTTTGGCGAGAAAAAACAAAACCGGCTTTTTCAATTATCGCGATAATCTCTTTAGCGGTCAGTTTAGGAGATCCGGCCATAAACTAAACCGCTACTTCTACGGTTGATAAGATTAACGATTTTATTTTTGGCAATGATTCCCGATTAGCAATTCTGTCCTCAATGTGAAGTTTGATGGCGTCTTTAATATTTTTCAATGCTTCTTCATAAGTGCCCCCTTGACTATAGCAACCTTGCAATTCGGGACAAAAAACAAAATAGCCATCGTTATCTTGCTCAACTACAATTGATAAATGATAATTATTCATAATGAGAACATTATACAATAAATAATACCTAAAAGCAATTTAAAAAATTATTTCGCCGTTTTGATTACTTTATCAATTACGCCATAGGATTTGGCTTCTTCCGGCGTCATGTAAAAATCCCTGTCGGTGTCTTTTTCTATTTTTTTAAGAGATTGGCCCGTATGTTTGGCAATAATCTGGTTAATTCGATTTTTTATCCTGATGATATGGCGCGCCGCGATTTCCACTTCAACCGCCTGACCTTCAGCGCCACCCATTACCTTATGAAGCAAAATTTCGGCATTGGGAAGAGAATATCTTTTGCCACGCTTGCCGCCAGCGAGAATTAGGGCAGCGCCGGAGGCAGCCATGCCGACGCAAATTGTTGAAACGTCATTCTTAACAAATTGCATGGTGTCGTAAATCGCCAGAGCCGAGGTTACGATGCCACCCGGAGAATTTATATAAAGATAAATGTCTTTTTTTGGATCTTCATTTTCAAGATAAATTAACTGCGCGATAACCGTATTGGCCACGGCGTCGTTAATGGGACCGGTAACGAAAACAATCCGCTCTTTTAAAAGCCGCGAATAAATATCATAAGCTCTTTCGCCCATGGAAGTTTTTTCAACTACTATTGGAATTAACATGATATTTTCATCTTAGCAGAAATGGGGTAAAATTGACAGATGAAACAAAATGAAATCTTAGATTTGCTGTCCGAATATTCAAAGGCCTTTTCGCTTCTTGAGAAATACGATGCCGGAACATTGACAGAACCGAGGGGCATACCGGCCATGCCTACCGGCAGGCAGGCAAAATTTGTTTTAAAATACGAAGATTGCGTTGAAATTATTAAAGATGTCAAAGCGGGGCTTGCCGCAGGCAGTTTATTCGGTTCGGAAAGAAGCAAAATGTTTGAAGGAGTTGTAAAAAATATTTACCAAACATTTGACGGCGAAGAGCTTTACGACACTACCGCTAAAAAAGCAGCTCATCTTTTATATCTGGTGATAAAAGATCATCCATTTTCTGACGGTAACAAACGCATTGGCGCGTTTTTGTTTGTTTATTTTCTTAGCAAAAACAACTTTCTTTATAATAATGGCAAAAAGAATAAAATAGATAACAATACTCTAGTCGCGCTAGCCCTTCTCATCGCCGAGAGTAATCCGAAAGAAAAAGACGCGATGGTAAAAATAATAACAAATCTTCTAAACTAGAAAAGCGAATCATTCAAAATCTTTTGGTTTTAATTCTTCGTCTATTTCTTTTTTTGCCAAAGGTTCCTGCTCAGATTCATCTGAGCGAGACTCACCCAATTCTTCTTTAGCTACTTCTGTCGCTTCTGTAACAATGCCCCCCTCTTTCGATTTTTCTTCCACTATTTCTTCTTTTGATTCCGGTTCTGCTTCGGCAATAATTTCAGGTTCAGATTTTTTATTTAGTAATTTTTGCGCTGATTTGAAAATTTTTTCCGCGGTTTTTTCGCCGATACCTTCAACCTCGATTAATTTATCAACCGAAGAATTTAAAATGTCTTCCGGTGTGTTAAATCCGGCATCGCGAAGCGCTTGTGCAGTTTTCTCTCCGATGCCCTCCAAGTCCTCCAATTTTGATTCCTCCTTAACTCCTTCGGCCGTTAAAACGGTGCCGATAACGTCTATTTTCCAGCCGGTTAACTTTGCCGCCAACCTGACATTTTGGCCGTTTTTGCCGATAGCTAAAGACAGCTGATTTTCGGGAACATAAACCTTGGCAATACGCCGAGGCAAAATTTTAACTCCGGTAACTTTGGCGGGCGACATGGCGTTTGAAACAAAGGCCTCCGGGTCTTCCGACCATTCAATAATATCAATTTTTTCTCCGCCGATTTCCGAAATAACCGCCATCACTCTCGTCCCCTTTTGGCCGACACAGGAACCGACCGGATCAATGCCTTCTTCGTTTGAGGAAACGGCAATCTTTGTGCGGCTGCCGGCTTCGCGGGCGATTGATTTAATCTCAACCGTTCCGGCTCCAATTTCCGGAACTTCAAGCTCAAAAAGTCGCGAAATCATCTTAGGATGAGACCGCGACAGCACAATGCTCGGTCCTTTAGAATCAGTATTAACCGCCAAAATGTAAAATTTCATTCTGGCGCCGGAATAATACCGCTCGGAATATACTTGTTCTTCTTTCGGAAAAATGGCAATGGTTTTCCCTAAATCAACAAAGATATTATTTGGTTCAATCCGCTGGATTATGCCGCTTACAAGTTCGCTTTCTTTGTCTTTATATTCATTCCAAACGGCTTCGCGCTCGGCTTCGCGAATTCTTTGAATAATAACCTGTTTGGCGGTTTGAGCGGCGATGCGGCCGAAATCTTCCCGGGTCTCCAGCGCAAATTCAAGTTCGCCGCCGATCGCGATGTCTTTATTTATTTTTTTTGCTTCATCAAGCATAATGTGACGCTCTTCGTTAAATCGGATTTTCTTTTCACCTTCCTCCGTTTCCGGTTCCCGCCCAGCTTCACTGGACGAGGCTCGCCCTTCCAAAGGAAGGGCTGCAACTTCCGCTTCCTCCTCTTCTTCTTCTTCTTCCGACTTTAACATTGACTCGTCAACAACAATTTTAATTTGAAAAAACTTAACTTCCCCGGTTTTGGGGTTGAATTGGGCCCTGATAATCTGGCCTTTTTCTCCGTATTCTTTTTTGTAAGCTGCGGCCAAAGCCATTTCAATGGTCTCAAGGACTTTCTCCTGCGAAATGCCTTTTTCCTCTGAAATTTGACTCAATGCCGAAGCAAATTGTTTTAAATCCATATTGTTTTAATTTTATAAAAGTCCGCACTCCGGCGGACCAAAAAACCATCGCTGAACTTACTATGCCAGTATAATCTTATATGGCAGTTCTGTCAAGACGTCAAAAAGAAAAACCCCATTTATCGGGGTTATTGTCTTAAGTGCATTCTATTAAGAGTTTTAATCGCTTCCGGCGCCACTATTTGTAGCCTTTCCGGCTCCGGATTTTTGTCTTCTTTCTGGTAAACCAACCTATAAACATGAACCTCTATATTGAATTGATCATAAGATCCTCTAATGCTACCATCCGGCATTGATTCCCAGACGGCCCTGCCGCGCCTGCGAGAAGAAATACCTATAATGAATTCTAAATCATAACCATTTTTAATCATCCCTGCCTTATCATGATCGCTTAAACCCGGCGAACATATCATGCCGCCAAACTCCGGATGAGAATGGAAATCTCCCAAATACTTGAGGCGCAACTGACTGATTAATTCCTTAAATCTGTGGAATCTTTTTTCGGTCCGCCGCGTCCAAGTAGCTTCAGCATATCGCTTCTCATTCCGGTTCGCGAACGGCACAAATTCCGTCACTAGAAAATAATTCCGCCTCTTGTCGGGACGATAACCCAAAACAAAACCAAAGCTTTCTCTTTTGAAAATGTCAACTACGGAAAATATAAGTGAAATAAATGCCTCTTTTCTTATGTGGACAGTCGGCGGCATTTTTATCACCTCTTTTCCCGCCATTTGTTAAAAAACCATTTTCATTGTGCGTTAAATTTTCTAATATTTTTCAATATTTGTCAAATGAATATATAATGCAATAAACAACTATTTTAACTTGCCAAAGAATATATTATAATAAATATGAACTAATATTAAACTAACCTTATGTCTTTTGCTTTAAAAATCATACTTTTAATAATAACAATGGCTCTCATTGCCGGAGGAGGATATTTTTTCCTGGTTGCTGAAAAAGGAGGGACGTCCCTTCAGCAAAAAGAGAGCATTATGGTTAAAGTTGCCAAAGGAACTATTGTGGAAGAGCTGACTTTTACCGGAATAGTAAAACCGGCGCAAGAAGTCGGACTTTCTTTTGAACGCACGGGCATAATAAGAAACCTGCCAATTAAGGTGGGCGGAGAGGTGCGCGTTGGAAACCTGATATCTTCGCTCGATAACACCGACATTATAGCGCAAATTGCCAGAGCCGAAGCGGACATTGCTTTTGAAGAAGCACAACTTCAAGAGCTTAAGCGCGGCCCCCGTCCCGAGGAATTAAGTATAGCGAAAGTAAAAGTGGAAAATGCCCAAAGTACTCGCGATGAATCTTTGAATAACGTTTTAAGCGCCATGTTGGATGCCCACACCAAAGCCGACGACGCGATACGCAATAAATTGGACCAGATTATAGACAGCCCCCGCAGTTCCAATCCACAAATAAAATCCGAGCTGATAGTAACCGACAGCTCCCTTAAGCAAAAAGTTGGAGCCAGCCGAGTAATTGCGGAAGGAAAACTGGCGGAATGGAATCAATTAATTACCACGCTAACCACAAACGATACGCTTTCGCTAAAAAATGGAGCTGCTGAAGCTAAACAGTTTCTACTTGTTTTCCGCTCAATCCTTAAAGATGCGGCTTTACTTTTAGATGGCACAACACCCAGTATCAGCGTTAGCCAAACCACTATTGACGGATACCGCGCGGCAGTGAGCGCCGGAAGAGCTAATGTCGAGGCGGCTTACGGCAACATTGTGGCAGCTGAAGAAAAATGGCAAAATGCCGACGCGGCTATCGCTTTGGCCAAAGAAGAACAGCGCCTGGTTGAAGTTGGGGCTTCCGCGGAGGAAATCGCGGCTCAGGAAGCCAGGGTTAAAAAAGCGCAAGCCGCGCTGAAAGGCGCCAGAGTAGATTTAAACAAGACATTTCTTGTGTCGCCTATTGCCGGTGTTTTAACCAAACTTAATGTAAAAATTGGAGAAACCGTTACCGTAGGCCAGATAGCGGCAAATATTATCTCCGACAAAAATTTTGAAGTTAAAGTAGACATACCGGAAGCAAATATTGCCAAAGTAGCGATTGGTAATGAAGCTGTGCTTACTTTAGACGCTTACGGCCCCCGAGTTAAATTCTCCGGAAAACTGGTTCGCGTTAATCCTGCCGAAAAAATCATTGAAAGTGTGGCTACTTACGAATCTACGATTGAATTTAAAGAACAAGATCCGCGCATTAAATCCGGAATGACAGCTAATATAGCATTTAACATTAGAAAAGACGGAATATTGGTTATTCCTCAAAATGCCATTACCAGAAAACAAGGGGCGCCTTACGTGGTGGTTAGTGAAAACGGCGCAAAGCAGGAGCGCCGCATCCGCACCGGGTCTATAGGTATTAACGGATTTATTGAAGTGGTAGATGGGTTAAAGGAAGGAGAAACAATTCTCCAGCCATCCGGCTAATCTGACGATTTAAGAGAAGAAATAAATTTTTTAAGTTCGCGGCGGCTGTGGAAATGTATTTTTTTGGCGAAATATTCAAAAATTTCCATAGCGTCGACGGCTTCCTCTCTTGATTCATCGCCGTGCAGTAAGCGATGATATAGTTTTTTAGTGGCCTTGTAGGTCAAAAACGCAAAAACTGAAAATAATACCGCGCTTAGTATATCAAGTGTCGTATCTACGGAGTTTAGCTGTGCCCTGACAATCCAAGAGGAATAGTTTTGTTGAGAATAAAAATCTTTAAGCAGTTCGGCCGCCTCCCACAATATTGCGCCAAGCGCCACTTCTCCTAAAATATCCCTCATAAGATGCCCCTCGCCAAGCGCCCTCAATAAAGGAGGGTAGATTGGTGAATAATTTTGATGAAAAAAAAGAAGCGAAATGGTAAGGAACGCGCCAAAAAGCGCGTGGCCAATTTCATCAAACCACCAGGCCGAACTAAATATTTCATATGTTATTCCGCCTAATTGCCAAAATCCCCAAATAGCCGCAAATAAACTCCAGAATATTATTAAGACAAAAACCGTCGCCGAGCGAAAAAAAGTTAAATGCGGATCGGAATATTTTCTGTAGAGCGAGTGAATAAATAACGCCCCCCCGATATAAAAAAATGCTTGGCCCAAAGCTACTATTATCCACCATATCTCTAAAGACGGTATCGTTATTTCCCATGCGTAATAAGCCCACCAAGAACTAAGAGGAGCCCAAATAATAACCGAAATAAAAAGAAGAGACGTGGTTATTTTTTTATTCATAGCGCAACGCTTCTAATGGACTTTTTTTTGACGCCTGCATGGCGGGATACATTCCGAAAACAAGACCGATGGCGCCAGAAATCGCCACTCCGGCCGTAACGGCATATGGAGAAATTACGAACTGCCATCCCTCTCCAATAAAGCGGCTTAAAATCAGCGAAGCGGAATATGAAAAAACCACACCCAAAAATACACCAATGATGCCGCCGGAAACGGTGAGGATGATTGCTTCCAGCAGAAATTGAACAAGGATATCGCTTCTTTTGGCGCCTAAGGCCTTTCGCAAACCAATTTCTTTGGTGCGCTCCGTAACCGATACAAGCATGATATTCATTATACCAATACCGCCTACTATTAGAGAAATCGTTGCTACCGCTATGAGCAGGGCGGTAAATATGTTGGCCACTACCCCCACGCGCTCTACAGCATTGGCTTGGGTATCTATGAAAAAATCGTCTTTTGAAGGATCGCTGATGCCATGCAGTTCGCGAAGTGTCGCATTAATATTTTCCACCGCTTCTTTCATCTGGCCTTCCTCGGCCACGCGGCCGATAATGCGATGATAATAATCTATGCCAACAAGGTATCGCTGCATGGTTGTGTAGGGGATGGCCATGAAATCGTTGACATTAAAAGCGCCTATATTTCCGGTAGGGTTAATGACGCCAACAACGCGAAAAAGCTGGTTGCGGATGCGAATTTTTTCTCCGATGGGATCCGAAGGGCCGAATAATTCATTTTTTACGTCCGACCCGAGCACCACCACGGACGCACCTTCCTCCACCTCTTGCTCAATAAAAGCGCGGCCCGTTTCCGGAAAAATTTCAAAAATTGGAAATATGTTTTCTGATGCCCCGATTAAAGTCCCCCGAACAGTTTCTCCTTCAAAAGCCGCCGAATCCACCTGAAAAATGACGGGCGTAACTTCGGTAAATTGAGGAACGTTGGAGCGATTAATAAGCGCTTTAACATCTCCATCTTTGAGAGTATTGGTAAAAAATTCAAAAAGATCGGACGGTCCTTTTGGTTCGCGTCCGGCGCCCACCAAAACAGTGCGCGAACCAAGGCCGCTGAATTGGTTTACCACAAGCTGTTGGGCGGCCTGTCCAACGGAAGTTACGATTATAATTGCCGCAATTCCTATGACTATACCCAGAATAGTCAACAAAGAGCGCAAGTTATTTTGGATAAGCCCGCGGCGGGAAATAGTTATAATATCGCGCCAAAGCATAATTAAATGGGTATATTAGTTACGACAAGTTCCAGGGCTCTTAAAACCAAAAATAAAACCACAAAAATGACTACAATAAATATAACTACCGCGAACCATGTCCAGAATTTTGTCCAAATCCAATTAATGCCTAACAGGCGCCGTTCAAATCCTTTTAAAAATTCTTTGATCTGATTATCGGTTACGCCTTGGGTCGCCACCGCGTTTATTTCTGCAACGTTCTCACTCCCACGCGCGTAAAGTTTTACAATATCGGCCCTGCTTATAATCCCGACGAGATATCCGCCGCTATCCACTATGGGGATTGGATTGACTTTGTGATGTTCTTCAAAAGTTTTTATGGCTTCTTCCAAACTGGTTTCCGGATGAAGCATTAAGGGATCGGAATTCATTATTGTTTTTACTTGAAGCGCCAAGAGTTTTTCCAGATCCGAACGAATAAGAGATTGCTCTTTTTTATAAACGTCAAAAGCAAGCACCAGTTTAAGAAATACTGACAGATTAATAGACGGACTCTTGGCTATTAAATCATATTCGGTAAAAATGCCAACCACCTTTTTTTCGTTATCTATCACGGGCAAACCCTTGAGATTATTGGTATAAAGAAGCCGTATCGCGGAAACTACCGGGGTTTCCGGTTTTACGCTGATTATATTAACCTGCATAAAATCTTTAACTGTAGGTTGTTTTTCCTCCATAAATTAAATTATTTTATAAATGTTTTTTCTTCCTCGACTGGCTGAGCCACTAATTCTTCGCGTTCAACCTTTCCATCCAGAAGATGAATTATGCGCGAAGCGTAGGAAGCGGTGTAACTCTCGTGAGTTATTAACACTATCGCGTGCCCTTTTTTGTTTAATTGTTTTAATGTATCCATAACTACGCCGCCGGATTGCGAATCAAGATTTCCGGTGGGTTCATCAGCGAGAATCATTCTTGGGTTGTTAACAAGAGCTCTCGCCATGGCCACTCTTTGTTTTTCTCCCCCGGATAATTTGGAGGTCTCGTAGTGCAATCGATGCTCTAATCCTACCATTTTCACCGTTTCCTCTATAATTTTTTTTCTTTCTGAAGAGTTTACGCCGGCATAGATAAGGGGAATCGCCACATTTTCAAAAACGCTTTGACGCGCCAGGAGATTAAAGGCCTGAAATACAAATCCGATTTTACGGTTTCTGATTTGAGCCAATTCATCGTCGGAATACTCATCTATTTGTTTCCCGTCAAAGCGGTAGATACCGGAGCTCGGACGTTCCAAAAACCCTAAAATATGCAAGAGTGTTGATTTGCCGGAGCCAGATGGCCCCATTATAGCAACAAATTCATTTTCCTCCACTTTAAGATTAACGTCCCGCAATATATTGGCAGGAACTCCATCTGTGAAATAATCCTTATTGAGCCGTTCTACTTCAATTAGTGGCATAATTATTAATAATAAAATTATCTCTAAATTAACGACAAGCATACTAACTATACAAATATAATATTAACAAAATAACTCAAAAAAATAAAATACGGCGGAGTGCCGTTTTTTTTAAAGTTAGTTTTTGGTGCAGTATTCTTGAATTAGTCCGAACCCTCTTTCGCTAAAGCTACAGACGGGCACCGCGCATTTCGCCTCCTGCTTGCCCGTCCGTAGCCGAGAGGCGAAGGAGGGCGGCGGCGAGGAAGTCCCCCCGCCTGCGTGGCCGACCCAGGCTACGCCAAAGGCTTCGCCGAGGCGAGAGCCACTCCGGCGAAGCGAAGGCCCGCGAAAATCCTGAAAATGCGTCGACCTGTCCTGAGCGACTTGTCCCGAGCGGAATCGAAGGAAGTCGAAGGAAGCCGCATCGATAACAATTTCAAGTTTTTCCCTGCCTGCGCAGGCAGGTTTGGCGGCACATTTCCCTTAACAACTATTTGATTGATCTCTTTTGAAAAAATGTTTTTTCTCTAGAAAAATACAAAACATAAACTATGAAAAGATTAGCAAACAATAATGTTCCGTTGATCAATATATCCGATACTATGCTCGTTATACTGATTATATATCCTCTAGGAAAGACAGTCCCTTTTAGAAAGTATCTATATAAATCTATAGAATGTGGCACTTGTGTCACTTGGGTGTAATACCAATCAAAACTCCTAATTCACTATCTTCGATATATGCCTTGCAATCATTTGTCAGAGAAAACTTTTGATCGCTATTTTTTACGATACGATCCCCGTTCTGGCCGCTACGGTTATTAAATGCAGCAACCGTAATCGGTGAAGGATTTTCGTAATGGAGTCCGCGATATAGTACAGTATTCTCTGTATGCGAGCTGTAGATATAATTCTTTTCATATACTTGCGCTCCCGGCGTTTCGTTTCTTTTTAGTGTTCTTTCTGGAACATAGAGTCCGATGTTATAGAGAGCGCGAGTATCACCTCGATATTCGCCGGCACTGTATATGAAATTGTTTTTTACTTCATTACCGCTCTCGCGTGAGCCCACCCAGATGCCGGGACCATCCGTATACGCAATGACATTTTCATATACTTTGTTGTTTTCAGAATAAATGTAATCTTGAATACTTATGCCTGCTGCCTGGAAAACTTCATCATCTGATTTTTGCGGAGATTTTTGTACATCGGTAATCACATTACGATATACTTCGTTATGATCACCCTGGAGCTGAATGCTCACTTGTACATTGTGGATGTAGTTATCATAAAATCTGTTAAATGATGCGTATCCCTGTCCATTTCCTTGAGTTGAAAATGACCGGCCGTAGTCAAGGTTATTAAAAAACTCATTGTGGTGTATGTTATTTTTTGTGACACGTGCCTCGACATCATGCCATTTAGGAATACGACCCATGAGATTGATCCCGTCATGGCCAAAGTTTGCGATAAGATTGTGATGTATTTCCCAATTGCTTCCGTCCATGAGGCGTATCATATCGCGCTCGGTTTTCCGTTCGGTTCCGCCATCAATAACGTTATATTGGATAACACCATTGTCACTGCCATTGTTAATGAGAATTCCTACATCTCGGACATCTGATCCGATAGTCATATGATCGAATATTAGGAAATCGGAGTTGAGAATCTGAATACCAAATTGCGCATTGCGAATATCAAGGTTATTAAATATCAGATAGTTTTTCCCCGCGATAAGGATCGCGTCTGTTTGTCCCCAACGATTGGTTTCGATAATCGGTCTTCCGTTATTGCCGCCGTAGGCGCCGTATAATATCGGTTTCCCAATTTCACCTGAAGTTGGTGGTATGAGTGCTTCATTCCAGCGGTCTCCTCGTTTTAATAAGACGATGTCTCCTGGTAAAAACGTTTGGCTATTAACTTTTCCTAGAGTTTTCCACGGAGAGCCGACTGACACACCGCTATTACTATCTTTGCCCGTGCTGTTTGACACGTAATAAACAGTGCGAGGATTTTTAATTTCTGTATCTTGGGGACTTGCCCATTTCTCATTCCAAGGACTCGGACATATGATTGTTCTTTTTACTACGGGCACCGCCGTTTCACGGCTGTTTCTTGCTATAATAAAATATAAGGAAACACTTGTAATCCCTAAAACACCAATGATAACAAATATTTTTTTCATGAGATTAGAATCTAGTTTTCCCAAAACTATAATAGTGACATTTTTTATCACCCTCAATTAGGAAAAAATCGGAAAGTTTGATATTGGTGGGCGAGGAGGGACTCGAACCCTCAAGCCTTGCGGCACATGCCCCTCGAACATGCGCGTATACCGATTCCGCCACTCGCCCTAGTATTTATATTTTATTCAGAAACCGACATTATTTCCTCTTTTTCTTTGGTTTCTGGTGTCGCTATGGCCTCAGTAAGCTCCACTTGTTTCATTTTGGATTTTTTACCAATTCTACCCCTAAGGTAATAAAGTTTCGTTCGGCGCACTTTAGCTTGAGACAATACTTCTATTTTATCAATTGTCGGCGCGTGGAAAGGAAAAATTCTTTCAACGCCAATACCGCCGGAAATTTTTCGAACCGTAAAAGTGCCTGTTTTCCCCAGCCCGTGTTTTACGGCGATAACCATGCCTTCAAACGCTTGAAGCCGTTCTTTGTCGCCTTCTTTAATTTTTTGCCAAACCCGAACCTTCATTCCCGATTTGATTTGCGGTACGTCGGATTTCAACCCCTTTTTATTAAAAACTTTTATCTTGTCCATAGTAGTTGTCCATTATGTCATTATTTCTCAATTTTAGCAAGTACTTCTTTTAAACTCTCTGGCAAATCGGCTTCAAAAGCCATTTTTTTGCCATTAGGTAAACCTGCCTGCGCAGGCAAGCTAAAACTCAAATAATACGCGTGAAGAAATTGGCGATTTAATCCTTCGGGCGTCTCTTTTCTTTTTCCGTAAACTTTATCGCCGACAATCTGATGGCCGAGTGAAGCAAGATGGATCCTTATTTGATGCGTCCGGCCAGTTTTAGGATAAACTTCAAGCAAAGAATAATCTTTAAATTTCTTAATAACTTTATACTCTGTAATCGCCAGTTTTCCCTGTATTTCCTCCGACGCTTCGGTCGGAGTCCCGACCTCTTTAGGGCGTCGGGGTTTATTCTTCTTCGGATTTACAACCATTCTCTTTCTAAAATCTTTAAGCGAGCGGGCCAGTTCCGAAATAATTTCTCCCTTTTCTTTTTTCGGCGAGCCCCAAACCAAAGCAAGATATTTTTTAACAACCCTCCCCTCTTGCCATTCTTTTTTTAAAAATTCAAATGTCTTTTGGTTTTTGGCGACCACTAAAAGCCCTGAAGTGTCTTTGTCTAAGCGATGAATAATCCCGGGTCGCAAGTTCTCTTGCCCTGAGCCATTCGGCCCCGAGCTCATGGCCGAGGGGCTTGTCGAAGGGTCTCCAACCCCAATAAGTTCCGGATATTTTGCAATTAGAGCATTAGCAATAGTTCCGCTCGGTTCGTTTACAGACGGATGAACC
>JACPHB010000003.1 GCA_016188835.1 Parcubacteria group bacterium
TAGCCGACGCAAATTTTCTTGAGCAAGGACGGCTCGGCAGGAGGGGGCGAGGGGGAGGAATGCCGAGCCGTCCGAACGAATCCCGCCGCCCGCGCGAGAGCGCGGAGCCGAGCAGAAAAACTTTCTTTTCCTTTTAGAAGAAAAAATTGGTGGCGTGCAAAATCAAAAATTGCAAAGAAAGTTTTTCTGCGAGGCAGGCCGCCGCACTCGGCGGCTGGCGGCGGGGCGGAGCGATTGGTTTTGTTCAGGAATTTTTGCTAAAATAAGTTCGAGCTTGGTTGTATAAATACACCAGAATAAAACTAGACGGCTTTTTGAGAGCCAATTCGTGGGCGGCACAAAGTGCCGCCCATTGATTTTGACCTGATGAATCCTCGCCGCTCGGCGCGCGCAAGCGCGCCTCGCGGTTGACCAAAACGAGGTTCGCTCTTGTGCGATTTCAAATTCTGTCTCGGATTTGCTTTGCCTAACAAAAAGAATTTTTGCTATAATGGTTTTATGCAAAATATATCTCCGCAAAAATTCTTTTTGTATGCCCGCAAGTCCACTGATGTGGAAGATAAGCAGGTGCGCTCGATTGAAGACCAGATCACAGAATTGCGCGCCTACGCTAAAACCGAAGGATTAAACATTGTTGAAGAGTTTATCGAGAAGCAGTCCGCCAAAATTCCGGGCAGACCGATATTTAGCGAAATGACAAAGCGTATTGAGCAAGGCGATGCGAACGGAATTTTGGCGTGGCATCCTGACCGACTGGCGCGCAATTCTGTGGACGGAGGACTGCTTATCTTCCTCTTGGACAGTGGAAAACTTGCGGGCTTGAAGTTTCCTACCTTTTGGTGCGAAAACACCTCGCAAGGCAAGTTTATGCTCAATATCGCCTTCGGGCAAAGCAAATACTATGTGGATTCGCTTGCCGAGAATACCAAGCGAGGATTGCGCCAAAAAGTGAGGCGCGGAGAATACCCCTCGCTTGCACCTATCGGCTACTTGAACGACTCGCGTACCAAAACCGTTGTAGTAAATAAAAAATGCGCCTCACTCATTCGTAAAGCATTTGAGCTGTATGCGCAAAATAACTCGCGCCTCGAAGATATCTCAAATTTTTTGGCGCAATCCGGCGTTTACTCAAAAAACGGCAAGCGGCTCCACCGAGACAGAATTTCTTTTATCCTTTCCAACCCATTCTACTACGGACATTTTCGCTATGCCGATGAAATTCACGAAGGCAAGCACCAGCCAGTTGTCTCAAAGAAAATTTTTGATAAAGTCCAAGAAGTATTGAAGCAGAGAGGAAAACCCAAAACCAAAGGTAAAGTTGAAAAACCATTTGTCGGACTTTTACACTGCGATGAGTGTGGTCGCATGATAACTGCCGAAATCCAGAAAGGTCATACTTACTATCGTTGCACGAAGAAAAACATTGTTTGTAGCCAGCCGTATGTCCGCGAAGAAGAACTGGATCGGCAGTTATCCTCTCTGCTTCAAAAATTTTCTTTGAGACCGAATTGGGCGGCAGGATTGAGAGAAATGTTGGAAAAAGACAAAGTGGATGCCGCCCAATTCTCAACCACTTTTGTTCAAGAATCGCGAGAGAAAATTCTAGCTATCATCATGAAACTCCAGCGACTTCTTGACGGCTACCTAGAACAAGACATCGAACGCGAAACCTACCGATTTGAAAAATCAAAATTGCTAAGCGAGAAGAAGTCGCTGGAAGATCAATCTACTCGTCTTGAACAAAAGCTGACTGGCTGGCTCGAACCGATGACTGAATGGATAAAAGAGGCAGAATCTCTGCCTAAAATCGCACAAGGCAGCAACCTTTTTGAGAAAAAGGTTGCTGCCGAAAAACTTTTCGGCTCGAGCCTCGTTTTGGTCAACCGCGAGGCGCGCTTGCGCGCGCCGAGCGGCGAGGATTCATCAGGTCAAAATCAATGGGCGGCACTTTGTGCCGCCCACGAATTGGCTCTCAAAAAGCCGTCTAGTTTTATTCTGGTGCGCCGGGGAGGATTCGAACCTCCGTAGGCCGAAGCCAGCAGATTTACAGTCTGCCCTCGTTGTCCACTTGAGTACCGACGCAAAATAAATAAAAGACCAGAGCCAACGCGCGGAATCGAACCGCGGACCTACTCCTTACCATGGAGTTGCTCTACCAACTGAGCTACGTTGGCGTTATTTTTGGGATTTTTTAATTTTTAAGGTTTTTTTAGCGGGTTGAATATCAAAAAATTTTTCTATTTGCTTGTCTTTTTCAGTTGCAAATTCAATTTTGATTTCCGGTACCGGTTTTGGAATAATTTCTTCTTTTTTATCTTCTTGCTGTTGCTTATTATTTGAAAGATCTTGCCAAAAATCCGAGCTATTAACTGTTTTATCTTTTTCTGAAATTTTTCCGATTAAACGCATTAAATAATTATCGGTTTTAAGAAGAAAGAGCCGTGTTTTATGAAGCAATTTTTGGGTTAAAGAAAGCGATTGGATTTTAACGCTATCAAGAGGCAATTGATTAATCCAATAAGTAAAATACGCTTTCAAATTAAAGTCATTATTTTTTTCATTGTCACCGTTAAATTCAGACAAATGATTAGAAACAATATATACCATCCCTCCTATAGCCGTTATTAATAGTGAAATTGGGATAAGATTAAACATAATATTCAAATTTCCGATCTATAAAAATCGCTAATTTTAATATTTTCCCCTATTTTGGCAATATAATTTTTTACTAAATCATCAACGGTTAAATCTTGATCGCGAACATACGGTTGTGCTAATAATTCTTCTATACTTTTAGGATTCATAGCCGCAATATGTAAAGACAATTCATGACCTAACTCCTTAAATTGTTCATTGTGGGCGACAAAATCCGTTTCGCACAGAAGTTTTAATAAAACGCCGATTTTTCCATTGGAATGAATATAAGAAAAAATCAGGCCCTGCCCTGTTTCCCTTTCCGACTTTTTCGCCGCTACTTCAATCCCCCTCTTTTTTAGTAAGTCTAGTGCTTCTTCAATTTTACCTCCGGCGTTTTCCAATGCCTTGCGCACTGCTTCAACTGAAATTCCGGTTATTTCGCGAATTTTTTTTATATCGTTAATGTTTACCATAATCTTAATTATTTATCAGACGGCATTATTTCCGATTTAACATTAATAAGAGCGTCTTTCACTGAATTTAAAATAAAACTAACCGAATTCAAAGCAGTGTCATTAGCCGGAATCGGATAATTAAATAAAGAAGGATTAGAATTGGTATTAACTATTCCTATAACTGATATCGATTTTTTAATTGCTTCAACTGCAGCAATTTTATCATAGTTTCCTGAACTTACCCAAACAGCATCCGGTAATCTACTTAAGTTTAAAAGACCGCTTAAATATTTTTTTAATTTGATTATTTTTTCTTCAAGCTTTAATGTCTCATATTTGGTATATTTTTCAAATTCTCCAGATTGTTTTTGATTTTCAAGATTTTTAAGATAATCGATTCGCTGGCTGATAGTCGGAAAATTAGTTAACGTGCCGCCAAGCCAGCGTTCAACGACGTAAGGCATATTAAGCTCTTCGGCAACACTTTTAACGATATTTTTGGCGGCAAGACCCGTTCCAACAAATAAAATTATTCCACCCTTCTTCTTAACAGATACCAGAAAATTAACAGCTTCTATTAGCATATCATTTGATTTTTGGAGATCTATAATTTGAAAAGCGCTTTTACCAGACCATACGTATGGCTTCATTTTAGGATGGCTGTAATGTCTCAAACTGCCTAAATGAACACCGCTTGAAGCCATACTTTCTAAATTATGTTTATTTTTTATTTTGTTTTCATCTGCTGTCATAGATCTAAAGATAATAACAAAATATTTATAAATTGACAAGTTAATGCTAAAACTATAAGATCATCTCATGAAAAAAGAAATTCATCCTAAATATTATGATAAAAGCCGTGTCAAATGCATTTGCGGTCATACTTTTACTGTTGGTTCAACTAAGCCGGAAATTAATATTGAAATATGTTCAAATTGCCATCCGTTTTATACTGGCAAAGATAAGATTATTGATACTGCCGGTCGCGTTGAACGTTTCAGAAAACGACTTGAAAAAACCGCTAGTAAAAGAAAGAAATGAGCGATATTCAAAAAATAATATTGGAAATTAGAGCCGGAGCAGGCGGCGATGAAGCCGGTCTTTTTGCGTTTGAGCTGTGGCGAATGTACCGCCGTTTTTCCGAAGCGCTGGGTTTTAAGATTGATATAATTGATTCTTCCGGAAGCCAGACCGAAGGCATTAAAAATTTGACGGCCCAGATAACGGGATCCGATGTTTATGATTTATTAAAATATGAAGCCGGCGTTCATCGCGTTCAGAGGGTTCCAAAAACGGAAAAAATCGGCCGAATCCACACTTCTACCGTATCGGTTGCTGTGTTAAAAACGGTTTCAGAAGTAGAAGTAAAAATTGAGCCAAATGACTTACGCGTAGACACATTCCGCTCTTCAGGCGCTGGCGGCCAAAATGTAAATAAAGTAGAAACCGCCATAAGAATCACCCATTTGCCAACAGGTATTGTTGTGGCCTGCCAATCCCAGCGATCTCAATCGCAAAATCGCGAAGTGGCAATGAATATTTTGCGCGCCAAATTAGCCGAAATACAAAAAGAAAAAATTACAGGAGAAACTTCAGCCAAGCGCCGCGCTCAAATCGGTATGGCCGAGCGCGCTGAAAAAATGAGAACCTATAATTTTCCTCAAGATAGAATCACCGATCATCGCATTGGAAAATCATGGCACAATATGGAAAAAATATTGGACGGAAATATGAAACCGATGATTGAAGCGTTAGCAAAAAACTTAAAATAAAAAAAATAATAATTTTCCGAAGCTTATGAAAGCGTTTATTTACTTTGATTCAAAATATCAATATTTTTTTGAATTCGCGCCGCTTCAGCCATTACGTTATTAGCATAAATTCGAGCGGTTAGAGAGCGATTCCAGCGGCCGCCGGCAATGTAAATTTTAGCTGCTTTGCTTTCGGTCGCATAGGTTTGTTGGTTAGCTCCAGATTCAGCCAGCATAAGCCCGGAAGCGGTAAAAGCATCTTCAATGTTCCAAGGAGATGGTGGCCGATGACCTGTTAAATTAGCAACAGCCTCATCATATAAAAGCCATGTTGTAGGTATAAATTGCGCCGGACCCATTGCCCCGCCCCAGCCATAAGACGGTTTTTTTGAAACCGGAGTTGAATCAGGATTTAATCCTAACGCGCTTGTTATCGTGGCAAAAGCGTTAAAATCGCGGGGATGCATATCGGTTCGCCACGTTCCTTTGCCTACATTACCTCCCCAATCAGATTCAATTTTCAAAATTGCCATAAGAAAAGCAGGACGAACTCCGGTATATTGCGATGCTTTAAGGGCATGAGTAAGTGCCTCTTCAAAAGTCATTTTGAACCCCATAGCCAGATTATATGGTTGGTTTTTAATAACTTCTATATCGGCTCGAGTTTTGGCAATTAATTGTTGGTAAATTTTTTCCTGTCCCTTTGTTTGATCAAGCAGTTTTTGTTTATCTTTTTTTGCCGATTCAAGCGCTATTTTTTGTTTGTTTTGGATACGCTTTAGCTGTTCTTGTTCGGCTTTATCGCCCTCTAAATCTTCTTTTTCTTTTACTAGTTTTTCTTTAAGATCTTTTATTTTTAATAAAGTATCATGAATTTGATTCTGAATATTGCTTATGGAATTAAGGTCGTTGAAAAAATCGGAAAACCTTCTATTTTTAAGCAAAAATTCTAGAAGCGACCCTTGATCGCTTCTTTGAACTTGCTTCAAATATCTGGCTAATAAAACATTTTGATCTCCTATTTCCTTTTCTTTTTGGAAAATATTTTTTTCTTTTTGATTGATAGCCGAGATTAATTGTTTTATAGATAAATTAGTAGCGTCAATTTCTGCCTGCGCTTGCTTTACCTGCAGCTCAAATATGGAAATTTGGTTTGCCAAATTTTGAGCCTCTGTCTGTTTTTTGGCGATCTCCTGATTATATTGCTCTATTAAGCTCTCAAGCTGCCTAATTTTGGCATCTCTGTCATCTGTTTGGGCTAAAACTTGCGATAAGCCAAATAAAAAAACAAATAATGCCATGATTAAAAACAACGACAAAAAAACAACTGAATAAAGTTTATTTACCATATTAATCACTTATAACTATTTAAAGCTCGCTCGCTTGCTTTAACCTTTCCGCGATCTTCTCTTCCGTTTCAACTACCACTTCTTCAACTTTTTCCTTTACTTCTCCTGATAACTCTTCGAGTTCTGATTCAGATCGAGGTGGCACTACCGATGCTATCGAAGCGGAAATACTGTCTAATACTTCAATATTTTTAGGCAATTTGACATCTTTTATAAGAATGTTGTCGTCGAAAGTTTTAAGCGATGAAATATCAACTTCAACTTCATGAGGCAAATCTGCGGGCAAAGCCTTAATTTCAAGCTCCTGCATGGCTTTAACCAAAACACCTCCAAGACCCAATATCGCCGGAGCATTTCCGGTGAAAACTAACGGAACTTTAGTGGTAATTTTCTCATCCATTTTAACTTCATAAAAATCAACATGGTTTATTTCATCAGTTATAGGATCGCGAGAACTGTCATGAATTAAAACATTTTTAAAATTTTCCTTATCAATAAAAAGCCGCAATAAAGTTGTTTCGCCGGCATATTTAAAAACTCTTTTAAACTCCTTAAGTTCTAAAACCAAAGGAATACTGCCTTCAGCGCCGCCATAAACCACGGCCGGAATCAATCCTTGATTTCTTAAGGTGTTCAATTTTTTTCCAAAAATTTCTCTTTTTTTACTTTTTATTTCTAAAGTTGTCATTTGTGTTATAGCTGTTACTGTCAAAATGTAAAACATCGCTAATCGTAATCACGGGCATATCTCTGAAACGGGAAAAATCATCTTTGTTTAAATCAGTTAGAACGCCTACATTAGTGACAACGCCGGTATTACTTTTAATTAATGTAACAAGCAAAGAACTTTCGCACTCGCTACAATCAACATGAAGCATTAAAGTTGCTCCATAGTTTTTTAGGGCTTTAATATTTTGAGGGGCAAAATTTGAATTACAAACCGGACAAGGGCCAATAAATTTTAAATCTTTTTTATCAAATTCCAACATTTTTATAAATTAACATAATATTTAATCATGGTCAATTTTGTAGCATATTAGACGGAATTTTGTCTTCGAGCGCTTCAATAATATTAGTTGCCGCGAGTACTGACATTTTAGAACGTGTTTCTTCGGTTGCCGAAGCGATATGGGGAGTCACAATTACGTTATCAAGCAACAAAAGCTCCGGCGTTATTTTCGGCTCAAATTCAAAAACGTCTAAAGCAGCGCCTTTTATCGTTTTATCCGCCAATGCCATTGCCAGCGCCGCTTCGTCAATAATTGGCCCGCGGGAAGTGTTTATTAAATAGGATGCCGGTTTCATTAATTTTATTTTTTCGGCATTAATTAAATGCCGAGTTGCCGGAAGAAGAGGTACATGAATTGATACAAAATCCGATTCTTTTAATAAATCGTCTAAAGAAACGTAAACCGCGCCGAATTCTTTCTCAAATTCTTCATTGCGATTAACATCATAATATAAAACCTTCATTTCAAAACCTTTTACCGCGTGATGGGCAACGCGAGAACCGATTCGTCCCAATCCAACTATTCCCAAAGTTTTACTAGATAAATCATTACCAAGCAAAAGCATCGGTGCCCATCCGATATAGTTTCCCGCCCTCGTGAATTTATCCGCTTCAGTTATCCGATGTGCAATTGAAAGCATTAAAGAAAAAGTGTGTTCGGCAACCGTATTGGTTAATACTCCCGGTGTATTGGTAACCATAATTCCCCGTTTTTTAGCTTCTATAACGTCAATATTATCAAAACCAACAGCCATATTAGCGACAACTTTAAGTTGCGGACCAAAAGAATCCATAACTTCCGCATCAATTTTATCGGTTAAAAGGCAGAATAAAGCGTTATAATTCTGATTCTTTAACGCCATGATTAATTCTTCTTTGGTTAAAACTTTGTCTTCGGGATTCACGACGACTTCATAACCCTTGTCTTTTAGCATTTTAATCCCAGCTTCAGGAACTATTCTTGTTATATATATTTTTGGCATAGTTTTATATTTTATTTATACTGCCGAAAATTCTTAATTTTTCTTCTATAACTTTTTTCATTGCTTCAATTGATGGGGTTAAAATTTTATACGGCGTGGTTTCTTCCGGCATTTGAGCAACCGATTTTCTAAGCGCTTCAGTAAACGCCACTCTGATTTCGGTATTAATATGAATCATTGAAATTCCGGCATTTATTGAATTTTTTAAATCGGTCCCGCCGAGTCCGGATGCGCCGTGTAAAACTAAATAAATATTTTCACCGACAGCACGCTTAATATTGCTTATTATGTCAATATCTATTGATTCTTTACTGCTCGTAACAATGCCGTGGATATTGCCGACTGCCGGTGCCAGCATATCAACGCCAGTTTCTTTTACGAATTGCGCCGCTTCTTCCGGTTTGGTTAAATCCTCTGTTTTTATTTCTATTATTTCTTTTTGTATTTTTGATTCTCCCCTGACATAGCCCAATTCTCCTTCCACAATTATATCTGGATTTTTTGATTTGGCGTATAGAACAGCTTGCTTGGTTAATTTTATATTTTCTTCAAATGGCTTTGCTGAAAAATCAGCCAAAATCGCGTCATAGCCCGCATCAACAGCTTCTTTCACGCCTTCAAGCGTTTTGTGGTGGTCGGCATTTAAAAAAATAGGAATGCCGAATTCTTCCCGAAATGCCCTGACTAAATTTACTGCCTGTTTTATGCCAATATGTTTTTTTTCTCCTTCCGAAGTGCCGATAAAAATTGGTGTTTTTAATTTTGCAGCCGATTCAACAATAGCTCTTAATGCTTCGTCTTCCGAAAAATTAAAATGCCCAATTGCCCATTTTTCTTCAATTGTTCTTTTTAAATAATCTTTTATAACCATTTTATCCTATTACTTGCGGTTTATAATCTGCCGGAGCGTTTTTCAAAAATTCTTCAAGCTCCGGACGAGCCAAAAGGCCGGCGTGCGCACCTATTTTCTGAACAACAGACATTGGGTTAATCGGCGCCCACATCATTGCTTCCCTGACAGTTTTTCCCAATGCTAGAGCTACGGTGAATGTTGAAGAAAAAGAGTCGCCGGCGCCGGTTCGTTCCAGCGGCGGCGCCGGATCAGGATATGGCGGCATAAAAAGCATTTCTTTGTCGCTTGTGGTGAGCTGGGTCGAACCATAAGAGTAAGCGCCTTTGGGTCCATCGGTAATAACAACAATTTTAGGACCTAAATCCGCCATGGCTTTAAGCAGTTTTTTAATATCGCTTTCATCAGTTTCAAGAATTCTTTGCGCCTCTTCTTTATTACAGAAAATAATATCACTTCTTTTATAAATTCCCGATAACGCGTTTTTGCCGAATTTCATCTGAAAAGTTCCCGGCTGAAACGCTAATTTTACTTTTGGATAATCATTTAAATATTTTTCAAGTTCACGGTGAAATTCCAAAGAATTTTCTCCCATTGAAGAAAGGTAAACCCATTTCGGTTCATCAAAATCATAAAGTTTTCGGTCGTAATTTTCATGTTTTATTAAAATAGTGCGATCATCTTCAAACCATAAGACATAATGATAGTTTGTCTTATTATTTTTACATATGGTGACAAATTGTATTCCGACATTTTCTTTTTGCAATGCCTCAATGCATTCAACGCCGTTTTTATCATCTCCTATATTTGTCATTAAAGCGCTTTTTAGTCCTAAACGCGAAGCGGCTACCGCCGCGTTTGGCGCGTTACCCACTGCCGGCACGACAAAAATATCTTCATATGGAATTTTATCCGCAAAACGCATGCAAATTTCACGGGCGCCTTTATCAATATCAATGTGAGCAGAAGGAGTTTTTAATTTGATAAACGCGTCAGTCGTGATATCGCCTATTCCTAAAAAATCGTAGTTATGTTCCATAAAATTTTAATTTTTTCTTTTTATTACCCTTAAAACAGCGGCCTTTATATCTTTAACTCCCATTCCAAATGCTTCAATAAGCTCATCCGGTTCTCCGGACTCGCCGAATCGGTTGTGAACTCCGATAAATTCCTGCGGCGCCGGAAAATACTGGCTAAGCGTTTCGGCAACTGCCGAACCAAGACCTCCCGTAACTTGATGCTCTTCAATCGTTACAACTGCTTTTGTTTCTTTTACGGAATTTATTATTGTCGTAACATCAAGTGGTTTTATTGTGTGGCTGTTTATGACCATTGCCTCAATGCCCTCTTTTGATAATTCTTCAGCCGCTATTAAAGCGTTATATAAAAGCATGCCGCAACCAACTATCGTTACATCTTTACCTTCCCTGAAAACAGTTGCATTTCCGATTTCAAAAGGAGTTTTTTCAGTGGTAAAAACTGAGGATTTTTCCCGCCCAAAACGAAGGTAAACCGGACCGTTGCAGTTAAGAACCGAACTGTTGGTTGCTTTACGCGCCTCAATGGCATCGCAAGGAACTATTACCGTCATATTTGGCTGAACGCGCATTAAAGCGATGTCCTCAAGCGCCTGATGAGTGGCGCCGTCCGGACCTACAGAAATTCCGGCGTGAGCACCGCAAATTTTTACCGGCACATTATTCAAGCTAATTGTAGTTCTTATTTGTTCATTATTGCGTCCAGGGCTGAAAGCCGCGTAAGAAGAAATAAAAGGAATTTTGCCATAATTAGCGAGACCGGCGGCCACGGTTGCCATATTTTGCTCGGCAACGCCAAGTTCAATATACCTCTCTGGAAATTTTTCCTTAAACCAATGTGATCGCGTTGATTCGGCAAGATCTGCGCAAAGCACCACAACTCTTTCATCTTTTTCACCCAAATCAACCAAACCCTTGCCGTAGCCGTCGCGAGTCGGCACTTGTTCCGCTTTAGACAAATCTTCAATTAAATATGCGTTTTTGTTTATCATATTATTTTTTTAAAATAAATAAATATTTTTCTTCGCGCGCTCAGTTGCCCAGCGGCAACCTCGCTGTCCGATAAAAGCGTTTTATTCGCCTGCGGCGAAACCATGCTAAAACGCTTTTATAAGCTTCAGAAAAAAATTTATTTATTTTAATATTTCATTCGTGTTCTGATTTAATTTTCCCTCCTAAAGTTCTAAGTTCATTTAAAAATTTCGCGCCTTCTTCAGGTTTCGGGGGCTTGCCGTGCCAATTATAATCAAATTCAATTTCGGGGATTCCTTTGCCCGGAATGGTATGGGCGATGACTACCGTCGGTTTTTCATAAATTGCCTTTGCTTCTTCAACCGCGCCAACAAATTCTTCAATATTATGGCCGTCAACTTCCAAAACATGCCAGTTAAAGGCCTCGTATTTGGCGCGTAATGGTTCAAGAGGCATCACGTTTTCGGTCATGCCGTTTATCTGAATATTATTGCGGTCAATAATTCCGGTTAAATTACTAAGTTTGTTGTTTCCGGCAAACATCGCTGATTCCCATAAGTTTCCCGCTTGGTGTTCGGCATCAGACATCGCGCAGTAAACGCGGAATTTTTTGCCGTCCATTCTTGCGCCGTAAGCGATTCCGGCCGCCTGCCCCAGCCCCGAACCCAAAGGGCCAGAGGTTGTTTCAACACCGGGCAATCTTTCTCTTTCCGGATGGCCTTGGAGACGAGTGCCGAATTTTCTTAAAGTTTTCAGTTCGTCAATCGGAAAATATCCGGCGTGAGCCATTGCCGCGTAGCGAATCGGACAAATATGGCCATTTGAAAGAATCAGTCGGTCGCGATCCGGCCAATCAGGATTTTTAGGATCATGGTTTAAAATATGAAAATAAAGCGCGGTAAAAATATCGGCCATTCCCAAAGGCCCGGCCGTGTGGCCGGATTTGGCTTCAACAAGTTCTTCAATCAAACTCTGGCGAATTTCATTCGCCTTCGCTTCCAATTCTTTAACTTTTTCATCGTGGATATAATGAGACATATTCTAATCGCTAATCGCTGATTTTAAATCTTTAATCGCCTGGCCGACGTCTGGCGCAACTAAAAGGCCGGAACCGACAATGAAAATATCTGCCCCCGCTTCTTTTAACTGCCGGATATTTTCAACCCTTACCCCGCCGTCAACTTCAATTTTAATATTAGGATGGTTATAGTGCAATAACCCAATTTTTGTCGCCGTGTCCAAAACAAGCTTTTGTCCGCCATAGCCGGGATGAACTCCCATAAACATAACAGAGTCAATTTCTTCAAGCCATGGTTTTATGCTCGAAGACGGCGTCTCCGGATTTAAAGCCAATCCAACTTCTATCTGTGCTTGCTTGCATTTTTCAATGATATTTTTAATATATTCCGGTTCCAAGGCCTCAATATGAAATATTATTCTTTTTGGCTGGAGTTCTATCCATTTATCGATAGATTGCCATAACCTTAATATCATTAAGTGAAATTCAACGTTGACTAATTTTGTAAAGTAATTAAGTTCTTCAAAACTGATATTGGTTTTGCTGGTAACAAATTCGCCGTCGGTAATATCAATTTGAACCCAGTTGTCAAATTCAGCCAAAAACTGCCTAAGCCGTTCAAACTTATCTTTTAACTCTTCAAAATCGTTGTATAAATTTTTATCTGACGTTATTAACGCCGGAATAATTTGCGCCATATCATTACAACATATTACTGATTAATCGGATATTGGACATTGGTTCCGCTTGCGCCGCTAACAGTCACATTAAAAGTGTTCATATCGCTTCCGCCATTGCAATCGCTTACAGATGCCTGAACTTTGTATGTTCCGGCTTTTGACCAGTTGTGGAAAGCCATAAAATTGGTACCGGAGTTTGTCCCGATGGTGAGGTTAGACGCGGAAACCGGGCAAGCGCCTGCGGATCCGGTACCATCGCCCCAATTAACTGACCAACTTAAATTATCTTTGTCGGCATCCGTGGCATTCCAAAAAAATAATACGGATTGCCCCGGTTGTAATGAAGACGGTATGGCTGGAATTCCAATAATTTTAGGAGCAGTGTTGGTGGATGCAACGCTCGCTACAATGCTAAATGGTGCGTCGCTTTGATCGCGCGCTATTTCTTTATCAAATTTACCATAAGCAATGACTTCTATTTTGTAGCCATTCCCTATATCTGGCGTTTTCCTTGTTTGGGAAGCCGAATCCGTGTAGTAACCATCCCAAACATACGAATCAGCGGTTGAACTGATGCCCCCGAATTTGGGTGTCACCCAACCAACCTGCTGATCCTTTCTCAAAAGCCACAAAGCTATATAACGAACTTGATTTGTATCTCCAGAAAGACTCCAATTAATCCTATTCGATTGTCCTAAAAAGATGCTTTCTTCTCCATTCGGAGAAAGGACAGTTATAGAGGGGACCAACGACACCGAATCTATAGTTACTTTCGCGGTCGCGGTGAGAATAGTTCCGGATGGCGATTTATATGATGCCTTGATGTCTGCCGTGCCACTTGAAATTCCTTTAACTTCGGCGCTGTAAAACGACCGACATCTTTCAGTAAAGCAATCACCTACCGCAACACCAATTATCGAAGCAACACCTGGATTACTTGAAGTCCATTCGGCAACTACTGGAATACGAGCAGGCATAACTTGAGGGCAGGCAAATCCTTCCGGACACTTTGGCATCGGCGGCTGATAGAACGCCTGCATACTAACACTCCCGCCAACTGCAATTGATGCGGCCGACGGTTCAATATCCAGATACCCTGCGCTTATTGGCTTTGGCTTTTCCGTGGGAATTGGCATTACAACTCCACAGCCATATAATTTATTTAATTTCGCGCGCGTTGATTTGCCGACATAACCAGTACCGTATTTTAGACCAAGAGGAGTTAAAATTTCATTGCGATATTTTTCCTGAAAGCCGGTAACGGCTGACGCGGTTGATTCGCCAAAATTAGCCGGCACGGAATAAGCCACTCCCGGCGTGCCCCCGCTTTTCGCCATTTCATCGCTTGAAATAGAAAAACCTTCTTTTTGTAAAGCTGTTTGAAGAGCGCTTACTTCATCGCCCGTATTGCCAATCATTAAATTCGCATTAAACGTATGACACCACAATCTGTCGTCGCCTTGTTGGGATTGCAACTGAGCAAGTTTTTGCTGAAGCGCCTGAATCTGCGCCATAATTACTTGGATTTGAGTTTGAATTTCCGCGCTGGTGGCGCCAAAACTGAAATTCGGCGTTATTAACAAGAGTGAAAGAAGAAATACGACTAATGATATTTTTTTAATCATAATATTTTAATTATAAGTAATTTAACTTTTTAACTTAAATTACGGTACAAGCCATTTGAAAAATGCTTTAATGAAAATTTTTCCAACTTCTTGAGCACTCTCTTTGGTAACAAAATTGCCATTATTATGCCGTAATCCGCCATTTTCCATAAAGAATGATCTGCTTCCCGCCGATCCATATTGCTCATACATGGCGTTTGAGAAAGTTGTAAGCGGAAAAATATCATCAAAAATACTATCCTGAATATAGTTTGGGGTATCAAGAGATTTTAGAATGGTGTTTAATGCGGCTATACTCGCATCGTTCGGCATAGCGACCGGACGAAACAGCATATCTCCAGATTCGCCGGTATGAGAATCTAGAAAAAGAGTAATAGGATGAGTCGCCGCATAGGTATCTATATCGTGATGCACAGCGTATGTCTCCGGCTGTTCAAGCGCGGCGTTCGCGCCAGTACTTTGCCAATCGCGGTTCATGTCTTTACCCGCCACGTTGGTCCGGAAATACCCATTCACCCACCCATCGGGATTTTTCGTAAGAGTGGCCTTCAATATGCTGGTATCTCTAAAACGGATTGCTTCAGGATCATTTGATAAAGCCCATTCAATTATGCCTCTCACACGCCACATCGCATTCCATTCTATTGGATGATTGGTGCCGGTTACATAGAAAACTTTTTTCGTGGACTCCGGCAGCGTGCTTGATGAATTAGTTATGGTAAAAAGCTCTATATTTCTATTCTGAATTGATTTCCCAATGACTGAAAAAGCAACAAGCGGATTTGAACTCCAACGCGCTCTATCAGAAGCATAATCGGTAGAATAGTGATAAGGGAATTGAAGAGCCAGCCAGACGGTATCTTGAGTAAAGGTTGGCGCTTGAAATGTTAATACGTCGCTTACCGAATCATAGCTTGCAGAAGGAACACGGAACCAATTTACTTGATCATATGAATATATCGGGCGCACATTGGCCGTATGTTCATATATATATGGCACATAAATTCCCCACCGGTTTCGAGCTTTAATGATCGGTGCGTTATTTTTCGCGTGTTGGTTTATTTTTACATAAAAATCAGCTGTCCATGTTTGACCAGGGTCGCTTTCCACATCAAATTGAAATGTTGTTGGGCTTAGCTTTATGAAATTTATTCCGTTGCCCATCTCAAAATCCGATGTGAAATCCGATGCGTTGAGCACTGAAGGGGAAGTCGTAGGTAGGATACCAAATACAGGGCCTATAATATTAGTAAGTGTGTCAACGCCCATACCATGCATACCGGGAGTTTGATCAAGATAGAATGTCCATCGTGGATTGGTAGAAGTCAATTGTGGAGCATAAGCTGTATGTCGCGTCCCATAA
>JACPHB010000004.1 GCA_016188835.1 Parcubacteria group bacterium
AATGGGCATTGAAACAAAAATGAAAGATCTTCAGATTTTTCCCGGCGGAATGAAAAAAGGCGATTGGGATGTCGGTATTGCCGTTGACGCTATACGACTTAGCGAAACCACACTCGATGCTTTAATTTTAGGCACCGGCGACGGCGATTTTGTTCCGCTTGTTGAGTATTTAATAGGAAGGGGCCGGCAAGTTGAAATTATCGCTTTCGGCCGCTCAACTTCGGCAAAACTTAAAGAGGCCGCCGATGATTTCATAGATATGTCGGCCGATCCAAAAAAATTCACCATTCCAATTAAAAAATCCAAAAATGTAAAAATTAAAAAATAATTAAAATTAAAAATGATTCGTCTATGGATAGATAGTTCAGAACTCGACATATCGATATTTCGAAATTTCGGGCAGCTGACCTAAAATCCATAGGTGAATCTCCACAAATATGGAGAAAACCAAAAAATATTCTTTAGAACTGGGTGGCCAAACCTTAAAAATAGAAATTGGCAAACTGGCCGGCCAAGCCAACGGCGCGGTAATCGCTCAATTGGGCGATACCGTGGTTCTTGCGACCGCCGTAATATCAAAAAATCAAAAAATCGGGGCGGACTATATGCCGCTTATCGTTGATTATGAAGAAAAATTCTACGCCCGCGGCAAGATATTGGGTTCGCGGTTTGTGAGGCGCGAAGGCCGGCCGTCGGAAGAAGCGATTTTAAACGCCCGATTAATTGACCGCGCCATTAGGCCGCTTTTTGACCAAAGCGTCAGAAATGAAATCCAAGTTGTTTCAACGGTTCTGTCTGTTGACGAAAAAAATGATCCCGATGTTATCGCCATGATTGCTTCATCAATAGCAATCGCGATTTCGGACATCCCCTGGAACGGGCCGATCGCCGCCGTAAGAATCGGTAGAATCGATTCGAAATGGATTTTAAATCCCAGTTTTGAAGAACGAATGGCCGGCATTGCGGACTTGGTGATTTCGGTTTCTCCGGATCTAAAAATTAATATGATAGAAGCGGGTGGTTCCGAAATCAAAGAAGAAGATTTGATCGCTGGTTTTGAATTTGCGGAAAAACCGCTAAAAGATATTGTTGAATTTAGTAAAAAAATTGCCGATGAATTTAATACGCCAAAAACTTCGGTTGTTTTGGAAGTAAATGATAATGAGCTTGAAGAAACGGTAGTTAAATTTTTAAGCAAAGACAAAGCGCTTGAAGCCGCTATTTATGAAAAAAAGAAAGGACAGCGTTTGGTTAATTTGGACGCGCTTAAAGAAGAGTTAAAAACTTATATCGCTAAAATTGACCTGCCTGCGCAGACAGGTGAATCAAAAGTAAAAATGGCCGAAGTTTTCTTTGAAAAAGAAATTGATAAAATGGTTCATAAAAATGTTCTGGAGCGAGAACTGCGGCCGGATGGGAGATCTCTTGACGAGCTGCGCGATCTTGTTTCTGAAACGGCGTTTCTTCCCAGAACTCACGGCAGCGGGTTGTTTCAGCGCGGTGAAACTCAGGTTTTGTCGGCGTTAACGCTCGGCGCGCCTTCAGACGAACAAATCGTTGAGGGTATGGTGGTGCAAACCAAAAAACATTTTATGCATCAATATAATTTTCCGCCTTTTTCGGTTGGCGAAACCGGAAGAATGGGCGGTCCCGGCCGGCGGGAAATCGGCCACGGCGCTTTGGCTGAAAAGGCGCTCGAACCGATGATCCCCAAAAAAGAAGAATTCCCCTATGCCATCAGGGTGGTTTCCGAGGTTTTATCGTCAAACGGTTCTTCATCTATGGCATCAACCTGCGCTTCAACTTTGGCGCTTATGGATGGCGGCGTGCCGATTAAAAAACCCGTGGCCGGCATCGCCATGGGGCTGATAAGCGACGGAAAAAACAATCATAAAATTTTAACCGATATTCAGGGGCCTGAAGACCACTATGGCGATATGGATTTTAAAGTTGCCGGAACGCGCGACGGCGTTACCGCCCTGCAAATGGACGTAAAAATAAATGGCGTAGACGTTGAAACCCTTAAAAAAGCTCTGGCGCAAGCGAAGAAAGCACGGCTTCAAATTTTAGACCATATGGCAAAAACCATTGCCGAACCGAAAAAAGAATTATCACCGCTGGCGCCAAGAATTATCACAATGGAAGTTCATCCCGATAAAATTCGGGAAGTAATCGGGCCGGGCGGCAAAGTTATAAACGACATTATCGCCAAAACCGGCGCCGCCATTGATATTGAAGACAGCGGCTTAGTTTTCATCACCGCCTTGAGTGAGAAAAGCGGTTTGGAAGCAAAGAGAATAATAGAAGAAATTGTAAAAGAGTATCAAATTGGCGATATTGTTTCAGGAATGGTGACTCAAATACTTGATTTTGGCGCCATTGTTGAGTTCGGCAAAAAAGATGGAATGATTCATATTTCCGAGCTCGCCCCGTACCGCGTCAACAAAGTTACCGACATCGTAAACGTCGGCGATGAAGTAAAAGTTAGGATAAAAAGAATCGAAAACGGCAAAATCAGTTTGTCATTGAAGGATGTTGTGGATAAGCGATAAGTAAAAAAACATGAAAGAAAACTTTCCGTCACAGGATGAAGAAAGTGAAAATGAGAATCTCATAGCAGATGCTGAACATGTGGTTAATTCCATGTGGGAAAAAGCTATGGATGTTGACAATCTTCCATTAAGCGTTGATCCAAGTTACCAGATATGGTCAGAAGATTTAGAAAGGCGTAAAAGCGCTTTTGCAAGAGTTTTATTTAATAAAGCTAGAGAATCGGTCGGAGAGAACAAGCTGCATTCAGCACAAACACTTAAACATCTTATGGAGCTTCTTAATAATTCAGAGCGGCACGAATTATTAAAAGAACTAATGACAACCGATGAAGCAATACAAAAATTGGTTGTAGATGCAGAACAGCAGATAAAATCGAAATAAATATTCCTCAGCAAACTCTATAGATTTCTAAAAACAAAATATAATTCTAATCAAATTACTGTTTTTCAACCGATCGGAAAAATAATCGTAATTGGTAATAAACATATTTTAAACATTGTGGATAAGTTAAGGAAACCGGTCGCCGCAGGCGACCGGTTTTTATGTTAGAATAATAAAAGTGGGCTATCCGCCTTCGCTGAAGCTTCGGCGGATGCTCACAAGAAATTTATGGCAGATCCAATCACGCAAAAAGATGAAAATATTATCATACGGACGATGAAAGGCGATCTGGAAGATTTGAAAAATCCTCATCCAAAAAAAGAGAAAGAGCCGATTCCAACGGTACCGGCAGGGCCAATTTCCAAAGAAGCCATGGCGCCTTTTGTTCAAGCGCCGGCGTCTCTTCCGCCAATGCCCAAAGTTGAATCAAGGCCCGCCTCTTCGCTGAGCGGACCGCCGATTTTGGTTGTCCCACCTAAAATAATTCCGCCAAAAGAAATTGCTGAAATCCCGACTAAACCTTTGTTTAAAGCAACACCGGTTTGGATTAAAATCGGCAGTATTGGTTTAGGAGTACTCCTAATAATATTGGTTGGGCTTTACGGTTATTGGAAAATTTTTATTCAAAGCCGGCCGATAATTAAACCGCCAGTAGCAACCACAACGCCGCCAATCCTGCCGACAACACCAACGGCCACCTCCACTGCCCCGATAAAATTCTTCAATAAACTGCCAAACAAAGAAATTACGATTGAAATTTCCTCAAAAACTTCCGCCGCCATGCTTAACGCCTTAAAATCCGAAGCGGCAATGGAAGAAACGAGGGCATCGATTAAGCAGATTAAAATAACTTATCAGGGAAAACCGATAACTACCGAAGAGTTTTTAAATTTAATGTCTATATTCGCGCCGCAGGATTTTTTGCCAAATTACGAAAGCGAATTCGTCTTAGCGTTTTTTAACCAAAAAGAAGGAGCGCGACCGATTTTGATTCTTAAAGCCAAAAAAAGAAGTGAAATGGAAACCCAGATGAAGGACTGGGAATCAAAAACTTTGGCAAGCGATATTTTTCCTTTATTTTTAAACGGCGGCCAGCTTCCAAGAGCTTTATCGCCGTTTAAATCGTATTTATTTATCGGCCAGCTGGTGCGCTTTCTAAACGTTAAGGTGCCATTTGCCTCGCTAAATTATGCTATTTACAACGATTTTCTCGTTTTCACCACCTCAAGCGCCGGAATGTTTGTGATCTTGCAGGATTTAACCGGTCAAACGGTTTCGCAAAATTACTTGGAAAACTTAAAAGCGTCAATCAACGAATTCGTTAAATAAATAACAATTAAACGCTGCCCCGCGAAAGAAAAAATATTTGAGCGGGTTTTGAGGCCGTTTTGGCAAGGTGTCCCGCTTTGCGGGGCCAAAACGGCCGAAACCTCGGAGCCCCGCGCTGGCGGGGCGAGAATGAGCAAAAATATTTTTTCTTTCGCGGAGATATTGCTTGGAAAAATTGGTGTGGATAAATGCCTATTGACTTTTTTTCAAATATCGATTACTCTTAAAGTAAGTTTTGTTTCTGATCTAATAAAGTTCCGGTTCGCCGGAATTAAAGGTCATCCGCCGACTATTTAGCTCTTTATTTTAAAATCAAACGGTTCTCGTAACCGAGATTGGAAACGAGACATTATAGGATCGTGAAAGCGGACGCGAATCCAAACAAGGGCGACCAGACCCATTTAAACAACAAAGTTTAGGGGTTACAACGGCGCCCTTTTCTGTTTCTCTATTGCCATTTAAATTTATATTTGCTACTCTAAAACCAATGCTAAATCAACAAACTTTAGATGAATTAAAAACCGCTCTTATTAAAGAGCGTGATTTGCTTACTAAAGAGCTTGAAACTATTGCTGCACCAGACCCGAATCTTCCTGGCGATTGGGATATAAAACATTCCGAATGGGGCGAAAATCAAATAACCAGCAAGGAAGAGCTTGAAACCGGGGAAAGTGTTAATGAATCCGATGAAGATATGAAAAATAAAGCCCTTTCCGACCGCCTGGAATTACGGCTGAAAGAAGTAAATAACGCGTTAAAAAGAATGGATGGCGGAAATTACGGAACTTGCGAGATATGCCAAAAAGAAATTCCTTTAGAGCGCTTAAAAGCTAATCCGGCGGCCTCAACCGATATTGAACACGCTGAAAAAAATGGCATCTAAACTTTATTCCGCCGCCTTACACGGCATCAACGCGAAAATTGTGGAGGTCGAGTGCGATTTGGCGCCCGGCCTCTTTAATTTTTCTATTGTCGGACTTCCTGACACGGCGGTGAAAGAATCTAAAGACCGAGTTTCTGCGGCTTTAAAAAACTCCGGCGCTTCGCCGCCCTCCCGCCGCAATAAAAGAGTCACGGTAAATCTTGCGCCGGCTGATTTAAAAAAAGAGGGTCCGGCCTATGATCTTCCTATTGCTTTAGGTTATTTGTTGGTCTCGGATCAAATCAAGTTTGATCCGGAAAAAAAATTATTTGCCGGAGAGCTGGCCCTTGATGGAGGATTGAGGCCTGTAAGCGGTATTCTTTCAATAGTTATTGAGGCCAAGAACCGAGGATTTAAAACGGTGTTTATTCCAAAAACCAACGCGGCCGAAGCATCGCTCGTGAGAGACATTGAAATTATCGGAGCCAGCAATCTAACCGAAATTTTTGAACACCTTGAAAATAAAAAAATTATCAGTCCGTATCTAAATTCCGATTTGGAATCGGAATTCTCAAAAAATTCGGAAGAAAATTCCGAAGTTGACCTGTCTTTAATCCGCGGCCAGGAAAAAGCAAAACGGGTTTTAGAAATCGCCGCGGCCGGAAATCATAACGTGATCATGTCGGGACCGCCGGGTTCGGGAAAAACGCTTTTAGCAAAAGCACTGGCTTCAATTTTGCCTAAATTAAACTTGGAAGAAGCCATTGAAGTAATGAGAATTTGGAGTGTTGCCGGACTACTTAAGGAAGACAAGTCGCTTCTATATAAAAGGCCTTTCCGGGCGCCGCATCATACCGCGTCGGGAATATCTCTCGTCGGCGGCGGCGCCTGGCCCCGGCCGGGAGAAATTTCTCTATCTCATCGCGGCGTTCTTTTTCTTGATGAATTCCCAGAATTTTCTCGGGATGTTTTAGAAAACCTAAGGCAACCGCTTGAAGAAAGCGCGGTTACCGTTAGCAGGGCTCAGGGGAGTATCACTTTTCCGGCTCAATTTTTGATGGTTGCTTCAATGAACCCCTGCCCCTGCGGCTATTTAAATGATTCTTTAAAAGAATGCGTTTGCGCGCCAAATCAAATTATAAGATACAAAAGAAAATTGTCGGGCCCTCTTCTTGATAGAATCGACCTTCACGTTGAAGTGCCACGGCTTAAATATGAAGAAATGTCTTATGAACCGGCCGGCGAAACCAGCCAAACCGTGAGAAAAAGAGTCGAAAAAGCTCGTGTAATTCAAGTATCGCGCTTTAGCGGCGACGGCATTCTGACCAATCGCGAAATGTCAATCCGCCATATTAAAAAACATTGCGCCCTTGATGAAACGGCAGAGAAAATGATGAAAAACGCGGTCAGCAAAATGGGTTTTTCAACGCGCACCTATCATCGGCTTTTAAAAATATCGCGTACCATCGCCGATCTCTCCGGCGAAGAAAACATCAAATCAGATCACCTCGCCGAGGCATTGCAATATCGCCCAAGAGAAGAGGTTTGATTATCTAATCACCATAATTATTTTCTTTCCACCATTTTAGTATATCTTTGGGACTTATACCGCAGTTTCTAATACATTTTTTTATAGAATCCATAGTCCCCATTGGGATATCTTCGTTGTTTTTGCTAGGTATTTTTACTGTGTATTGATAGCCAGGTCTTCTGTATACATCATCGTCACCATGCGTTGCTTGTAAAACAAATCCGTGCGCATTTAGAAACGCACGGACTTCTGCGCTTTTACGACCTCTAAAATATTTAGCCATTTACTCTTAGAGTAGATATAGGACGAGTAAAGGAATAAAAACCTCCAACTTTTGACTCTCTTATAAATTCTAATAAACCCAATATCGGCGCTAAATGATAATATATATGGTATTTAAATGGTAGAGATGTATTTAGGCTTGCTTCTAGATTTTCTTGACTAGTTATTACTGCCTTAAGAATTGCTGTTGTCCCTTTTATTAGTTTATCTAAAACTAAATCAAAATCTTTAGATTCCTCTACATAACCAGTTTCTTTACAAATACCAAAATACCTTCCGTTCCATTTGAAGATTCTAAAATGCAAAATGCCGCTTTTTTTAGTGTTTTTCATCTTTGTTTGTATAATACCAAAATCAACGGCTTTATACCAAAGACCTGTGGATAAAGTCAAGTTTTATTACGTAACTCAAAAGACACCTCCAAAGATAGCTGTTTCATAATTTAATTTGAATTTTGTTTGATTTCCTGTAGGCGCCCATCATTTTCATAGAATTCGTTCGAACATTTATTACAGACAAATACTGGATTATCATTGTTGAATTTAAACATTAAGATGCCGCCACAAGTTATTTTGGGACACATCTCTGCATTATATTTGGTCAAAAGTGTATCTAAATACAGATTATTCACATTATTAATAAAAGATATTGTTATACTTTAAAGTAATAAATTCTTTATTAAACCAGTTAATAAAGAAAATAGCAAAGAGGTTATTGTTGCTGTAAAATATTCTATAAAATAAAACGCTTGAATATGGCTTATGCCCCATCTATGTTGCGCTTTGTGTTTCTCGACATTTTCAATATATATATTTAATTTATTTCCTACGACCCACTCGTAGCCACAATAAACCAAGCCATATATAAAAGGAATAACTAAACGCCCACTCCAACTATCATTTATAACTCCTATTAAAATGCCGACTATAATATTCATCTTTTATGCTTTACCTTATCCAATCGCGATATGCATTGCGTTGCCAACAAAAAGAGCCATTTCACGATAGACACTATGTTTTCTATTATCCATAAAATGCTTTATTGTTTTAGGCCACCCCGCCTAATGCAATTTAAGTAAAAGATATCGTTTAAATTACCTATATGTTTTTCGGCACACTCTTTTCTAATTTTTATTGGTCGCCACTCATACCAATAAAAAACAAATCCTAAAATAATTAGGATGATTAAAATAATATTTCTATGTTTTTTTATATTATCCATTTTTAAAATAAATTTTAGAAGTTTAGCGCGCAAAAGGATTTTTAGCGCCACGGACTTCGAAGTGAAGATGACAGCCGGTAGAATTACCGGCGCCTGGAGTTCGCGGATAGCCGCCCATAAAAGCAATAACGCTACCCTGATTCACATATTGTCCGGCAGATATTAGAATGCTTTTCAAATGGGTATAGCGAGAAGTAACACCGTTTGGATGAAGAATAACAAGGTTATTACCATAACCGCTGTTGGCCCATTTGGCGGTGCTTTGAGTCGGATATGCAGTAGTTACCAATCCTGAAGCCGCAGCAAAAACCGGAATGTTTTCATAAAGGCAGTCATCGCCTCGGGAAATATCAACCGCGTTATACGGGTGAATACGGCCCTGATTAAAACCGGAGGTTGGAAAAATGAAATAACCATCAATAGAAGGGCCATAATATATGGCGAATCGCGGTGTTGGTTTTGGCGGTTCAACTGTAGGAAACGTAATCGGATTTTGATTTTGAAGTAGCGAATCCTCTCCGGTTATAAGAGGATTGTCAAATTCGCTATCTTCATAAATTCCTGAACTATTACCGGCATTGACTACTAAAACCCCCAAAGCCGATTGAATAAAAGAGTTTTCTTTGGGCGTTTCCTGCTTTGGCGCCGAAACAATTTCGGTGAGTTCTCCGCCGATGTTAGAACCTGAATTCAAATAAGTTCCCAGTCGGTTTTTCAGGCCGCTCGGATTCGCCGAATTTAACGCCAAAACCGAAAAAGACACTAAAAACAAAGATACCCAGAAGGGGTACTGTTTGGTTAAAAGCAAAGTTTGTCTTAAAATGTGATAAATAAGCCAAAATTAAGGGTAAATCCTTCGTAAAATAAACCAACATTACTTTAATCCTACCAATGGCAAACCATGTGGTCAAGGCAGTTATCCCCAGTTAAAAAATCTAAAAATAACAAAAATAAAATTCCTTAGCCCTACCCCTCGCTTCGCTCGGGACGCGCGCCCACACCTAGAATTTTATTTTTATTATTTTTAGATTTTTATCTTACGTGATATTATATTTTGGATGAATATCTTTGAATCGCTAAATGATAGGCAGATTGAAGCGGTAAAAACCACGGAAGGCCCCGTTTTAATTTTGGCCGGCGCCGGTAGCGGAAAAACCAAAACTTTAACTCATCGGATTGCCTATCTGCTTTCCCAAGACATCAAGCCGGAAAATATTCTAGCCGTCACTTTCACAAACAAAGCCGCTGAGGAAATGAGAAATAGGATAAAAAAACTCCTTGAAATTGAAAATTTAAAATTGAAAATTGAAAATTTATTTGTAGGGACATTTCATAGTTTTGGAGTCAAGGTTCTCCGACACGAAATAGAAAAGCTGGATTACAAAAATAACTTCGTTATCTACGACGAAGATGATGTTTTCAGTTTGGCAAAAAGTATTAGAGCCGAACTCAATTTTCCGCAAGACAAGCTAAAAGCCGGAACACTTATTAATATTATTTCAAAAGCTAAAAGCGAATTAAAAGATCTTGAAGAGATTGTAGCCGATGCCGACGAATTGTATAGGAACAGGATTTTGCGTTTTAATGAAATCTATAAGCGGCGAATGTTCGCCGCAAACGCCGTTGACTTTGATGATTTAATAATTTTACCGGTAAAGATTTTTCAAAAATTTCCGGAGATTCTAAATCGATATCAAGATCAATACAAATATATATTGGTAGATGAATATCAAGACACCAATCACTCCCAATACACTTTGATAAATTTGTTGTCACAAGAATACAAGAATATTTTCGCGATCGGCGATCCCGATCAGGCGATTTACGGCTGGCGGCACGCCGATTTTAGAAACATTTTAAATTTTGAGCGGGATTATCCTAACGCTAAAGTCATAAAACTTGAAGAAAATTACCGTTCAACCCAAAATATTCTTTCGGCGGCCCACGAAATTATTTCTAAAAACGTTGAGCGTAAAGAGAAAAAACTTTGGACTCAAAATCCCGCAGGTAATCCTATTGAAGTTGTTGAGGCGGGCGACGAAAGAGATGAGGCGGATTTTATAATTTCAAAAATTGCGGATTTGAATAAGAATTTAGGTGTTGATTTAGATAAAATAGTTATTGTGTACCGCACCAACGCCCAATCGCGTGTTTTGGAAGAGGCCTGCCTTTACGCCAATCTTCCTTATCGTGTTATTGGCGCTGTGAAGTTTTATCAAAGAAAAGAAATAAAAGATATTTTGGCTTATTTGCGGCTAATTTTAAATCCCGACGATGAAATAAGCGAAAAAAGAATTGAGGGTGTTATGGGCAAAAAAAAATTTGCCGATTTTAAAATTAATTTGCCGGAACTGAATAAACAAACTGAATTTTTGCCGCCGGCAGAGTTAATTAAAAACATTATTAAAAAAACCAATTATTACGATTATTTGAATCAAAAATTCTCCGGAATTGATTCTGACGGCGAGCCGGAATCGGAATCAAGAATTAAAAATATTCGGGAATTAATCGGTTTGGCATCTAAATATGATGAAGCGGGTGAAACGGTTTTAGCGCTTTCCGAATTTTTGGCCGAAACCGTATTGATGCAGGAAAACAGAAACGATAATGCGTCGCGAAAACTTAATTTAATGACGCTTCATTCCGCTAAAGGACTGGAATTTGACGCGGTTTTTATCGCCGGTTGCGAAGAGAATTTAATGCCGCACAGCCGGTCAATTTATTCGCTTCCCGAACTGGAAGAAGAACGCCGGCTTTGCTACGTCGGACTGACACGGGCAAAAAAATATCTCTGGCTAACATTTGTAAAATCCCGGGGATTATGGAGTGAAAGAAACGAGGTCTTGCCGTCGCGTTTCGTAATGGAATTGCCGCCGCATTTGGTGAATTTCCGTTCGCTAGCCGATGATTTTAATGTGCCAGAAATTGAATTGGATTGAAATAATTTAAAAAATAAAAATAATAAAAATAAAATTCTAGGCGGGGGCGAGCCGCTCCGAGCAAAGCGAGGAGTTGGGCTAAGGAATTTTATTTTTATTATTTTTATTTTTAATACAAACTAAAATCCGCCTTTCGGCAGATTTTAGTTTTTTCGGGGCCAAAGCGTTTGTATGATTTTAAGCTTTGGGATTTTAACCCCACATATAACTTCCACATAATTATTTGAAGAACTACAAGTGGAAGTTATGTGTGGGAGCAGGCCCCGCCAAAATTTTCAAAAATATTTTAAAAATTTTAGTGGAGAGACGACACATGTTGTGTCGCCCGAATGAGAAATGAGTTGGAAGGTCTCATATCTCTTCTGTTGCCAGGCCGATCGTCGGCCCCGGTACTGACTTTCGTCAGTCAGATCGGAGTATCGCCCTAGGCGATTTCTCTGATCTGGAGCCCCAAGAGATCCGACAGGTAGCTATCTACCCGTTCCGGCATCTCTTTCGGCTCGACCATGAGGGTGGCGCTGGGCATCACTACCCTTTCGGGGATCATGATGTCGCGCACCTGCCACTTTACTTCACTGCCCTTCATGCGGTTTTTCACCGCATCCAGGCGAGCGAAGCAAGTCGAGCAGGCGCAGCCAAACCACATCACCTCAAACGCAATGAGATTGCTCTCAATGCGTCCAAAGCGAGGGTTGGACCAGCCATCCACCTTCAGGCGGACAGTCCGATTGGCTTCGGCCATATTTTGTCACCTCCTTATTTGAAATTCATCAGAAAATCCAATCTTCGGCGCCTTCTCGCCCAAAGATCAGAATCTTTCTGACTACGTTAAACTACTAATGAACTATCCATTTTCCCCCGCCAAAATTTACTATCTTCCAACTATTGATTCCGAGAATCAATAGTAGACTTTGGTAGGAAGTCGAGTGATGATTTACTCGACTGCTGGTTCTGCTCCCAGCTCTGGCTCTCCATTCGCTTATCAGTGCGAACGGGGACAAGAACCGTTTTGCCCATGCTTTTACGCGACTGGACTTTGTCGCAACATTGGCTATTCCTGGCCAATGTCAGGGCGGCTTACTTCTGCCGCCTGTCGGCGTTGGCTTCGGCTCTACGCCAGTAGACAACACCGTTGACAACCCAATATGGGGTCATCTTGCGTTCCTTTCTCGGGGCTTTCTCCCCGCTAAAGCCCGTGGCTGGCTTCGCCTCGCCGAAAGTCGCAAAGGCGACCGAAGGCGGGCTTTTAATGTTAAAAAATTTACACGGGCTTTAGTGGAGAGGCGAGGGAGCGGCCGTTTACGGCCGAAGCCGCATCGATGCGCCCCCTCGCCAAAAGTGCGGAAAAATCCTCCTTCATCGGGTTTGGCCTCACCCCGCGCCTGGCGGGGTCTTCTTGGCCGTTTCGAGCTCTGTGGATGTCCAGAGCCCTGCGCGCCGCCGCGCACCCGATTCCTCCTTCACCATGCCGCACACATGGCGGGAGTTTCCCAGGTAGTGTCTTTGACAATGATCGCCGGCGGGCGGTTCATCGTCTAGACCACTATCGCTTCGTGGCGATCCTGGGATTCCGCCACGCAATGGGCGGAAGGAGGAAACTTTTTTCAAGCTGATTTTGCTTGCAGAACGAAGCAGAATCAAACTGCTCTCTCGGTCCTATGCCCCGAAACCCACCGGATCCTCCAACGACACCCGAAAAACCAGGTGTAATCGTAGAAGGAGTGGGAGTTGAACCCATCATTCCAGGGTATGGCGCAGAGAGCCACCAGGCCATTCTGCAAGCAAGTTCTTGCCGAGGATTGTGAGAACAAGGGATGATAAGGGAATGTAAAACTAATAAAATTTTCGGAACGGAGGAGGTACAATTGCGATATGCTATTTAATTACCTCACATCCATATGTTCTTTTACCCTCCGTAGCTTTAGCGAAGGAGGGCGAAATCCCTTATTCACACGATCCTCGGCAAAAAGTGTTAATATTGAATCAAGGTACTAAAGATACTATCTGACTCTTGTAGCTACATTATAACTTATAATTAAAATCTTGTCAAGTGCTTTCAACAATTTTTTTAAATAAACAACAAAATATGGCTTATTTTAGCCATATTTTGTTAATAGTATTTTGTTATTTTCTACTGACTATTTTATTTTTATAAACCGAACTAAATTAAATTGCATGTTTTCAACCGATCGGTTCTAAACGTGCAGATTTGACAATTTTTTGATTAGGGTATATAATTAAAATAATCAAATTTTCCTTCCAATAAAAAAGGAATGGAGAACGCGAGATGTTCTTTAGTCGAAAACCGAGATACTTCCTGCGCTCCGTAGCGCATTGCAGAGAAGGCTGTTAGAGCTTCACTTTAAAATGGCTCTTTGCCTTCTTTTTTTATTTAAGAAATTTCCACAAAATTTCAAAAAAAGTTTTTATGGTTTGAGAAACCGAAAAATCATCAATGATAATGCCTGTTAGTTTTTTCTTAACATTGATAAAAGCGGTTTTTTCTCCATAAATAACAATTTCTGTTTCAAACTTATCGGCCAAAAATTTATACTCTGCTTTGCCCGATTTTTCCGGAAAAATTTTACCTTTTTCATTGTAATAAATGGATTTTGAAGGAATATTGTAAAGTTTTTTGACTTTTTCATTCTGAAACTTTCTTTCTGAAAGATTTTTAGCAATAATATCGAGCGGTAAAATTTGATATAAAAATTTGGTTTTTGTTTTTAAAATATCTTCACGGAGAGAATTAATTCCTTCGCTTCCTTCAAAAAAACGGATTTTTGGGCGCTCGCCCCGTGATTCATATATTTTATCTAAATCCGGAATAATCTTTTTTAAATTGGAAAAATTTTCTTTAAGCCGCTTCTCTTCAATTTTAAACAAATGCGAAAGCCGTTCCGGCGGCTCGGCGACAAAATATGTTTTTCTCCGACGTTTTCGGCTGCCGACGCTTCGGTCGGAGAGCCGACCTCGTGTGTCGGCTTCGGAGCCACGACCCTTTTGGGCGTCGGGGTTGCTTTCTTTTTCAAAAGTGCTAATAAGGCCTTTTTTCTTTAATTCTTCCAAAATAACATAAACAGTAACCCGAACAACGCCGCTGTGGGCGGCAATTTCCGCAACCGGCGCCTGCCCCAACTCTAAAATCGCTAAATAAACCTTAGTTTCTTTATCTGAAAGACCTATTTTTTTGATTTCATTTTCCAAATTAGACATGTTATTATTGTAGCACAATTTTCAAATTAAAACAAATATTGTCAAACCGATCGGTTTTAAATATGCAATTAGCTGTTTTTGATATTAAAATTACTGTGGAATTAACGGATAAAAGAATTATAAAAGAATTGTTACAAAAATATAACGCCAAGCCAGAAAAACATCTCGGACAGCATTTTATTTTGTCAAAAAAAGCGCTCGCTTTAATGATTACGGCGGCAGAAATTAACTCCGACGCCCGAATGGGTCGGAGCTCCGAAGCCGACGCACTAGGTCGGCTTTCCGACCGAAACGTCGGCAGCCGCAAGCGTCGGAGAAAAAACGATACCATTATTGAAATCGGCCCGGGACTAGGGGCGCTCACTCAAAAACTTGCCGAAACCGGTGCCCACATTATCGCTATCGAGAAAGACCCGATAATGATTGAAATCTTGAAAGATACCTTGGTTGACTGCAAAAACGTCAAAATCATCCAATCCGACGCCCGCCAACTATTGATTTACGAAATCAATAGTTCATATAAAATTGTGGCAAATTTACCGTATAATGCAGCAACATTTTTAATCAGAAAATGGCTAGAACTAAGAAACCCGCCGGAAACGATGGTTTTAATGATTCAAAAAGAAGTGGCGCAAAGAATTTGCGCCAAGCCGCCGAAAATGAACCTATTGGCAGTAAGTACCCAATTTTATGCTATAGCAGAAATTATGGGATATGTGCCCAAAGAGTCATTTTGGCCTAAACCAAAAGTTGACGCGGCAATAATAAAAATTATTCCAAAGAAAATGACTATTTTCGAGCGATCGCTTAATAGCGATCATTTCTTTAAAATATTAAAAGCAGGGTTCTCACAGCCAAGAAAACAATTAATCGGCAATCTTTCAAAAAAATTAAAAATTTCAAGGGGAAAACTTGTTTTGATATTTAGAAATTTAGATATTTTGAGTACGGCGCGAGCCGAAAACCTTAGTTTAACTGACTGGCGAAAATTAGCTTCTAAACTTATCCACAATTAAACATATTGCAATGCGTTTTCATGGTATAATTTCATTATGTTTGTCGCGATGGCCAAAACTAAAATTATAGTCATCGGCGGAATTTTGGTTTTATCCATATTTGTCGGTTTACTGATTCAAATATCGTTAAGAGAATCGCAGTCAAAATCTAAACAAACGTCCGCGCCAATAAAATTGTCATTGGAATTCCCTAAGTCCCCGTATTCTTCCAAAGAATTTAGCACATTTAAAAAAATTACGCCCGAATTTCTAAATATTCCCACACTACCAATCCCGAAACCGGCAAATACTGTAACGCCATTTTTTGAAAACATAAATGAAGCCGTAAAGGCCATGGAAAAATCGTTAACACCAGACAATATACCAACTCAAAAAACCGCAACCGTAACTTCGGCCGGAATCATCCTTTCGCTTACCAAAGATCAATTCAATTTTTTATACCCCAATGACTTCATCGCTAGTTTAATTGACGCTCAAACTTTATTCATTAAAGAATATGACTCCGGTTATGTGCCAATTACAAAAATAGAAACAGACGCTCAAGTTCGAGTTATTGAAGAAAAAATTGTGACCACTCTTCTTTCAGCCAACATGATAACCAAGGAAAGGGCAGAGCAATTTATAACAACTATCCGCTTTACCCTTCCCGAACTGCAGATTATTGATTTAAAAAGATATAGTTCTTACAGCTTTTATAAATCTTTACATTCGCCGCCAAAAAGAGTACCTAAAGGACTTTTTTTGGCCGGTTTCATGAAAGAATTAACAGGTGCGATTACTCATAAAGCTCAAGCCGCCGTTTGCGGCTACTGTTATTCACAACCTTTATGCTACCAAGAAGGCGCGAGTATTCCAAATAAAGCCGGAGCCCAAGTGTTTAAAGCGGCCTGTTATTGCACCGGTTGCCTTAGTTCACTGGGATGCCTTTCATCCTATGAAGGGCAAGCGGCCATCTACGATCAAGAAACAGGAATTTGCGGCGCTGGGCTTTAAAACAATGATTAACAAAAAATTCATAATTATATTTATAATATTAGCCGGAATTGCTTTCGGGGTTTTTATGTTTGGCTCCGACAAAACAACTTTTTACATAAAAAACAGCGCGCCGCGTCTTCCTATAGTCAACCTTCACCAGAAGCTGTATCAAGCCGAAGATAAAATTGGCGATCTTTCAAATACTATAATTCCCAAAATAACCGTTCCGGAAAATTTAACGGAAAATTTCGCCGGGCTTTTAGCCAAAGCGATTATTGACAAAAATAACCAGCCCAAAGACAGCACATCGCCGGCCGAGCCGGGGCTTAATATGCCGGATCCGAGTAAAATCGCGGAAGAATTCATCAAAAACGGAATAGCGAAAGCCAATGAAAATATTTTAAACATTAAATTACCGGAAATTAAAACGTCGCCGGATAACAGCAAGGAAGCGATTGAAATTTATTTAGCCGAGGCCCAAAAAATTTTAAGAGATAATCTTACGGGCGAGCCGCTCTTATCAATTTTGGAAGAAATAAATAAAAACAACGGGAAGGGAATTGAAAAACTTCTGCCGGTGATAAGCGCTCATGAAGCGGCGGCTAATCAAATTGAAAATATTACCGTGCCAAGCGATTTAAAAAGCTTAATGACCGAAGAAGTCCGGATGTTAAGAATTACGGCCAATGTTTTAAGAGCGCTCATCAATGTTGAAACCGATCCCATAGCAACCATTGTTGCCGCCAAGCAATTTGGCGCAGTAATTGATAACTGGGTGGAACTTCAGAAAAAATTCAATATTTTTGTTGAAAAAATAAATAAAACCTAATTGAGTTGTATTAATGTATTAATACATGATAACAAAGAAAAAAATAGTTGTTTTAGCGTTTTTGGTTTTAATTGTGTTTTCCGCCGCGCCGAAAATAGCGTCAGCCGCCGTGCCGACTTTTGAAACTAACCAGATAATCGTCGGCAAGCAAACTTTACTGCAATCAATAACTTCAATTTTCCAAAAAGCAACAAACCTTGAACAACTTTTTGAATGGGCGTTTAAAATAGCAGCCGAATCCTTAAAACGGCAATTGCTTAATATGATTGTTGACCAAATCGTCGTCTGGATTCAGGGCGGGGGAACACCAAAATTCATCACCGATTGGCCGGGATTTTTTAGAGACGCCGTTGACGCGGCCGGCGGCAATTTTCTTAAACAGTTGGGACTGGGCTTATTTTGTTCGCCGTATAATTTAACGCTTCGCGCCGCTTTTATCCCTATTCCTAAATTTTCCGACCGTAGCGCCTGCACCTTAAGCGGGATTGGGGTTAATATTGATAATTTTTTAAAGAATTTTAACAATGGCGGCTGGGCGGCTTGGAATGAAATGGTTTTAAAGCCGCAAAATAACATTTATGGCGCCTACTTAATGGCTTGGAATCAATATGAAAGAGAAAAGTCGGCGGCTCAAAAAGCCGCCGAGGCCGAAGCTCAAGCCGGCAAAGGTTTTTTGAGCGTAAAAAGATGCGTCAAACAGCATGAAGAAGCATATGATTATGATTTTGACGGAAATCCTATAGGGCCTATAAAAACCGTTTGCGATCAGTATCAGGTGGTTACCCCGGGAGCGGTTGTCGGTGACTTGGCCGCTAAAGCCGTTGGTTCGGACATTGATTACATAGTCAACGCTCAGGATTTCGCGGCTTACGTGGCGGCTATTACCAACGCGGTGTTAAACAGAATGTTTGCCGAAGGCGTTGGGCTATTGCGTATGGCTCTTTCAAGCAGTAGCGGAGGCGGTGGTGGTGGTGGAGGTGGAGGTGGCGGCGGAGGCAGCGGCCCAATTCAATGCGCCCCATTTCTAGGTAAACCGGCCTACAACGAATGCGTAAACGCAATTCAAGCCGGAAAAGACATAAAAGAATTCCAGAAAAATTATCTTGTAAAATACATAGATCTTGATCTCGGATTCCAAAGCCAGCTTTTAGGCGCCAAACAAGCGACGCTTATAACTTTAAACCAATCGTTTAATATTTTAAAACAGCTTGAGGCCTGCCAAGAATTTCCCAACCCCGACAAAGCCAAAGTTCAGAGCGACATCGGCATTATTACCGGCCAAATCGCAGGTATCCAATCGGACATTATCGCTCTTCAGCTTAAGCAACAGCAAATTAAAGACACGACCGATTTAGGACTGATTCCTTCACTTTACACCCAAGTGTTAAGTACGGTTACTCCGGAGATTACTCAAAGTTTGGTTTTTGCGGCCCAGCAGGAAACTAGCCAAAAACAGATAACTCTAACAAATTATCAAAATATGCTAGATGCCTGCATAGCAGCAAAACTGATATCCCCGCCGTCGCCTTCACCGGCTCCGTCAACACCGGCTCCATCGGCTCCATAGTTTATAGTTTATGAAAAAATTTCTAACAAAAAATAAAAAAAATATTTGCTTAATCGTTATCGCGGCGATCGCTTTTAATTTTCTATTTTTGCCTTTAACCACATTAGCAGTGAGTATCCCGCCTCCACCACCAACTGCATTAGATTTGCTTGGCGACGTATTTGGCGAAGCTGTTAGCTGGGTATCTGGAGAAGTATTACTTTTTATTTCAAGCGGTATCAGCGCGATTTTAGGCGTGTTTTTCGGGCTCATTCTTTGGTTGGAAGCTATAATTATTGATTATATTATTTCCCCGACTAATTTTCCTTTAACAACCGCCCCAATTGTCACTATTGGCTGGGGCATCACCCGCGACCTGGCCAATATGTTTTTTATTTTAATTCTTTTGATAATATCCTTTGCCACGGTTTTAAGAATCAAATCGTGGGCCATTAGCCAGCTTTGGTGGAAAGTCGTTGTGGCGGCGCTTTTAATAAATTTCAGCTTGGTTATCGCCGGTTTTGTAATTGATTTTGCTAATATTCTCACCGCGTTTTTTCTAAACGGAATCACGGGCGGAGGAAGCTTTGGCACAATTACCACCAAATTAGCCGCCAGTATGCAGATTTTAAATTTTTATAACCCAACCCGCACCGAAGGGATTATTGCCGGCGTTACTCAATTTGGCGCTGCCGGCATAGCCGCAACGGTAGGCATTATTTTAACTCTTGTTGGCCTCATAATAACTGTATTCGTTTTCGGCGCGGCGATGATATTTTTAATAGTGAGGATTCTTCACATTTGGTTACTTCTGATTTTCGCGCCGATTGTCTGGATGCTTTGGATTTTGCCGGCTACTTCCGGATATTTCTCCAAATGGTGGAGTTCTTTTCTGCAGTGGACCTTTTTCGCTCCAATTTTCGTTTTCATGATTTATCTTTCGCTTTCTATTTTTGAAAAGACCGGGGAGCTTAATCCCAAATTTTTTAGGGTGTTTCCGGCCATTTGGCAAACGCCGGCGCCCGGCCTAACAACAGCTGCAATGCCAGCAGCGATTTTTCAGTGGATTTTGGTTATTGGACTGATGTTCGGTTCTTTAATCGTCGCCCAAAAATTCGGCGTAATGGGTGCCACCGCCAGCCAGAAAATGCTTACCGGCTGGGGCACGGACACTAAAAATTGGGCCGGAAGAAAACTAAGAAGTCGGGCTTTGGGTGTTGGGGCAAAAGAAGCCGCTCCCGGCGTAGAAGCCCGCCCGGGATTATTGGTTAGGGGTGCTCAAAAACTTGCCGCGATTCCCGGTGGTAAATTACTTGCCGGCCAAGTGTTTAAGATGACAACTGCTGAAGCCGGGACAGTTGAAGCCGCTCAAAAACAATTTGCTAATTGGACGCCGGAAGCCATCCAAGCTTATCTGAAACAATCGCCAGGACGCATTTTAAGCCCATTTATCCAAAATCAGCAGATAGGAGCCGCTTTGGCTCTTAAAGAAAAGGGCAAGCTTGAAAAGTTGGATGAAACACGGATTAAAGAATTAGTTGGAGCTGCATCGCGCTATTCTCCCAAAGACGTTGATAAATTACTGGAAGTCGCGCCTCATATGGCGACCGAATTTAATAAAAATATTAAAGCCATAGTAGGAAAAATAGAAAAAGCCGATAAAATTATGCTTCAATCGCTGGCGAATTCCAATGTAGTGCTCAATCTAAACCCCATCCAGTTAAGAGACATAGCTCAAAAAGCTGACGATGCTAAGGTTCAAAAAGTAAAAGATGTTGTCGATGCATCATTTAGAACCTTGCCCGCTCCAGCTCAAGCAAAAATTAATAGAATTATCTCAATTACAAATAAAGACAAAAGAAATAGAGAATTGAATACTTTCTTAGAGAACGAAACGGCAGCGGGGATATCTACAGATGCAGTTCAGAGACGCGAAAAAATAGCGCGAGCAATGGCTACCACTAAGTCACCAGCCTGGCAAATTTAAATTTTTAACAAAATGCCTGAACTAACAAGAGAAGAAAAATTAAAATTAATAGAACAATTACCTCAAAGATTGCAGGATTTTTTGTATTCCGAAGACACAGGAGCGTTTTTGCTATACCTCGGGCAAAAATACAACCTACCTAATGAAAAAGTTTCAGCGCTTTCAAAAATAATAGCCGATATTATTTTGAAAATCACACCGATAACAAGTTTGGCTCAAGAGATTGTTAATAAAGTTATTATTGATCCTCAAATAGCAATGGTAATCGCTCAAGAATTAAATAGCGAACTTCTAATACTTGTATTAATGCCGACACCAGCCGCGCCAATAGCGCCACTACCAATTGCTCAACCAGTCGCTCCGCCAGCGCTCCCGACGCCTCAGGTCGGGACTCCGACTTCGCCTCTGGCGAACGTCGGAGCTGACCAATACCGTGAATCGACAACATCAGAACCGGCCCCGACGCCCAAGGTCGGGGCTCCGACTTCGCCTAGGGCGAACGTCGGAGAAATAATTGATTTAAGAAAAACCCCGCCTTCGCCACTCCGTAGCTTTAGCGAAGGAGGGCTACCGCCCGGATTGCCAGTGGCCGCCGCGCCCGCCTACATTCCACCACCAAGACCATTAACTTTCACCAAACCCGTCGAACCGCCAAAACCAATTGAAAAACCTATTGAATCCATAAAACCCGTCCTAACACCTTCTCTTATTGAAGCAAACCCCCATAAAACACCAACACCCGCTCCGACACTTCAACCTCTGAAAGAAACTCCGGAAGAGAGGCCTCAGTTCATTGTTCGGCCGCCGGGCCTTCCGCCAATCCCGACGCCTCATGATGTTTTAGACCTAAGAAAAGACAAAGGAGAATTTTAATGCAATACCAGGTTCCACAATTTATAGATATAGAAGACAGAATAATCGGGCCGCTAACACTCAAGCAGTTTATATATCTGGCTTTTGCCGCCGCCGTTCTTTTCGTATTTTGGTTTTTATTTAATTTTTATATTTGGATGATTGCCGCTCTGCCCATTACCGTTTTAGCTTTCGCTTTTGCCTTTTTGAAAATAAACGACCGGCCATTTATTTACTTTTTCCTAGCCGCCGTATTTTATTTTATAAAACCAAAATTATATATTTTCGGAGAAGCAACTAAAGAATACCGAAAAGAGACCATACTAGAACCAAAGCCATTGCCAGTTGAAACCCCAGAAAACGTAAAAGTAACCAGTTCAAAATTAAAAGAATTGGCGCTAAGTTTAGACACAAGAAAATAAATTATGAAAGACAAAAACAAAATTGGACCAGCAACGCAAGAATTTATTGCTATTGACGAGATCCGCGAGGGCATCATTATTTTAAAAAACGGCGGATTGCGCGCGGTTTTAATGTGCGGCTCAAGAAACCTTGAACTTGAGTCGATGGATAGCCAAAACGCCGTCATCAGCGCTTACGCCGATTTTGTAAACTCTTTTGACTGGCCGGTTCAAATAATAGTCCACTCGCGAAAACTGGATATTAATCCGTATCTCAACATGCTTGAAGAAAGATTAAAAATACAGGAGAACGAACTATTGAAAATCCAGACCTCCGAATACATAGATTTCATCCGTAATTTTACAACTCTTGCCGACATTATGGTTAAAAGATTTTATGTCGGCGTTCCTTTTGACCCGATAGAATCAAAAACCGAGGGGCCAATAGAAAAAATAACTTCCCTTCTGCCCAAAGCTTCGCCAAAAAAAATTCTTTCCGAAGAAAGATTCAAGGAATACAGAAATCAACTGCTTCAGAGAGTTGAACATACAATTCTCACACTGGCTCATGTAGGTATCAAGGCCTCCCAACTTCAAACCGACGAACTGGTAGAATTATTTTATAATTTATACAATCCAGAAGAATTGGAAAAACATGATATCGCCATTGCAACAACTTCATGACGTTTTAGCGCCGTCCGCTCTGGAAATTAATTCCAGCTATCTTCGCATTGGGAAAAAATTAACCCGAAGCTTTTTTATTTTCAACTATCCGCGATTTCTCAACGCAAATTGGTTTGCGACAATGATTAATCTTGATAAAACGCTCGACATCAGCTTCTTTATCAGCCCGATAGACACCGGAATGGCTTTAAAAAATTTAAGAAAAAAAGTGGCCCAAGTGGAATCGGAAATAAGCATGCGCGAAGATAGGGGACTCGTGCGAGATCCAATGCTTGAGACCGCTTACCGCGACCTTGAGGACTTAAGAGACAAACTCCAGCAAGCCAGAGAAAAACTATTTAAATTTGGGCTTTACATTACCGTTTACGCCAATTCTTTAGAAGAATTAAACAAAATTGAAACATCAATCCGTTCAATTTTAGACGCTAAATTAGCTTACAGCAAACCGGCAATCTATCAGCAGGTTGAGGGTTTTAACTCCACCCTGCCGATTGTTTCTGATGAGCTTGAAATTAATACCACGATGAATTCCGGACCCATTGCCGCCACCTTCCCATTTGTTTCTTCAGACCTTACTTCCGATAACGGCATACTTTACGGAATCAATCGGCACAATAATTCTTTAATTCTTTTTGACCGGTTTTCTTTGGAAAACGCCAATACGGTAATTTTCGGAAAAGCCGGCGGTGGCAAGTCCTATGCCGCAAAACTGGAAATTTTGCGTTCAATGATGCTCGGTAGCGAAGTAATTGTTATTGACCCGGAAAATGAATATAAGTATCTGGCCGAAACCATTGGCGGCGCTTTTTTAAAAATATCGCTTACTTCGGAAAACCATCTAAACCCTTTTGATTTGCCAATGCCAAAAGAAGGAGAAAGTCCGGCCGACATTTTGCGATCCAATATAATTAATCTGGTTGGACTTTTAAGAATTATGCTTGGAGGCCTTTCGCCGGAAGAGGATGCCATTATTGATTCGGCGATAACCCAGACCTACGCCAGCCGCGACATTACTTCCACTTCTGATTTCAGTAAAAGCGCAATGCCCACGATGTCGGATTTAAAAACCGTTTTGGACAATATGACCGGCGCGCAGTCGTTATCAAGGCGGCTGGAAAAATATGTTACCGGCTCTTACGCGGGATTTCTAAATAATCCGACCAATCTTAAAATTAAAAATAAATTAGTGGTTTTTGGCATCAGAGACATGGAAGAAGAATTACAGCCAATAGCTATGTATGTAATTCTGCACTTTGTTTGGAATATAATCAGAAGCGAGCTTAAAAAAAGAGTGTTGATGGTTGACGAGGCCTGGTGGCTGATGAAGCACGACGACGGCGCGTCATTTATGTTCGGCATTGCGAAGCGCGCCAGAAAATATTTTTTGGGAGTAACCACCATTACTCAAGACGTTACCGACTTTTTAAACAGCGCCTACGGCAAGCCGATTTTGACCAACTCTTCTCTTCAGTTTCTTTTCAAGCAGTCGCCGACCAATATTGATATTCTACAAAAAACTTTCAATTTAACCGATGAGGAAAAATTCCTTCTTTTGGAATCGGAAGTGGGCGAAGGTTTGTTTTTCGCCGGTTTAAAACATGTGGCTATTAAAGTAATCGCTTCTTACACCGAAGACCAGATTATTACTTCCGACCCGGCCCAACTTTTACAGATAGAGGCGGCAAAAAAAGAACTGGAACAAGCGGAGGCAATGGTTCCATAAATTAACTTATAGTATAATTAAATATATAAAACAAAATTTTAAAATTCTAGGTAGGGGCGAGCCCCGCACAACAACAAGTTGTATGCGGGGCGAGCCACCCCGAGCAAAGCGAGGAGTGGGGCTAAGGAATTTTAAAGTTTTAGTTTTATATCGCATAATATGGCAATAGCAGAAAAATTAGCCAAAAGAGAAACGGCTTTAAAAGAGAAATTAAATAAGAAATCACAAGAAGCCGAAGGGGGTAAGGCGGCCGAAATTGATTCAATGGAATGGCTGTTGTTGTTCCTTGGCACCGGTTATATAGATATTCTTTTTATTCTTTTAACTATTGTTGGATTGATTCCGTTTGTCGGACAGGCGATTTACGCCATTGCCGTTCCGGCTTTAAACTTAATAGTAACGGGAATTTTCTGGTTTTATTTACAGCATAAAGGACTCGGCGGATATTGGTGGTTGGCTTTTGGAGGAGGACTGGCTAATTTAATCCCTGTCGTTAATTGGATAGGATGGATTATAGCGGTTTTAATTCTTTACATACTGGTTAAAGCGGAAAAAATTCCATTTGCCGGCGAAGCGATAAAAAAAGCCGCTAAGGTCGCATCAAAAGTTCCGATTAAATAAATGATATAATATAGACATGAAAGATATTATATGAAAAAACAAAATAATAAAAATAAAATTATCTACTACTTTGTTTTTTTTCTTGTTGCTTACTTTCTGTTATTTACGGCTACTACGGCAAACGCTCAATTTGAATTGCCATCGATTGGAAGCATCAAGCCGGCTATTATCTTAAATTCCGATCCCGCCACGCCGCTTCCCAATTCGACGATTAACATTACCGCCAATCTTTCGGGGATAACTGGAGCCGGTGATTCAAGTTACGCTTGGTTTTTAAACGGCATACGGCAAACCAACGCTTCGGGGGTGAATAAAAAAACTTTTACTTTTAGAACCGGCGCTATCGGAACAATTTACAGAGTCAATGTTAGTGTGACAATTCCAAGTGGAGAAAACCTTTCTGATGCTATTAATCTTACTGTCAGTGATGTCGATTTAACATGGGCCGCCAATTCGGACGCGCCGATATTTTACCGCGCCAAACTAATGCCGACCCAAAATTCTCTTGTCACAATTTCGGCCCTGCCTTTTATTTACCGTCCGGGAACTAAAAGCTTGGTATCTTCCAATAACTTAATATACAACTGGAAAATAGACGGGAAAATGGATTCCGAAAAATCGGGCATTAATAAATCTTCTTATGCTTTTAGAGTTGATAATTTTCCAGGCAATGCTTATGATATTCGGCTTGAAGTTAAAACCACAGACGGCGCCGTTTCTTTAAGCAAAGATACGATAATCCCTGTTATTAAACCTCAAATTTTATTGTATTTTTCCGATCCAAAAACAAACCTGCCATTTGGCATTGCGTTAAAAAACTTAACAACGGGAGCCGTGAATATTAATTTTATCGCCCAGACGTATTTTTTCACCGCACCGATAAAAAATTTAAAGTGGCTTTGGTTTATCAATAACGCTGAAGTGGACGGGAAGGGCAATACGCCATGGCTCGCCACATTGGATTTAGCAAATTATTTCTCTGGAGCGTTTTCCGCTCAAATAAAGGTTACTGCCCAAAACCCCAACAATGAACTGGAAATCGCCGAGTCAATAACTAATTTAGAAGTAAAATAAGAACACGCAACATGAAACACACAACACATAACACTCAATTCATAACATTAATTATTGTTCTATTTTTTGTTTTATGTTTTATGTTTCATGTTTCATCGGTTGCGGCGCAGGTTAAACTTGAAACCGGCATCCCCGGCATTCCCGCGAGCGGGCTTCCGGTTGGTCAGGAATTGCCATCTTATATAAATTACTTATTTATTTTTAGTTTGGGATTGGTTACAATTTTAGCTTTAACCCAGATGATAATCGGCGGTATAACTTACATTTTAGCCGCCGGCAACGCCGCTAAAGTGGAAGACGCCAAAGATATGATTCTTCAAGCCCTTTTGGGTCTTGGCATTTTACTGGTTTCTTATCTTCTTTTAAGAACCATAAATCCCGACCTGGTTAATTTAAGAAATCCTGTTTTAATTCCGACTTCATTTATACCCGCGCCTACACCTCCGGAAGTGCCTCCCCAGCCGGGAATACCATCGGAGCTTATTTATAATGTAACCTCTCCGCAAGCATGCGCCAGTGCCGGAGGCCAGGCATTTTCTCCTTGCCAAACTTATTGCCTTGCCACGCCCGGATTATGCAGCACCGGCACGGTTTGTTGCGGAACAAAACCGTAAGAAAATAAAATATGTCTAAAAAAACTTTTTATATAATTTTAATAACACTTTCCGGCATTATAATAATCGGAGGAATAATTTGGTATTTCGCGCTAAAACCGGAAAATGCGCCCGCGCCGGCAGCTGGCGCTGATTTTACGGTACCGGGTCAAACCGCAAATAAAACTGATATTGAAGTAATAAGCGAAGAACCTGTTATTTCTTTATACCGGAACGACAGAGATATTTTATTTTATGGTTTTTCCGGCAAACTTTGGAAAATAAATGAAAACGAATTAAAACCCGTTTTACTAGATGAAAAACCGGTTGAAAATTTAGCAGAAATAATATGGCCGAAGGTTTTTTCTTCCGACGGCAAAAAAATCGTTTATCAGAAAAATAATGGTTTATTCACCAGCGACTCAAGCGGCAAAAATCAAAAAACTTTAGTAAGCGATTTAAAGCTGAAAGATGTTATCTTGAAATGGCCAACCATAAATAATATCGCGCTTATTTCAAAACCCAGCGGCTTAATGGCCGGAGGTTTGTGGTTTTTAGACGTGAGAAACTTGGGGATTAAGAAAATAATTAGTAATTTCGGGTTTGAAATATTATTCGCGCCCGATGGCGGCAGTTTTGTTTATTCTTACACTGATCAAAACGGAAAAAATCCGGTATTATCCGTTTACGACAAAAGGGGCGACCAAAAAATCATAAGCAATGTTTCAACTTTGGTTGATAAATGCGCCTGGACTAAAGACCTTATAAATATATACTGCGCCATTCCGAAGTTGTGGCCGGATTTTGCCGTTTTGCCCGATGATTACTACAAAAACGCTTTTTCAACCAGCGATGACATCTGGAAAATCAACACTGAAACCGGCGGGAAAATGCTGGTCTTAAAATATATCGGTGGTATTTCAAATATGATTATCACTGATGATGAAAAGAGTATTTTCTTTATATCAAAAGAAAACAAATTTCTTTATAAATTGGATAATAAAGTAAAACAATAAAATATAAAAAATAAAATTCCTTAGCCCCACTCCTCGCTTTGCTCGGAGCGGCTCGCCCCCACCTAGAATTTTATTTTTTATATTTTATTGTTTTTATTATTTTTTAACTGATATATTTCACCACCACCCGACGATTGCCGCCATCGCCGATGCTTTCGGTTTTAATGTCTGGATGTATAGCAAGTTCGGTATGAATAATTCTTCTCTGGTAAGCCGTCATCGCTTCTAAAGCCACTGGTTGCTTATAAAATCTGGCGCGTCTAGCGGCTTTTCTGGCTAATTCACGTAAAGTTTCATTTTTGAGTTCGCGGTAATTATTAATATCAAGATGAACAGTAGAAATATCTCCAGTTTGCTTTTTTATTATCAAGCGCAGGATCGTCTCAAAGTCCCTAATATTGCGTCCTTCTTCACCGATGTATAAACTGGCATCGTGAATAAAAACTCCGACATTTAAAGAACCATCGACAGCCGTTTCTACGGTTTTAATCTCAAAATCAATAATCCCCGCATGCCTCCAAAATTCGTTAAGAATGTTTTTAACTTCATCAATTTTTTCCATTATCTTTATTTAAATTTTCACTTCCCGATTTAAATACTGCTGAAGAATGGTCATTAAAGTAACAATAATCCAATATAAAGGAAGGGCTGCCGGCAAGGTCCAAAAAATAACCATACTTATAACCGGCCCGAAGTAAAGCATTTGTTTTGACATAACCTGGCTAAAATTAACAGTATCAGAGGGCTTGCCCTCCGTAGCCTTGGCGAAGGAGGGCATGACCATTTTTGTTTGGAAATACTGCAAAACTCCGGCTATCACAGCTAATAACATATTTCGCTTAGTTAAATCAAATAAACCCAAAAAAACGGTTTGAATTGCGGTTGGCGCCTGAATGAACGGATATATTGAACTAAAATCAGAATTTATACTGTTTAAAAATACCCGCCAAAGAGCAAAAATGATCGGGATTTGAATGAGAAGAGGCAAAATACCGCCCAGTGGATTAATTTTATTTTCGGAATAAACCGCCATGAGTGCTTTGGCCTGTGCTTCTTTATTATCTTTAAATTTTTTCTTTATTTCCTCAATTTTTGGCTGCAATTATACAAAAAAATTAAACCATTAAATAATGGTTTATAAAATATTTCATTAAAAAGATAAGAAATCATGTTTTATTATTAACTACCTTATAAACAATTAACTCTCGCAAATAATCGGTTAAATTTTTATAATTAAGAGAGGTGGAATTCTTTTTAGGCCATATCACTATGTCAAAACCATATTTTAAATCTTTGAGTAAATATCGACAAATCATTCTTAAGCGCCTTTTTAAGGTATTTCTCGCAGTTGCTTTTTTTAAAAGCTTGGCGCTGATTATAAAACCAAAACGGCTGAAATTTTTCCGGTTTTTTAAAAACTTGATGCGGAAAAAGTGATTTTCCGATGTTTTACCGTTTTTAAAAACATTTTTAAAATCTTCATCGGATTTTAAACGATTAATTCTTGGCAACATGTATGTTATTTAAACAGTCAGCTTAAAGCGTCCTTTTTTCCTACGTCTGGCAATAACTTTTCTTCCACCTACACATTTCATTCTCTTTAAAAATCCGTGTTTTTTTAACCGCCGTTTCTTTTTTGGTTTATAAGTAATACTCATTACTAATCTTATAACATAAAAACTTGTATTGCGTCAAACATTTTAAATGATTTATTATTTTCCACAGAAAATACACATGTTATTAACTTCTTTGTATTAAAAAATATTCTTAAAGTGTTTTAATTTGGTGTTATACTGCTAATATTAGCAATATTAAATCTTTTATTTATAATAATCTTTTTTATTTTATGGATTTACACGAACTCTGGAAGGCGGCTTTAGGAGAAATAGGATTACAGGTCTCAAAAGCAAATTATAAAACCTGGCTCACAAATACTTCGATCGTTGATAAGAAGAACGGTATTATTACTATTGCTGTGCCTAATAGTTTTACTAAAGAATGGCTTGAAAACAAATATCATAAATTTATTTTAAGGTCATTACACAATATTGAATCTGAAATTAAGGAAGTAACATACCAAATTAAACCAAATTATATAAAAGAAGAATTAAAAGATAAAAAACAGTTTAAAGAAGATGATTTATCAGCTCATAAACAATTAGATTTTACCGAATTAAATGTTGATACAGAAACTAATCTTAATCCGCGTTATACTTTTGACAATTTTATTGTCGGCCCTTCTAATGAGCTTGCCCACGCCGCCGCTTCAGCTGTTGTTAAAAATCTTGGAAACAAATATAATCCGCTGTTTATTTACGGCGGCGTGGGACTCGGTAAAACTCATTTGATTCAAGCTATAGGCAACGCGGTTAAAAAAGAAAATCGTAATAAAAAAATAAAATATGTTACATCAGAAAGATTTACTTCTGAAGTTATAACAACTTTAAGATCCGGATCACTTCGACCAAACGATATTGATGATTTTAAAAAAAGATGGCGGGAAATTGATTTATTAATTATTGATGATATTCAATTTCTTTCTGGAAAGGAAAAAACACAAGATGAATTTTTTCACACTTTTAATGCATTGTATGATGCCGGAAAACAAATAATTATTTCTTCTGACAGACCCCCAAAATCAATCCAAACATTAGAGGAACGGCTGCGTTCTCGGTTTGAAGGCGGAATGATCGCTGATATTAGTTACCCAGATTTAGAAACAAGAATTACCATTTTAAAAACCAAAGCTAATGAAAAAGGTTTTGATTTTTCTTACGATATTCTTGAATATATTGCTTCAAATATTAAGAAAAACATTAGAGAACTTGAAGGCGCTTTAAATCGCCTTATTGCTTCAAATTTAAGCACTAATAAAAAAGATTTTAACCTAACCGAAGTTAAAAAGGCTCTTAATATAATCGTAAATACTCCTAAAAAATCTACAACTTTTAAAAATATTATTAAAGCGGTTGCCGAATTTTACGATGTAAGCGAGAAAGAATTACTGGAACGCTCAAGAAAAAAAGAGATAGTAAAACCAAGACAAATAATAATGTATCTTTTAAGAGAAGAATTAAAAAATTCATTTCCTTTTATTGGTCTTAAAATTGGCGGACGAGATCACACTACAGCTATTCATGCTTGTGATAAAATAAAAAAAGAAATAGAATCAGACCAAAATTTAAATGATGAAATTAATATGATCAAAGAAAAACTTTACTTGGTCTAATTTAATGTTAATAAATAGTAATGTAAAAAGTAGATAATAAGTTTATAATTATAATTTTAAAAAAATAATAAATAAATTATCTCAAAATTATAAACAAATATATTAACATATTAGTATAATAAATAATGGCTTAAAATTCTAATAAATTAGATTTATAAACAGATTTTTTAATTAGTAATAGTAATAAATAAATATAAATTAATAATAGTAGTAATTTAATTAATGAACTTTATTTGTTTTAAAGAAAATTTAAAAAGAAATTTAGATAATGCTTTAAGAATTATAAAGTATAATTCAACATTACCTATTTTAAATAATTTTTTATTATCAACAGAGAAAGGAATGTTAAAAATTTCTTCAACCGATTTGGAAATTGGTTTTACTTCATTAATACCTTCAAAAATATTAAAAGAAGGCAGTATAACCGTGCCAGCACAGTTATTAAGTCAGTTTATTAATAACCTTCCGAATAAAAATATTAATTTTGAAGTTAAGGATTTTAAACTTTATTTAAATTGCGATAATATAAAAGCATCTATTAATGGTTTAAACGCTGAAGATTTTCAAATTATTCCTAAAGTAAAAAATGATTCTGTTTTAACTATAAATTCAAAATTATTTAAAAACTCTCTAAATTATGTTATTAATTCATCAGCAATTTCAGATGCCAGGCCGGAAATTTCCAGTATTTATATTAAAATCAACCCTGATCAATTAAAATTTGTAGCCACCGATAGTTTTAGGTTGGCTCATAAAACAATTTTTGTTTTATCTGGCGATAATAAGGAAAAAATAAAAATTAATTTTGATCAGTCAAGAAATATTATTCTTCCGCTGCGAACAGCTGGGGAATTATTGAGAATTTTAGGGGACCAAAATGATAATGTTAAAATAATTGTTGATCAAAATCAAGTATTATTTGATTTTGATAATACCCAATTAATTTCAAGATTAGTTGAAGGGAATTATCCTGATTATGAAGTTATTATTCCAAAATCATCCGAAACAAAATGCTATCTCAGTAAAAATGATTTAGAAGAATCAATTAAATTATCGGGTTGTTTTTCATCAAAATTAAATGATATTACGATAAAAACAAATTCCGAAAAGTCCCAAATGGAAATTTTTTCAAATAATAGCGAATATGGCAATCATCATGGGAAAATTAATTCAGAAATTAAAGGTAAAGATGTTACTATTGTTTTTAATTGGCGATATTTTTTAGATGGTTTAAAAAATATTGACGAAAATGAATTAATTCTGGAATTTAATGGCGATCAAAAACCAGCTGTTATTAAGTCAGTTAAAAACAATGATTTTTTCTACATTTTAATGCCCATAAGAAATAATTGATTAACTCCGACTTCACTTCGGAGTTAATCACCGATCATAATCTTTGGGTAATTTATTATAGTAATTTGATCCGTAATTATTTAAAAGCCAATTTTGAAGAGACAGTTCCCAATTTTTAAATTGGGAGTCAGATTCCAGATCTTCAAGTGTTGGACCTTGTGGGTTATTCTTATCTAACCACCAAAGAATTTCATGAATTTCTGTAAAAGATTTTTCATCTACTAATTCAGGCGGAGTTTTTTCGGTTGCTAAAAGGCCGTTATTTTTATTAATTTTTAATTTTACCGAGATTTGGTATTGGCCGTTTAAAATTGGTTTTTCGCTGATTATGGGGTTGGGTTTATTGAATGTTTTACTCGGCTTATCTTTTAATGCGGCAATCATAAAATTATGCCAAATCGGACCGGCGGCAGCGACTCCAGCTCCGCCCTTTTCTATTGGTGTGTTGTTATTATTACCAACCCAAACACCGGCAACAAGCGACGGCGTGTAACCAATTATCCAAGCGTCTCGAGCTTTGGTTTCATCGCTCGGATCTTGGGTCGTACCGGTTTTCGCGGCCGCCGGTATCTCGCCTAAATAAAGGGGGCTATATAGCCCGAACATCGGCGATCGAGCATTATTATCGGATAAAATATCGTTTATTTCTCTAGCAGTTTGTTCTTCCATCACTCTTTGGTTTTGTTCTTTATATTCTTCTAATATTCGCCCGCTTCCGTCTTCAATTTTTAAAATGCCGACAGGTTTTCTTTTAATGCCATCTTGGCTGAAAACTCCGAACGCTGAAACCATATCTAGTAATTTGACCTCGGCGGCTCCTAGTACCAATGAAAGGCCATAACGAGACCGGTCTTTTAAGGTAGTAATACCCATATTTTCAGCCATATTTATAGCATTATTGATTCCGGCAAGATATAGAACTTTAACCGATGGCACATTTAAAGAATTAGCCAGCGCCTGTTTCAATGTTACCGGACCTCTGAATCGTCCGTCATAATTTTTTGGTTTGTAGCATGTTTCCTGATCTATTCCCGATTCGGCAATACCATTCCATGAACACAAAGGATTGAATTCCGTTGGAATATCCCAAATTACCGTTTGAGGCGTGTAACCATTAGTTATGGCAGTAGCATAAACAAAAGGCTTAAAAGCCGAGCCCGGCTGGCGCAAACTTATTGTGACATTTACATTTGGGTCAAATTCGCAATTTTGTCCCGATTCACAGCCATCCGGTTCCGATTTGCCGAAATAATCTTTTGAACCAACCATCGCCAATATCTGTCCGGTTTCGGGATCAATGGCGGTTAAAGCGGCATTTTTAGCATTGTAAATTTTGTTTCTATCGACTCCCTCTTTAACGACATCTTCGGCAATTTTTTGCAAGTTAAGGTCGATTGTTGTTGTTACTTTTAAACCGCTTTTTTCAACAAAATCTTCACCGTATTTTTCATTTAAGTGTTCGCGGACGAACATTATAAAATGGGGAGCAATAATACTGCTTTTTTGATCAACAAAATTAGCAGTCGTTTCTTTTACTTTATCATAATCTTTTTTAGTAATATATTTTAAATCGTAAAGCCGGCTCAAAATATAATTAGCCCGGGTTTTTAGTTCGTTGCCATGGTTGCCATAGGGCGAATAGTATGAAGGTGCTTTTGGAAGGGCTGCTAAGTAAACGGCTTCGGTAATACTCAGTTCTTTTGCCGACTTATTAAAATAAGTTTGAGCTGCCGCCTCAATACCATAAGAATTGGATCCATAAGGAATCTGATTCAAATAAAAGTTTAAAATTTCATCTTTAGAATATTTTTTTTCCAAAGTAATCGCTAAAATCAATTCTTTAATTTTTCGGCTAAAAGTTCTTTCCGGAGAAAGATAAGCGTTTTTAATAAGCTGCTGGGTGATACTGGAGCCTCCTTCAAGCAATTGTTTACCTCTAATGTCAGCTAAAATAGCTCGTAAAATGCCGCGAAAATTAATGCCGGAATGATTGTAAAACTTGGTGTCTTCGGCGACAATGGTGGCGTTTTTAACTATTTGAGGAATGTCGTTGTGAGCAATTACTGTTCGCTTTTCTTCCCCGTGAATTTCATAAAGCAGGGTTTTATTTTCCCGGTCATAGATTTTGGTAGATTGGATCACTTTTCTATCCTGCCAAGCGTTTGGATCGGGAAGGTAGCGGCTGTAGTAAAAAAAAGCCGCAATAAATAAGATAACAACAATAAAAACAAAAAGAATGCTCCACAGAGCAATATGGGATAAAATTTTTTTGATTTTTTTTAGCATCTCTAGTAGTGTAGATTACAATGATAACGGAAAATTCACAAGAGCACAAAATTGAAGAAGCGCTGACGAAACAAATTGATAAAATTTATCCAAACCGCGAAGCTCTGGAGAAAATTTTAAAATCGAGAGAGAAACTGACTATTTATTGGGGTATTGACCCGACAGCGTCAAGTTTGCATATAGCGCATAGCGCCAACCTTTTTATTTTGAGAAGGTTTCAAAAACTAGGGCACAAAATCATTATTTTAATAGGAGACTTCACCGCCAGAATTGGCGATCCGACGGGAAAACATAAAAAACGCGTGCCTCTTGCTGAACGACAAGTAATAAAAAATTTGAAACATTACAAAAGCCAAATTCTTAAAATTCTGGATTCTCAAAAAACGGTATTTAGATTTAATAGTGAATGGTGGAAAAAAATGAGCGCTGAATTTCTTTTAGATTTGTGCGGCCTTATAACGCATCAGAGGTTAATTGAGCGCGATATGTTCCAAAAACGCATTAAAGCTGGGGAATCAATAACCGAAAAAGAGGTAATTTACCCTCTACTCCAGGGTTACGACTCGGTGGTACTGAAAACTGATGCGGAATTAGGCGGCAGCGATCAGCTTTTTAATATGCTTGTCGGCCGCGACTTGGAAAAATCTATCTTAAAGAAAGAAAAGTTTGTTATTACCAAGCCGATTATTACTCATCCCAAAACCGGAGAGATGCTGATGTCTAAAACAACCGGCGGAGCGATTTTTATAAGCGAACCAGCGGATCAGATGTATGGAAAAATAATGGCGCTTGCTGACGAGGTGATAATTGAATGTTTCAAACTTTGCACGGATGTTGATGATAACAAGGTTAGAAATGTGGAATTGCGTCTTAAATCCGGAGAAAATCCGAGAAATCTTAAATCAGAATTGGCGTTTGAAATCGTTAAAATCTATCACGGCGAAAAAAAAGCCAAAGAAGCGGCCGAAGAATTTGAAAGAGTATTTAAGAAACACGAGTTACCGGAAAACATTCGGGAGATTTCCATTACTATGAAGCCGCGCAAACTTATTGAATTATTGATGCAGATGGGCTTAGCATCATCTAGAAGTGAATCGCGTCGCAAGGTTTTAGAGAATGCTGTAAAAGTTGATGGTAAAATTAAAAAAGACCCGGAAGAGGTTATTGATGCTTATGAAGGGATGGTAGTCCAATATGGGAAAAGAAATTTTAGGAAGATAAAGAAAAATTGAAAAACGACTCCGTAGTTGTGGAGTCGTTTTTCAATTAAAGCTCTTCCGTTTCCGGCATTTCCTTTTCTTCTTCCAGATTATCATCCTCGTCGGCGCTTTTAGGATTTTCCGTGTCTTCCAACCCATCATCTCCCAATTCCTTGAGCTCCTGATCGTCTTCTAACTCTTCTAACTCATCTGAGCCGTTTTGATTAAATAATGGCAGTTTTTCCATATTTATGGCTTAATAATTAATTTTTGATTAGTATAGCAAGCCGTAAGCCCAATGGCAATAGCGTCGCTGGCGTCGTCTGGTTGGGGCGTTTTTTCCAAATTTAATAACCGGCAAATCATTTTTTGAATTTCTTTTTTTTCGGCTTTGCCGTAACCGGTTGTTGCTACTTTAACTTCGAGAGGCGTAAACTCCAAGACCTCGAGATTGGAAGTATTTGCATTATTAATAATGACACCACGGGCTTCGGCAACCGAGAGCGCAGTTTTGGCGTTTTTGGTAAAAAATAATTTTTCAATCGCCAAAACTTCTGGACGATACTCGATAATTAAATCCGAAATAAACTGCGATATTTTTGCCAATCGCTCAACTTGGTTTTTATTTTGGAGTTCTAAACAGCCGTAGGTTATTAAATCAACGTCGGTGTTATCTTTTTTGTTGAGCAGCGCATAACCAATTCTGGTTGTGCCAGGATCAATCCCCAATATTATCATAAATTTCATTTACGTCTTGCTCGTCATCAAGCGCTTCGTATAAAGCGGCAAGTTCTTTTTTAACATTTTCATCTTCTATTTTTACCGTTTGATTCGGAACCCAGTCAGCGATTTCGCGGCGGAACATCCACTGTATGGAATTAATTTCGGCAAACTTTGCATTATGCTCTTGCAGTATTTTTTTTATTTCCGCGAGCGTTCGATTTTTATTGTCGGTAATGGCGGTTATTAAAATTACCGCGCCGCCGGGCCCAAAAGCGCCATAAGTTACTTCTTCAATTTGGGCGCCGGCAATTTCCCCGGTTCCGCGTTTTATCGCCCGTTCAATGTTTTCTTTAGGCAGGTTAACTTCGTGGGCTTTTTCTATTACCGCTCGAAGTGAGGGGTTTTTATCGGGATCGCCGCCGCGCCTCGCGGCAATCGTAATAAGTGAAGAAACCTTAGAAAAAACCTTTGACTTTTTAGCGTCGGTTAAAGCTTTCTTATGTTTAATTGTTGACCACTTAGAATGTCCGGACATAATTTATAATAAATTTTGGTTTTCTGGGGGCAATTTTAGGCCCAGGTGTTCATAGGCGAATTTGGTGGCGATGCGACCGCGGGCGGTGCGGTGTAAAAATCCAAGCTGTAATAAATATGGTTCGTAAATGTCTTCAATTGTGTCCAGTTCTTCGGAAGTGGCGGCGGCGAGCGCCTGCAGGCCCACCGGTCCGCCGTTAAAATTTTTAATTATTGTTTCAATAAGCCGCCGGTCAGTTGACTCTAATCCTAAATGATCAATTTCTAAAAGTGCCAGAGCGCGCTGGGTCATTTCTTTTGTTATTTGCCCTACTCCTTCAACTTCGGCATAATCACGCACTCTTTTTAAAAGCCGATTAGCGACTCGAGGCGTGTATCTTGACGAGCTTGCGATTAATTTTAAGGCCTCGGTTTCGGTTTGAAGATTCATTAAGCCTGCTGATCTTTCTAAAATACTTTCAATGTCGTTGATATTATAAAAATCCAACCGGAAAGTAACACCAAAGCGGGAGCGTAGCGGATTTGATAAAAGTCCGACGCGAGTAGTGGCGGCGATTAAAGAAAACGGCGGCAGATCAAGCTGCAGCGTTCTTGCCGACGGCCCTTTTCCGATAATAATATGGAGCATTCTATTCTCCATCGCTGGGTATAATATCTCTTCTATGGCCTTATTAAGGCGATGGGCTTCGTCTATAAAAAGGATGTCGCCGCTGTTAAGGTTGGTTAAAATTGAAGCCAGGTCGCCGACTTTTTCAATTGCTGGTCCTGAAGTTATTTTTATATTGGCATTCATTTCTCTAGCTATAATGTAAGCCAGCGTGGTTTTTCCCAAACCGGCCGGGCCGTATAAAAGTAGGTGGTCAATCGGTTCGGAGCGTTTTTTGGCAGCTTCAATTAAAATTTTCAAGCTGGCTTTGGCTCTATCTTGCCCAATGTATTCATTCCAGCTTTTTGGCCTTAGTGCCTGATCTAAAGTGCGGTCTTCCGGTTTCAATTTTGAATTGGTTGCGTTAATATCCATAATTTGACAAAATATGTGTTTTATATTACAATTTAACTAGTTGAATCTATACTTGCTCTTATTAACCTCGAGGCAATAAAGGCCTAAAAATTTATTTATTCGGCTTTTTCGGGGGCTTTTCCCTGTCGGTTGATCTGGTTCCGACTGGGTCATTTCACAGAATAGTCCTATCCCTTCGAGCTGGCTCGGAGCTGTCCGATGAAAGCGTTTTATTCGCCTGCGGCGAAACCATGCTAAAACGCTTTCATAAGCTTCGGAAAATAATTTATTTGCAATTATTCGCCCATTACTTTTAATCCAAAGAACCTAAAATCCTCTCTGCTTCTTCAATCGTCGTAATACCTCTTAATATTTTTATCACCGCGTCTTGCGCCATAGTAACCATTCCGGTTTTTTTTGCCGCTTCTTTTAGTTCTACTTCGGCGGGGGATTTAAGTATTAAACGTTCGACTTCATCTGTAATTTCAAATAGCTCCATAACTGCTATTCTGCCGGAATAGCCATTGTGGCAGTCATCACAACCTTTAGCGTCGCTTATTTCGGTTTTATTTGTTAATTCAGTTTTAAATTCAACTCTTGGCGGCAGATTTTCCAGAATTTTTTTAAATGTTTGCAGCTCTTCTTTATTTATATTTCTTTTTAAAGCGCATTTAGGACAAAGCTTTCTCAATAAGCGCTGGGCCATTAGTAAATTAATAGCGGGGGCGATAACCGGCGGTTTTACTCCAAGGTCTACAAGGCGGGGCACGGCACCGATCGCATCATTAGTATGAAGGGTGGAAAAAACCAAGTGTCCGGTTAAAGCGGCATGCATGGCAATTTCCGCGGTTTCAAAATCGCGGATTTCTCCCACTAAAATTACGTCAGGATCTTGCCTAACAATAGAACGCAGGCCATTTTCAAAAGTGTAACCCTTGTCAGGTTCAACTTGAGTTTGAGATATTCCTTCAACTTGGTATTAAATTGGGTCTTCAATGGTGATTATTTTGGCGTCCGGCGTGAGGATTTTTTTAATAAAAGCGTAAAGAGTAGTAGTTTTGCCGGAGCCGGTAGGGCCGGTGGTAAGAATCATGCCGGTTGGTTTTTGAAGTTGATTTTCTATAATTTTTAGGTCATCGTCTCTTATTCCTAAATCTTCCAAGTCAATTTTTATCATACTTGGGTCAAGAACGCGTATAACGATGTTTTCGCCATAAGCTCCGGGCAATATTGAAGTTCTGATTTCTACAGACATGTCGGCGCTTGCAATAGTGAAGCGGCCGTCTTGGGCTTTTTTATGAATGTTCAGCTTAAGGCCGGAAAGCAGTTTAACGCGGTTTAGGACCAAGTGATAAATTGAAACCGGCATAAAAACAATGTCTTCCAAAACGCCGTCAAGCCGCAATCTTATCCGGATTTTATCTTTTTCCGGTTCAAAATGAATATCCGACGCTTTATTAATCAAAGCTCCGGCTAAAATGGCCTCAACAATTTCCGTGGCCTTGGCTTTGAATAAATTTTCCAATATTTTTTTAAGATTTTTGGTATTGACTATTTCTTTTTTAAACCGGATTAATACATCGCTCGCGATTTTGACCGTTCCGGTGATTTCTCTAACTTCTTCTCTTAAGGGATATTGGGATAAGGCCTTTTTTAAGCTTTTTTCTGAAACAACGAAAACTTTTGCAATAAACCCGTTTTTTTCCAAATCGGCGATAAGCGATTGAACCTTTTTTTCATCGGGGTTTAAGGCGACCAGTTGAAGCAATTTTGCCTCTTTGTTTATAACCGCGGCTTTAGCCGATTCCGATTGTTCTTTTGAAATTATAACTAAAGCATCTTCCTCAATAGGCACAAAAGATAAATTAAGATAGGGGAACCCAAGCTTTTCAGCTAAAAGCTTTGCCCGGTTTTCTTCTTCTTCCTGACGAACTTTGGCTAAAAATTCTTTTTGTTTTTCTTCTTGAAATTTCATTATAGTGTTTGTGAACCGAGAGAATATATTTTAAAAATTCCTTAGCCCTACCCCTCGCTTCGCTCGGGGCGCGCGCCCACACCTAGAATTTTTAAAATATATTCTCTCGATTCTCGTTTATCTTAGCTTAATTCTCTAATTTTATCGGTTATTTTACAAATATTTTTATCCCCACGGGGTAGCTAAAATTCAATTAATTTTTCAATCTCATCGCGATGAACATAACTCCATCAAACATTCATAGTCAATAAAAACTGTGGATAAGTTTGAATGAACGCAAATTCATCCTATAGGAAATTTTTGCGTTCACCAAACATTTGACAACCCATTTGTTTAGGTGTATTATATTAATAATTAGGATTGGTGTTTAAAAAGTTAAAAAGGAAGGAAGAAACAATGAGTTGGCAAGACATCCTATTAATTTTAGGACTTTTCATTAACTACAAGGAGAAAGGAAAATGATGTTGCTAGATGTTGTGTTTATTTTAAGTGTAGTAGTGGGATTGCCAGTAGTTGCGGTACTTTCAGTATTTTTCCTTATATCTTTATTTATGTCCAAGAAAGGTAAAAATAGCACTAATTGATTATAGATAATAGAGAATATATTTTATGGGCGTTGCTTTGGCAACGCCATTTTTGTTATCATCAGTTTGTCTTTATGATTGAAACAATCACCAATTCGGTTAAAGAAACTAAAAAAGTCGCCGATAATTTAGCGCAAGATTTAAAAAAACAATCGCTCTTAAAACACGCCTTTGTAATTGCGCTGGAAGGTAATTTAGGGTCCGGAAAAACCACTTTTATCCAAGGGCTGGTTGCTGGATTAGGGATTAAAGAAACCGTTTTAAGCCCGACTTTTTTAATACTCAAGCAATTTCCCATTCCGTTTAAAGAGTATAAAAATTTATATCACATTGACGCTTATAGATTAAAAAATTCCAAAGAACTCTTGGAATTAGGATTTAAAGATTTAGTAAAAAATCCGGAAAATATAATTGTTATTGAATGGGCGGATAAAATTAAAAAAATTCTGCCTAAAAATATTTTGCGAATTAAATTTGAAAATTTAGGGAAAAACAAAAGAAAAATAGTTTTATGAAACGCCTTATTTTAATCGATTCCCACGCACTGATTCATCGCGCTTATCACGCCCTGCCGCCGCTTACGACTAAAAGCGGCGAATTAGTAAACGCAGTTTACGGGTTTGCTTCAATTTTGATAAAAACCATTTCTAATTTTAAGCCCGATTATATTGTTGCCGCTTTTGATGCTCCGGGGGCCACTTTCAGACATAAAGAATATAAAGAATATAAAGCGACAAGGGTTAAGGCGCCGGATGATTTATATGCCCAAATTCCAAGAGTAAAAGAAATTTTAACCGCTTTTAAAATTCCAATTTTTGAAAAATCGGGATATGAAGCCGATGATATTATTGGCACTGTTGCCCAAAAACTATCATCAAAAGACGGAAAAAATATGGAAGTTTTAATTTTAACCGGCGATATGGATAATCTCCAGCTTATTTCAAAAAATGTGTCTGTTCTTTACACTCCTCCAAGCGCGGCAAAAGAACAAATTATTTACGATGCTAAGAAAGTTATGGAACGATTTGAGGGGCTATATCCGGAGCAAATGATTGATTTTAAAGGGCTTAAGGGCGATCCTTCTGATAATATTCCCGGCGTTAAAGGTATTGGCGAAAAAACGGCTATTACTCTGCTTAATCGGTTTAAAACAGTTGAGAAATTATACGAAGCGATAGAAAAAAACAAAGCAGTGAGTATTAGCGGTTCGATTTTAGAAAAATTAAAATCAGGAAAAAACGCGGCGTTTTTTTCAAAAAAACTGGCGACTATAAAACAAGACGTTCCGATAAAGTTTAATTTAAAAGAAAGCGAATTTGGAAAATTTGATAAAAACAAAATAATAGAAATTTTTCAAAATTTGGGATTCGTGAGTTTAATTAATCGTCTATCGGGTGGACAGAAGCAGGGGACTTTGGCAATACCTTCAAATGTCAGCATTGTTGGAAGCTCGGTTTCCAACAAAGTTTCCAACCAAGAGCGAATCGGCTACGATTTTAAATCTTTCATTAAAACTCCGCTCGGAAAACAAACGGTTATTAGCAGCGGCGATTTTGACGTTATGATTGCTGCCTACATTCTTAATCCGGGCGAGCGCGACTACAGTTTAGAAAAATTAAGCTTAAAGGAATTTGGCGTGGTTCTCACTGAAGCTGAGGCCATTTCAAAATTAGCGCCGATTTTAAAAAATCGTCTGGTTGAAACCGAAACCGAAAAAGTTTTTAAAGAAATTGAAATGCCGCTTATATCGGTTTTAGCGAAGATGGAAATTGCTGGAATAAAGCTGAATGTTAAAAAGATGAATAAATTAAATGATTATTTTAGGAAAGAACTGAAAAAACTTGAAAATAAAATTTATAAATTAGCCGGCGAAAAATTTAACATAAATTCGCCTCAGCAACTATCCGAGATCCTTTTCTTAAAATTAAAAATTCCAGGAGCTTTAGCCGGAGGCCGCGTTAAGAAAACGCCGGGCGGTGCGCTTTCAACCGGAGCGGCGGAACTCCTAAAAATTAAACCGCAGCACAAAATTATTGATTTTATTTTAAAATACAGGGAACTGTCCAAGCTAAAATCAACTTATACCGATACACTGCCTAATATGGTTGATAATAATGGCCGGATTCATACCACTTTTAACCAAACGGGAACGGCAAGCGGGCGGCTGTCAAGCCAAGATCCTAATTTACAAAATATCCCGGCCCGCGGTGATTGGGGCGATAAAGTGCGGCAAGCTTTTATCGCCGAAAAAGGATATAAGTTTCTTTCGGTTGATTATTCTCAGATTCATTTGAGGATTATTGCGGCACTCGCCAACGACAAAAAAATGATTGAAGCGTTTAAAAATGGACTGGATATCCACAAGTTTACCGCTTCTGAAATAAATAATGTTCCACTGAAAAAAGTAACGTCGCAAATGCGTTTTGCCGCCAAAGCGCTAAATTTCGGAATAATCTACGGAATGGGCGCTCAAAGTTTTGCCGAATCGGCCGGAATCAGCAAAGAAAAAGCGAAAGAATTTATCGCCGAATATCTGAAAGATTTTTCGGGCGTCGCCGGTTACATCAAAAAGCTCCAGGAAGAAGCGATACTAAAAGGTTATACGACAACGCTTTTCGGGCGTCGCCGTTACCTTCACGAAATTAATTCTTCAAACCCAATGTTACGGGCTCAAGCCGAACGCATTGCCGTTAATATGCCCATTCAAGGCCTTGAGGCCGATATAATCAAAAAAGCGATGATTGAAATTGACAATTGGATTGACAAAAATAAGCACAATGACAATATCAAGATGATTTTGCAAGTTCACGACGAGCTTCTCTTTGAAGTTAAAGAAGATTTTATAAAAGAAGCGGCAGCAAAAATTGTAGAACTTATGGAAAGCGTTATAAAATTAAAAGTGCCAATTACCGCCGAAGCAAAAATCGGCGATAATTGGGGGGAGTTAAAGAAATTCTAAAAATATGCCGGAACTTCCTGAAGTACAAACAATCATTAATGATTTAAATAAAAAAGTTAAAGGTTTAACCATAACTAAAGTTTGGACCGATTGGCCCAAGTATTTTAAGCGGTCGCCGGGTCATTTTGACGGTTTTAAAAAAACTGTTACGGGCGAAAAAATAAACAAGGTCTGGCGGCTTGGAAAAAATATAATTTTTGATTTGTCAGGCAATAAAAAAATTCTTATTCACCAGAAAATGACAGGGCACTTACTTATTGGAAAATGGAAAGTGGAAAATGGAAAGTGGATAGCGGTCGAAAATGGGCTATTGGCCGAAAAGGTCAACGGATATATTCACGTGATGTTTTGGTTATCTAATAAAAGCATGTTAGCGCTTTCGGATTTGAGAAAGTTTGCCAAAATTTTAGTTGTTTCTGAAAAAGATTTTAAAAATTTGGAAGATGTGAAAAATATCGGACCCGATCCATTAAAACCAGATTTTCGATTTAATGATTTTAAAAGTTTAGTAGTTAAAAAACGGGGAGTGATTAAGAAAGTTTTAATGGATCAGAACGTCGTTTCCGGAATCGGCAATATTTATGCCGATGATATTCTTTTTATCGCTAAAATTCATCCTCTAAAAAAAATCGAAACATTAAGCGATAAGGAATTAAAAGCTATTTTTGAAGCGACTAAAAAAATTCTAAAAAAAGCAGTAAAACTTCGCGGCACATCCACTTCAGATTACCGCGACACTTCGGGGAAAAAAGGTGGCTATGGCAATGTCCGTCTGACATACCAACGTGAAGGCGAAAAATGCCCGAATAAATGCGGAGGCATTATAAAGCGAATAAAAATCGGCAGCCGCAGCGCCCATTTCTGTCCCAAATGTCAGAAGTTGTAGTTTAAAAAATAATGCCACCCAATAGGTGGCGTACAAGAATTAATGATTATTGTTTTTTATCTAACCAAATTAGAGCCAAAATGAATTCAATAACCATAAAAAGGAACAGTAACACACCAAATGGGCTTGTAATATCGTAGCGATTAACCGTGTGGCTAACAAAATCACTAAGTGCATAAATTAAACCCAATGGAATGTATGCAAGTGCTGTAAATGCCAAAATGGTTAATATAGAAGATTCTTTACTAAGCGAAAACATAAATAAAATCATTGCAACAAACCAGAATATCGTAAATGCCGGATAATGAAAAACGGTTGATAAAAATACAGAACTGGCAAAAGCCAGAAAAGCAAATACTTTGAAACAGTCAATTAGCTTCATCTTGCTTCTCCTTCTCTTCTTCGAAGGTAAAATTAAGGTGCTATAGTGCTTAATATAATAACAAAGTAACGTTATGCTAGTCAAGCTTGACTGGTCGCATAAAAATCCTATAGGATAACTATGCGACCATTACTATAACGACAAGATAATAATAAATTAATAAAGACAATAATAATAAAATAATAAAAAGATAAAAAAATGAGAAGAAAATCATTAACCAGAGATGTTTTGTTTATGGCCGCTTCAGGCACGTTAATTCTTTCATCGCTGTTTGTGCCCAATGTTGCTCAACTTCTGAAGCCATTGATGCGTTGGCGTAGAAATTGGGATAAAACAGACCGCCGCCGCATCCGAGAGGCAATTAAACGTTTGAACCAAAAACGTTTAATAAATTTAATAGAAAAGGGAGATGAAATTTACATAGAAATTACAGCGGATGGCAAAAAATTGGTGAAAAATTACGATTATGATGATTTAAAACTTCCGAATAGAAAGAATTGGAACGAAAAATGGCATTTGATAACTTTCGATATACCGGAGAAAAAACAAAAAGAACGTCGGGCTTTTTCCAAGAAATTAAAAGATCTTGGTTTTTATCCCTTGCAAGAAAGCGTTTTTATTTACCCATACGATTGCAAGGATGAAATAGATTTTATTTGTCATTTTTTATCCATAGAGCGACATGTCAATTATTTTACGGTTGATGTGGTTGATAAAAATGAAGGCGACTTGCGCAGATTTTTCGATCTCAAGCTCTCTTAATTTAGTAATCTGTAACGGTCGCATAATTTACCTATAGGACAGTTATGCGACCAAAGAAATTAAGCTAATCTATAAAAGTATTAAAATTTATTTGTAAAAGTATTAAAATTTAAGTAGTTTTAATGTATAACAACCCTTTTCTATATGATTATCTTTCTCTACGGCCAGGATTCTTATCGAATCAATCAAAAGTTAAAGGAGATTATTTCGGGTTATAAAGCTAAAAATCCGAGCGGATTTAATTCGGTTAATTTTGATTTAGCGGACGGTAAAATTGAAGATTTTTTTGAAGCGGTAAAGTCAAGTTCTTTAATTCCGGAAAAAAAACTTATTATCGCAAAAAACATTTTTTCAATCAAAAACCAATCGGAACCGATTTTAAAATTTCTAAAAACTCAAAACAAAGTTTCGGAAGAAAATATTATTTTAGTCATCACTCATTTCGGCGATTCTTCAAAAAATAAACTTTTTGAATATTTAACGAACAAACCGAACCAATTTCAAAATTTTAAACTGCTTAAAGATTATGAAGTTAAAGATTGGGCTAAAAAATTTTTAAATTCATTTGATATAGTACTTACCGGAGAGGCCTTAGATTTTTTAATTTCAAACTATAGTTGCGATCTTTGGCGGCTTAACTCCGAAATAAAGAAACTAGCCGATTTTAAGATTAAAGGGGTTGTTAGTAAATCGCAAGTTGAAGAACTTGTTGTTTCTAATCGGGAACACAATATTTTTGAATTAACTGATGCTTTACTGCGAAAAAATAAAATAAAAGCGCTAAAAGCGCTCCATATTGTAATAGATGGTGGCGAAAAACCGACCGAATTATTGGGGCTTTTAGCTTGGCAAGTCAGGAATCTTTTGAGATTTAAAACCGGCGCTACGCCGAGTCAGTTAAAACTCCATCCCTTTGTGTTGGGGAAATTAAAAGAATCGGAAAAAACCTTTCCCGTGGAAGAACTTAACGCATTTTTATCAAAAATCATTGATTTGGATTTAGCTTTCAAAACAACCGATATAAATGAAAAAACCGCGCTCTCGCTTTTGATTTCGGAAATTTGAAATAAAAAATAAAATAAATATTTTTCTTCGCGCGCTCGGTCATCCAGCGATGACCTCGCTGTCCGTTTCGCCCCGACGCTCGCCTACGGCGAGACCATGCCGTCGGGGCTGCAAAAGCTTCAGAAAAAAACTTATTTTATTTTTTTACAACTTGTTAACCGTTTTTGTTAACCGCGATTTTAATCTCGCGGCGGTATTTTTCTTTAGGATATGGGTCTTAACGGCTTTATCTATGGCTTTATAAACTTTCGGCAAAATCTCCAAAGCGCTTTTTTTGTCTTTGGCGGCTATTAGTTTTTTTAGCGCTTTTATCTCATCTTTAAATAAGCGAGATTGTTTTAAATTTCTCGCCCGGCGCTTTTTATTTTGCCTCAAGGCCTTTTTTGCCGATTTTGTTATTGGCATATTCTTAAGATTTAAAGATAAGAAAATGGATTTTTAAAATTGTAGGTGGGGGCGTGCCGTTCGCCGAAGGCGAACGGGGCTAAGCAATTTTTAAAATCTATTTTCTTATCTTTAAACTATAATACACTCTGTTTTCAAATTTGGCAAATTTCAGCTATACTTAAGTCAACATGATTTCCTATCTTGAAGGGAAAATTATAGAGAAAAACGAGAAGTTTTTTGTGATTAATGCTGGCGGCGTTGGCTACCGGATTTTTTCTCATCAAGGGATTTTGGAAAAAATCCCCGCTATCTCTCAAAACATTGGCGTTTGGACGCATCTTTATGTTCGCGAAGATACACTTGATTTATATGGATTTACAGAAAAAGAAGAGCTTGAATTTTTTGAGACCCTAATTTCCATTTCCGGCATTGGCCCGAAATCGGCGCTGGGGATTTTGGAGGTGGCGCCGGTAGCGAGTTTAAAGCAGGCAATTGTTTCGGAAGATGAGACATTCTTTACTAAAGTATCCGGAGTGGGAAAAAAGACGGCCCAACGGCTAATTTTAGAGCTTAAAAATAAATTAGCCAAGACAATAATGCCTATCAAAGGGAGTGATTCGGCTGAAATGGCAGAAGCGATGGATGCGTTAGTAAGTTTAGGGTACAAAGAGCGTGACGCAAGAAAAGTTTTACAGGAAATTACAAAAGACATTAAGGGTGTTGAGGCAAAAATAAAAGCGGCATTAAAAATTTTAGGAAAAAAATAAAATGAGTTGGTGGCTTAATATAATTGAATATTTAAAAAATTCGGAAGACATCTCGGCTGACGGCAATGTTAGCGTTAAGAAAGCTGTTACCAAAGCCCTAGCCGAAAGCGCGGTTGATCTGTTGTATTATATCGTCGGATTATTTACCACGTTGTATTTTTTTGTCGCCGCTTACTTGTTTTTTTTGGATGCCGGCGTTTATAATGGCCTTTTTATAAAAATATTTGATTCTTTGTCAGAACCGTATCTTGGTTCGGTCGGTATCTATGTTATACTAAAAGAAGTCAGAAAACGACAATTAAAAACTAAAAGCAAACATTTGGGGGAATACTTTGTTTTTTCTTGGCTGATTTTATTTATAGTTGCCGTTGGTTTTGTATGGATTTCGCCAAATTACCATTTTGACGAAATAATGGGCGCCATAACAACAATAACTTTGGCTTTAACGGTAATTTACACCGGCGGTTTACTTCATAAGCCATAATTTATAATTAAAATATTTTAAAAATTTATGAAAAATCACAATCATGATTTGGTTCATCATTTGTCAGAAACAATCGACAGCATTTGGCGATACGATGAATATATTAAGAACTCCCAGGGCTGCGATTCCTGCACGGCAATGTGGAACAAATTAAAACAAACGGATATGGAAGTGGAAAATGTGTTGAAATTTGAAATACAAAAGCATATCGATGAAAAAAGATTTGACTAACCAGATAATAAAAAACCCGTTGGTTGCAACCAACAGGTTTTATTTTTTTTAAACAACAAAGTTTAATTGATTTTTCCAAACAACCGGGTGCTTATTGATCGGATAGATATACCAGCCGTCTTCGTCGTGCCAATAGTAGGATTTCTTTCCTTCTGTGACTTTATTTACGCCGATTATTAAATCGTAAGGTTTTACATTTTTGCTTACAATGGCGCCGGCGGCAATGTAGGCATAATCACCAATTGTTATCGGAGCAATAAGATTTGCTCCCGAGCCGATAAAAACATAGTTGCCGAGAATTATAGAATGTTTCTTGTTACCATTATAATTACAGAAGACCGTTCCGCGGCCGATACTAATTTCCGGACTTATCCAAGCGCTGTCAGGATCAATGACGCTAACGCCGCCATTAATGATAAATTTTTCAAGAAGAATCGGCGTCTGCGAAAGTTTTGGCGGGAAATTTAGCATTTATGCATTCTCCCTTTCCGCTCGTATCATTGATTTTTTCTTTAATTTTTTAAATTACCATTGTAGCGATAGTAAAACAAAAAAGCGGCTAAGTCAATTATTATGGGCGAGAGGATCTGCCTGCCGGCAGGCAGGTTTTGCGGTTTTTATCGGAACAGCTTTTATCTTTATTGTATCATGATATTCTGACTTTTAACTAAGAGGAACCTAAATACAAGGGATTAGAGCCCAGTACCCGCAGATAGCTTATAGATATACACGTTGCCGTACACGCTATTAACGAGAATAAATTCATTCTTGGACGGCACATAGCGGAATCTGCCGAATGTACCTTTTGTTGTTGGGGCTGTCGGGACAACCGTATTAGTTGAGGCGGCTACAATTCTCGCCCAAGTCCACGTTGTCGTATCCAAGCTATAGACATCAACTCCGCCTTTCCAGAGAATTATTTTTTTACTAACCGGATCGTAATCTAATCCGGGAGCTTGAGCATTCTCTAGATTACTCACACCCGAAGTTATCGGCGTGAAATATCGGAATGTTTTTAAGTCCCAGACAAAAAACTGTCCGTCTCCTATTGAGACAAAATAGCGGTTTACCGGATCAATTACAGCGGTTCTATTCCGTTCGCCAAGATCGCCGCCTACATCGCCTCGCTGTGTCCAGGTGTCTCCAACCGGGTCATACTCGAAAAATTTTGTCATGGACTGTTCGAAGATGTGCCCGGTAACTGGGTCGTAGGCGGTTTGGACGCCGAGTTGGGTCTGCGGGATATTTTTTTTCTGCGTCCATTTCGAGGCATTAAAATCAAATGTCCATGTGTCGTTACCGGCCCCGCCGCCACCGCAGGCAAGAGAACCTCCTTGAATCCAGAATTTATCTATATTAGGAGCGTATTGCAGGCCGGAATAGGTATGCCGAGAAACCGGATTGCCATCGGCATACGTGATATAGCACGGAGCGCCGAGCGGATCCGGGATGCTCGGACTCGGCCCCCATGGGCGAGACCACGTTAACGAATTGACATCAAAGGTGTAAATTTCATTTCCGCCATAGTCCCCGTGCCCTCCTCCCCAAACAATCAGGCGGTCCCGAGTCGTGTCGTAAGCGCCGCCGCTCCAGGCATCAATTACAGAACTAAGACGTCCCGGAGGAAGCGGACTGGGAGCAACTGCGCTCAATTGGGAATTCGGCACCATAAACCACTCGCCAGCGTTCACGGTTGTTGACAACACGGACGCTTCCGTAGTTGCCGATGCTGATGCTGACTGAAGAGAAACATTTCCCGCCGCGTCATATGCCGCAACAGTATAAGCGTAAGTAGTTGATGGGAGAAGGCCGGTATTTTGATAAGAAGTAGTGTTTGA
>JACPHB010000005.1 GCA_016188835.1 Parcubacteria group bacterium
AAACAAGACTGATGTTCAAGAATTTTCTCCAAAATTAATGGATAATATTTTTGTTCTCCACGAAGATTTAAAATCAGGCGACTACCGACACGGCGGATACAAGGCCTTTAATATATCTGATCCTAAACCAAGAAACATCCATAAAGCAAGCGTTGGAGACAGATTATTGCATCATGCGATTTATCGTATACTTTATCCCTTCTTTGACAAGACATTCATCCCCGATTCTTATTCATGCAGAATTAAAAAAGGCACGCATAAAGCGTTGAATCGATTTCGCACATATGCCTATATCGTTAGCTGTAATCATACAAGAACTTGCTGGGTTTTGAAATGCGATATTAGAAAATTCTTTGCGAGCATCGATCATCAAATACTTTTGGATATTTTAAACTCATATATTACGGATATGCAGATTATGAAACTTTTACAAGAAATTATAGAAAGTTTTTCTGTGAAACCAGGGATAGGATTACCGCTCGGCAATCTCACCTCGCAATTATTTGTAAATATCTACATGAACGAGTTCGATCAATTCATAAAACACAAACTGAAAGCAAAATATTATATTAGATACGCCGATGATTTTGTTATTTTATCAGATAACAGAAACCAGCTTGAGAGGTTAATTCCCATAATTTCCGGTTTCCTTGACGAAAATTTAAAATTACATTTGCATTCCGACAAGGTTTTTATTAAAACCATTGCTTCCGGAGTTGATTTTTTGGGTTGGGTGAATTTTAACGATTACCGTATATTGAGAACAACTACAAAAAGAAGAATGATGAAAAGAATCGAAGAATCACCGTTCCCGGCGACAATTAATTCTTATTTGGGTTTATTGAAACATGGAAATACTAGGAAGCTTCAAAAACTTATTGCTTAAATTTTATTTATACCGTTAACAGACGATCGTCTGGGAGTGGTACAAATAAATTATTTAAATTTTAAAACTCACTTCTTCTACTCCTTTGGTTTTTTTTATGGCAAACAAAAGCTCTTCGAGCTTTTGTTTGTTTTTGGATTCGATTGAAAAATTTAAATAATGATAAGGGTCTTTTGCTCCTTCGCTTTTTGCGGAAAGGATATTTATCTTTTGAGAAGATATGACATTGGTTACATCTTTTAATATACCAATGCGATCGCGCACTACTACTCGCAAATTAATAGCAGAGAGCGCCTTAGATTGAATCCGGATTACCTTTTTAATTTTTGACTTTATTACGCTTCGGATTCTTTCTTTGGCCAAATTGGTTTTTACAAAACTAAGCCAATCTTCCGACGGCTTTTTATTTTTCTGAATCAGAATTTCAACCGCGTCCCCCGATTGGAGCTCGGTGTTTAGCGGTGTAATTCTACCGTTAATTTTAGCGCCGGCGCATTGATGCCCGATATCGCTGTGAATCGCGTAAGCAAAATCAACCGGCGTGGCACCTTCGGGAAGATCCAAAGCGTCGCCTTTGGGAGTTAAAACAAAAATCCGATCTTTTAAAAAATCAATTTTAAGCGATTGCAAGAATTCATCGCTGCCCCGAACGGCTTTCTGCCACTCGCGCAATTGTTCAACCCAGGCCAATTCTTTTTTAGAGGCGTTAAGATCGCGACTGAAAAAATTGCGTTCCTTATAGGCCCAGTGGGCGGCAATGCCGTTTTCGGCCTTTTCATGCATGTCCGGAGTGCGGATTTGAATTTCGGTTATTTTTCCCTCCGGTCCGAACACCGAAGTGTGCAAACTTTGATAGCCATTGGGCTTTGGAGTGGCGATATAATCTTTAATAAGTCCGGGGACGGGCTTCCAAACTTGATGGATAGCGCCCAGAGCCAAGTAACAATCCTCAATATTTTTCATAATAATTCTCGCGGCTACAAGATCGTGAATTTTATCAAAATCCATCTGATAACGGAGCAATTTTTTATATAAACTGTAAAAATGCTTGACTCGGGCGTGAATTTCCAAAGGAGCAATTTTTTCGTTTTTAAAAATACCAAAAATGACAGGCCTTAATTTGTCAATATAGGCCCTGTGTGTTTCATATTTTTCGGCTACTTCGTTTTCAAGCCATTTGTATTTTTCCGGATGTAAATATTTAAAAGCCAAATCCTCCAATTGACCCTTTATCTCACCCATCCCCAGCCGATAAGCGATGGGGGCGTAGATTTCTAATGTTTCAAGCGCGATTGTTTTCTGTTTGTCTTCAGCTAAAAACATCAGAGTTTGCATATTGTTATAACGGTCGGCCAATTTTATTAAAACTACCCTAATGTCTTGGGCCATGGCCAAAAACATTTTTCTTAAATTTTCTGTTTTGCCTTCTGCGCCGCCGTATTTTATTTTATCAAGCTTGGTGACGCCGTTTACGAGAAATGCGATCGTGTGGCCAAATCGTTTTTCTATTTCTTCTATAGTGTGTGGCGTGTCCTCAACCACATCATGAAGCAGGGCGGCGGCCACGGTTTCGGTATCAAGGTTCATTTTGGTAAGCATTAAAGCAACGCCCAGTGGGTGTTGGATATATGGCTCGCCCGATTCCCGTTTTTGATCCCTATGAGCGCGCCAAGCAAAATCGTAAGCTGATTTTATAAGCGTTTTTTCTTCCGGTTTTTGAAAATAAGTGAGAATTTTCTCAAGCATAAGTAAAGTTTAATCCAAAATGTTGAAATTTGACAAGTTAGAATTTTTACTCTACTTTTAATTAAAACGGTTTGACTTCTTGTTCTTTTAAATAAGGGAGCATGGAAATGACTTTAAAGAAAAAGCTTTGTTTAACTTGGGTTTCATGTTTTGTTGTAGCTTTAGTAGTAGGGATTTTGAATAAGGCAAAAGCTGGTTTATGGCCCAATATTTGGCCTGATGGCATCGCATTAATAATTGTTTCTTCAGTCACCAGTGCTTTTGCCATTACTCTAGTTTGTGGAGTTTTTGGCGGAGTTTTTGAAAGAGATAAAAAGTATGGAGAAAAATATTTTAGATTGATTTTTGTAGGATTTATTTTGAGTCTTGTTCTTGTTTTTACTATAAAGATTTGGCTAGCGTAAAATGTGGTTAAATAACCTGGAATAATCTGTTTTCAAAAAGCTATTTGTGACAAGTAGTTCAAAAACCATTCACAATAAATGGTTTTTTTTGTTTATCTATAAATGATAAATTCTCAATTGGTTACTTTTTACTTTATTTTTTCTCAATTACCAATTAGAATGCGATCGCTTGCAAATTCGTAATTTAAATTATATCATTAAACAATGAGAGATTTGGGACCAACATCTAGAAAGATTTTATTACTGTTAGAAGGTGGCCTTGTTTTATCTTTAACGAGAAGGCCGGACGCTTACTTTAGAATTATTAAAAAAATCGCGAAAGAATGGAAAAAAATAAATGAGCGAAATTTAAGAGAAACCATAAAAAGACTTTACCGCTCCAAACTTATTGATTATAGAGAGGAAAAAGATGGAAGCGTTGTTCTAAAACTATCTGAAAATGGAAAGAATAGAATTTTGAAATATAACCTTGATGAGATAGAAATAAAGAAACCGAGAAAATGGGACAATGTCTGGCGGATGGTAATTTTTGACATTCCGGAAGTTTATAAAAAAGGAAGGACGGCGCTAACCGATAAACTCAAGGAACTGGGATTTTATCATTTGCAAAAAAGTGTTTTCATCTATCCTTATGAATGCAAAAACGAAATTGATTTTATTGCAGAAATTTTTTATCTCGCGCCTTACATAAGATTTGTAAGGGCGAAAGATATCGACATAGAACTGGATCTTAAAAGACGTTTTAATTTAATATAAATAAGGTAAATTACGAATTAGAATGCGATCGCTTGCAAATTGGTAATTGATATTTACAAATTTCACCTACCGTAAATTACCCATTGTATATTATTGACTATGAATCAGGGTCTTCTGTGTTGTTATCTGTTTTATTTTCTTTTTCAATGGGGTTTTGCCAGGTGGCCCAATCGCATTTTGGCCAATTGGAACATCCCCAGAAAGTTCGGCCTTTTTTGGTGCGGCGCCTTACAATTTTTCCGGTATCGCATTTATGGCAAGAACCAAGGTCAGTTTGCGGTTCTTTGTCGCTGTTTCCTTCTATTGTGGCCGTATATTTACAAGAAGGAAATCCGGCGCAGGCGTAAAACTTGCCATAGCGCCCCATCCTGATTATTAAATCTTTCCCGCATTGCGGGCATTTTAATTCAGTTTTTTCCATGGTGATTTCTTTTTTATTTAATTCTTCAGATTTTTTTTCTAAATTTTCTTTAAATGGCCCCCAAAATTCTCTTATAACCGGCTGCCATTTCTTTTTTCCATCGGCAATATCATCAAGATCTTCTTCCATTCTGGCGGTGAATTCTATATCGATAATCTTAGGAAAGTGTTCGACCAGAATATCATTTACCAAAATGCCGATATCGGTCGGTTTTAGGCGTTTCTGCTCGTCTTTTATCACATATCGGCGCGTTTGAATAGTTGCCATTGTCGGCGCGTAAGTTGAAGGCCGGCCAATACCGTGTTCCTCAAGCGCCTTAATTAAACTTGCTTCATTATAGCGCGCCGGCGGTTCTGTAAAATGTTGTTCCGATTTTAATTCTTTGAGAGCTAAATTTTCGCGCTCTTCAAGCGGCGGCAATAAATTTTCCGAAATTTTTTGCGGGTAAACTTTTAAAAATCCGTCAAATTTTAAAACATTGCCTGTAGCGCGAAAAACATAATCGCTCTTTGCCGCAATGTCTACCGATGTGGCTTCGAAAATGGCATTAGACATTTGGGTTGCTACAAATCTTCTCCAAATTAAATCATAAAGTTTAAATTGCTGAGGCGTTAATTTGGGCCTCAGCAATTCCGGTTCGGCGTCCGGAGAAGTCGATCTTATGGCTTCGTGGGCCTCTTGGGCTGATTTTGACTTTGTTTTATAAATTCGCGGCGATTTTTCAAGATAATTGTTGCCGAATGTTTTTCCTATTTTTTCCCGCGCGGCCGCGATTGATTCCTGCGACAGATTTACCGAATCGGTTCTCATGTAAGTAATAAGGCCGGTTTCGTAAAGCTGTTGGGCCAGCATCATTGTTTGTTTGGCACTAAATCCGAATTTGGCAAAAGCTGTTTGCTGTAATGTTGAAGTGGTAAATGGCGGGAGCGGCTGACGGCGCATTTCTTTTTTTACAATACTTTCTACATTCCAATCGGAATCTTTCAAATCATTAATGATTTTTTCAGCTTCAGTTGCTGTTTTTACGGCGAACTTGTCAAGTTTTTTATCTCCAATTTTTATAAGTTGTGCCAGAAACTCGCGAGAATCTTTTAAAAACTTTGCCGAAATCGTATGAAACTCTTCGGGCTTAAACTTTTCAATTTCTCGCTCTCTTTCGGCCACCAGCCGAACTGCTACCGATTGTACGCGGCCGGCCGAAAGGCCGCGGGCGACTTTTTTCCATAAAAAGGGAGATAACTTATAACCAACGAGCCGGTCAAGAATTCGGCGCGCTTGCTGGGCATCCACCATTTGCATATCAATTTCCCGGGGATTTTTTAAGGCATTTTCAATCGCTGATTTCGTGATTTCGTGGAAAACTATTCTCTCGGTTTTTGAAATTTTGCCGTCATTTAATCCAAGCGCTTGGATTAAATGCCAGGAGATAGCTTCACCTTCACGGTCTTCATCTGTCGCCAGAATTATTTTTTCCGATTTTTTTGCCTCGGATTTTAATTCGGCGACCCTTTTCTTAGCTTTAGGAAGAATCGTATATTGCGGTTCAAAATCTTTTTCTAAATCAATTCCTAATTTTTTTTCCGGCAAATCGCGAACATGGCCGTATGACGATTCGACTTTAAAACCGCTTCCGAGAAATTGGGAGATAGTTCTGGCCTTTGTGGGACTCTCTACTATTATAAGTTTCATGTGTATTATTCAGGCAAAAATAAAATTTTAAAATTGCTTAGCCCCATTCGCCTTCGGCGAACGGCTCGCCCCCGCCTACAATTTTAAAATTTCATTTTTGTCTTCATTTTTTATATTTTAACGAATTTTCCGCCGATGTTTTTTATTATACCCTGAATTTCCAATACGGAAACAATTGATAGCGCCTGGCTGGCCGAAAATCATTTTTTCTTCCGGATTCAGTTTTTCTTTTTCATTTTCCTCTTTTTTGCTTTTTAAGCTGATAAGGTTAAGTTCTTCCAAAATATCGTCAACCGAAGTAACCATTTTGGCGCCGCTTTTTATTAAATTATTGGCGCCGATGGAATTTTTTGAAAACACGGAGCCGGGAATGGCAAAGACCTCGCGATTTTGCTCTAGCGCCAGTCGGGCGGTGATTAGGGCGCCGGACTTTTCCGGAGCTTCAACAACCAATACGCCCCTGGAAAGCCCCGAAACAATCCGATTGCGTTCCGGGAAGTACCAAATTTCAGATTTGGCCCTTGGTTCGTATTCGCTTATGACGACGCCGCCGGAATCAACTATTTTTTTAACCAATGCCAAGTTTTCTTTTGGGAATATTGATGCGTCATCGATGCCTGACCCCAAAACAGCAACTGTTTTTCCGTTGCCGGCTAAAGCGCCCAAGTGGGCCTGGGTGTCTATGCCGAGCGCCAAACCGCTAACGATGTTAAAACCTAATTCCGACAATTCTTTGGCAATTTTAAACGCCAGTGTTTTCCCGTATTCGGAGGCGGCTCTGGTGCCGACGATAGCAAAATTCATATTGTGGTTTTTTGGTAGATCACCTCTCAAGTAAAACTGTTTAGGGGCGTTTGAAATTTCTTTAAGAATTTTCGGATATTCTTTTGACGATTTTTTTATAATTTTGATTTTATTTTTTGATTCATTCATAACAATTTAATTTACAAAATATAACAAATCTTTCATTTTATGACAATAAGAATAGGCCTTGACAATAAGCGTCTGATGGGATTAGGGTGATAACAATAGATCTTTATAATATTTTTTAAATAAAAAAGGGGTCGAATATGGTTTGGACCGAAAGCCAAGCGCAGCGCTTCGCTAGTCCCGACTTCGGCCTCGACCCTTATTTTAAAAGAGTCGCGGGTCGGGCCGAGTGCGGCGAAAAGCATTTAGAGCATATGTTGCGAGTTGTGTGGCCGCTTCTTGCGTCTTACCGGCTGGTAATAGTCGGCCAACGCGCCATGACGACATATACTACTATTGGAATGTTCGCGGTTGGAGATCGCGATCTTGAACATCTTGGCGCTGGCCATGTTCTCTACGTTGATTATCCCGGCAAGGGAAAGACGCTTCTGGCAGGTGTTCCGGCTATTGTTCTCGGAGGAACATTCGGCCATCTGCAGGGCGATCCGGAAAAAATGCCTACAGAATATACCGGAAACAGAATCAGAGACATTGATGAACAAGGAAGACCGTGTTGGAAATTCATGGCCGGTCCGGCGCTTTGCGATATTCAGTTGATTGACGAAGCAAATCGCTTGAGTCCGGACACAATGAGCGCTTTTTTGGAAGTTCTTTGCCAGGGCCGCATTACGGTTTTTGGCGAAAGGCATTCGGTGAATCCGTTCGTGATTTTCACGATGAATCCGATTGAAACAGAAGGAGTGCGCAAGCTTGTTGAGGCGCTTCTTGACCGGACGATGTTTAAAGTTACCGGAGAGTGGTTTACCGCGAAACAGTTTGCCGATATTCTTGAGCGGACGAACGACTACAAGAAAATCCGAGGGATGCTTAAACAGGTTTGCTCCATTAATACCGTGCACGAAATTCGCGAGTTTTTCCATGAGAATATTTATGTGAGCCGTGAAATTCGGGAGAAATTTGCCGGCCGTTTCGCCGAGGCCTCTAATGATCCGCGGCGTTTCGAACTCCTTAAGGACCTTCACCGGCAGTGGAATAACGACAAGGATGGGGGAGAGGTTATCATAAAGAGCGGTATTTCCGGCCGCGGCATTGCCCACTGGGAGGGCGCCGCAAAAGTTCTCGCGGCGTTCCGTTATCGCGAATATGCCACAGAAAACGAATTCAGGAAACTACTTCTTCCAATTACGCGCCACCGAATTAAGTTCGCGCCCGGAGTGCTTGAATTTTTCACCGATAAGTGGCCCGACTGTCCCGACACAAACGCGACGGCAGATAAGATAATTCTTCAGCTTGCAAAGGAGGCCTGGTAATGCAGACCTCCTCATTTTTTACGAAAAAACTCTCGGGCTTTATGCGCGCAGAAATTGACCGGGTGGTTGCCGAATTTTCCGGAGGAGTCCATAGAAGCGTTTTTTCCAATAAAGGCATAGAGTTCAAGCGGCTTCGGGAGTATAGCCCATTAGATAAGCCGACCGCGATTGATGATATGGCATCAAGCCGATTATCGGAAGATCCGGTACTCGAGCCGTACAGCCGCGTTCCTTACGCTGCGAAAAAGATTTCTGTTGTAACGCTTCTTGACATCGGAGATACAATGCGCGCGCCGGAAATAAAGAAAGAGCACGCTTTAAAACTTTTTTGGTTTTTGGCACTGTCGGCGTTTAAGAATTATGATTTTTTGCGCGTGATTCTGCACTCCGGGTCCGGGGCGCCCATTCAAGATTCCGAATGGATGAATGGAGAGGATGAGCTTTCCGAATTTTTTGCGCGCTGCGCCGCGTTGCCATCACCAAGTCCGAGATTTTTACGTTTTCAATCGGTTTATTCGTACCTGACTCATCTGGAACTTCACGACGCAGCCGTGTTTGTTATTTCGGACTTTTCTCATTCTTGGGCTGAAGATGAGTTGTTTATCAAACGTCTAAACATCCGCGAAAAAAACATTAAATTTATTTTTTGCGCGATAGATGAGTGGGGAGAATTTAATCCACAGCCCTACGCGATGACAATTCGCGATCCGCGTTCCGGCTATAGGCGCGAATGTTATCAGGAAGAACTGCAGGAGTTAAAATCGGGAGCGCTGGCTCATTTTGAGGCGATAGAGAAGAATCTGCGTTCTCTCAATGCGATTTTTATCAGAATTTCAATAATGGCCGATCCGCTGGCAGTTGTGAAAAGAGCGCTTCGCCGGCTTGGATTTAAATGAAATGAATTTCTTGCCGTACCTTTTGGTGCGGCTTTTAGTTTTAATTTGACATTTATTATTTCGTGTATTAACGTATAGGCAATACGGGTAGTTCCTTAACTTATTAAAATGGAGCGCGACATGAGGCGATTTTTCTGGTTGATTTCTCTGTTGGTTTTTGTGCCTATTTCCATTTCAGCAGAAGGCAATGAAAAAAATTTTCCGCAGTGGCATACTCGAGATCTCTACTATTATGACGCTAATAGCACAATGGTACAGCTTAATCTTGTCCCGAAGCTCTTTGTTCGCTTCAATCGAGATTTAACAGCACAGGAGCGCGTTTCGTTTTTTTCCGAATTCTCTCCCGCGGCGCAAAAGCCGGGGTTGGACAATTCATCTACTTTTCTTGAGTTTAACGATTCTACCAACTCTTCCGAACTTCTTGAAATGGCAAATAAAATGGCGCGTTCCGGCTTAGCTGTCGCCTTTCCCGTCTTTTTGGTTGAAAACATTGAAGCGATTCTTGAAGGAATCGCCGTGGAACCGAAAGTTGTTCTCTCGGCCGAACGGATGCTCGAACGGATGAAAAAATATGGTAATTTTTCCCTTTTAAGGACCGCGTCCGAGAACGGGACGTGGGTGTTTTTTACGGACGAAATAAGCCCTCCGCTCAATCTGCTTGTTTTAACTAATCTTGTTCATAATGATTCGTGGGTGCGGCGCGCTTATCCGCGTTTCCGGTTTCTCCACGATCCCATTATTGCTAATCTTACCGTAGAGCCGGTGTCGGGGACGGTGGGCGAAGTTCGCGCGGTAGCTCTAACAATTAAAATTTTTGATCCCGCGATTACCCTTTCAGAAAACGAATTGCCGGAGTTCGGCAAGGGGCTTTTCCTGCCCATTCAGGGTTCAACAATAACTTCTTCTAGCGTCCAATATCCGCCCGGATACCTCTTTGAGCTTTTGGGTAACTCCACAAAACTCCAGATGAAACAAGAGAAGCGAAGCCGGACATATACGATATCGTGGAAGTTCAAGCACCACGCGCTTGGCGAGTGGACAATTCCTCCACAGCCGGTTTCCTACGTTAAAAACGGCGTCCCGCAAGAAATCAAATCGTCTGATTTTACACTTGTCGTCAACTCCCAAATCGGCGCCCTTAACATAGCAGACATGCCTTTCCCTTATTCCCTAACTTATCCTTTAAAAACTCCGGAAGTAATTTCGGAAACCGCGCTTCCGCCCATTCCTTCTTATTGGTTTGATTTCTGGGTGTCTAATAAAAATGCCAACCTTGTGGCGCAATACGCCGGATGGGCCGGCGCGCTACTGGGAGCGCTTGGGGTCGGGACTATCGGAACTTTTATTGCCGGTAGAATCAGAATAACTTACGACAAAAGAGCGTCCCGCCGTAGGTTGACAGAGCAAATTGAGAAGATTTTAGAGGGTGCCCTGTCGCGCCGCTCGTACGCGGATTACGCCAAAGCGCTTTCCTGCATACTCACAGTTTTATTCCCGCATCTTTCATCGCGCCCCACCTGGGAAGAGATTAAGAATGATGAGCTTATCCGCGAAACGCTCACGTCAGAAAAATTTGAACTTCTTGAGAGGGTATTTGGCGAACTTAGCCGCCGGCATTCAAAGGACTTTACGGCGAGTGCAGAATCCTTGGCGGAGCTTGATAAAAATATTCGCAAAATCAGGGAGGCGACGTAATGTTTCCGCAACTTGTCTTAGAGCATCCTTGGTGGCTGATTCTTCTTATCCCCCTAACAATCGGAATTTTTACGCGGGTTCCTTCCGCATATCTTTCCAAGGCGCATTCTTACATTGCGCCTATTTTTCTAAACCGGAAGGCAAAAATTCGCCATACTTGGCAGCGTTTTGCTTTTGCGGTTCCTAATTTAGCTAAAATTCTCGTTCTTGTCTTTATAGTAGCGGCGCTTGTTGACATTACCAGGGGCTACACGGTCGTAGTCGGGCAAAAGACCTCCCAACGTTTAATCGTGGATCTTGACGTTTCCAGTTCCATGTACGGATTTGGCACGCCCCTTTCAAGCATCACCTGCGAGCGCAACGGTATTCTTTTCCCAAGAATTAAAGGGGCCTGCCGCGCGCTTTATCGCTTGTTGGGTGATGTGGAGCATGAAACCAGAGATGAAAAAAATCCGCGGGTTTTTTTAGGGCTTATGCAATTCGCGGGCAATTCCGCGGTTGTTTCGTATCCGACTTCCGACTACGCGCGTTTCCGAAAGAAAATAGACATTCTTGAATTTAAATCGCACGGGTTGGGCGTAAGCACCAATATGCATACGGCGATGTGGGATATGTTTATTGTGGCGCTTAACCGAAATCTGGAAGCGAATTCCGGGTTTACCCGTCTTACAGGAGAAGATGTGAGAAAAATTTATAGCGCCTTGGCACCAGGACCTGAAGAGTTGCCTCTTTATCTTCCGAAAGACACGGCTTTAAAAATCAAAAAAATTAAGTCCGAAATGAAAGACACGGTTTTTATTATTCCTACCGACGCAGTGGTGTATTTTCTTAAGGACCGGATGAGTACGCATCCGTCGCTTCGCCGGCTAATGCAACTTGCCGAGATTTTAGAGATTCCCGTGTATTTTCTCTCCACAGACGAGGATTACCCCGACTTAAAGCGTCTTGCGAGGCGCACGGGTTTCGGCCCCCTTGGCGGGCCGTATCGTGGGGACTTCCTTATGGTGAGCAAAGAAAAAAACGAATATCTTGTCGACGAACTGGTTTCCAGAATTACTCGGTCTCGTTTTGGTCTGACAGTTCCTACCTATGAATCGCGGCGCCAGTCATACGCTGACCTGGCAATAGAGCTCGCGTTGACATTTCTGGGATTTGGGGTACTGTGGAAGGAATGCGTTGCGAGCGCCAGATCTTTAACAGACCAGGAGTAGGGAGGAAGTTTATGAAAAAACTGACGGTATCGGGATTAATTTTTATCGCCATTGCGATTTTTCTGTGGGGTTTTTCCGACCATGTAAAAACGCGAGTCGCGAAGCGCGACAGCGTTTTAGAGGCGCGCGCTCGCCTTGAAGAAAAAGCGAAAGAGGATTCAACCAAGCGAGTTTATAGTGCCCTAGAGAAGCTTTTAAAAATTAACAATCTTGAAGAGCTGGAAAAGTTTGTCAAAGATACGGAATTTTTGGCCAAAGGAGAACGCGAGGCGATAGACCCAGTTCTTCGCGCCAAGCTTTTTGAAGCGAACTTCCGGCGCGCGGAACTTTATCTTACGCGCGCCGGCGATCTTCTGCGGGCAGACAAGGATCACCCCGCCGGCCATAAATACATAGAACGCGCTCAAAACCTCTACGCCAAAATGGAAAAATTAATGGAAGCGGGAATTCCCGAGCGTCTGGATGACGCGCGCGTAAACGCTCGTCTTAACTATCTTAAGGGCGTGTATTATTTCCGCTTGCTTATCTTTATAAAAAACCCGAAAGAGGAAGCGGCGCGGGTTGAGGAACTTATCGGCCAATCGGCAAAGCATTTTTCGGCGGTGTTTGCTTACCTTCCCAGAGACCGCGACAGTGAAGTGGCCATTGAGATTCTTCAGAAAAAAGCCAAAGATATGAATGCCAATAGCGGCGCGCCGGCTAAAACACGGTTGGAATTACTACCTTCTGATAAAGGTCCAACATTTATGATTGAAGGGATTGACAAAGGGAGAAACTAATGCCTATTGATTTGATATTTCACCCTCCCGAACGGTTTTGGTTTTCATTCTTATTGCTTTTTCTTGTTATTCCCATTGTCTTAGAATGGCGGAAAAGAAAAAATGCGCTTAGCAATCCTGAAATCAAACTTTATCTTTCAACTTCGCGAATCCCCGCAACTCGAAAACGCGTTTTCTGGTGGATTGCTTTTGCCGCGGCAACCGGATTTCTGGTTGCCGCCTACGCGAATCCCGAGATGGTAGTAACTGATTGGGAGCGCGTGTTTGAGCAAGTTCGCGTTACCGTTATTTTGGACATATCGCGTTCAATGAAGAAAGCGGAAGATGTAGAACCCAACCGGCTGGAAGCGGCTAAAGACGTGGTTAGAAATCTTGTCGCCGCTCTGGAACGCGACCCGGAGCTTAAGGGAAAATATAAGCTGGCGCTGATTCCTTTTTCGGGCGCCGCTCTTCCCTATTACCTTCCGTTTACCGTTTCAAGAAGCGAATTTCTCTCGCATCTTGAGTCGCTTGACACGGAGACAATCGCCAAAAGAGGAACAAGCTTATGGGCAGCTCTTCGGGCCTATGACGAACTTCTTTTGGCTAACCCCTCGCGTGACGCTAAAACAATAGATTTAGGTATCCTTATCTCGGATGGTGGAAAAGAAGAGGGAAAGAAAGAAAGGGCGATTCTTTCGCAGGCGGCTAGCGACCTGCGCGATCCTTATCGCGCGGCCCACTTTCTTCTTTCAGGCGAAAGAATTATTGTTCGGCAAAAAGAACCAGGTAGAAATACGGTCCTCAATACCGTGGGAATCGGAATGGCAGAACCGGTTCCTCTCAAAGAGAGGGACAAAGCCGGAAACTTTACGGGATACCAGCATTTAATAGAGGGTAATCCCAAAAGTCCGGTGGATACTTCCACTCTTGATGAGCAAGTTCTAAAAGAACTTGCCAAAGCGGGCGGAGGAGAGTATCGGCATTTTATCGACCGGGAAACAATCTTTAAGGAATTTAAAGCACTTATTCTTGCTCATCGCCTGGAGGCGGATAAAATTCCATATCCCCGGTACGAATCGGCGCGCGCGTGGTTTCTCGCGCCTTCATTTATTATCTTTTATTTTTTATTTGGATACGGCAGATGGCTTAATCTCGTATCCTTTAAAAGCCCGTAAATTTCGGGCTTTTATTATTTTTATCAATGTCCCGCATAGATTTGACGTTGCTATTTTTTTGCTGTATCAATACAAGTATTAAAGCTCTTTTAAAACATCTTCGAAGTAAATTAAGAAATGGAGAAAGTAATGAAGGTGTTGCAGTCACTGCTTATGTCGGCTGTCTTGTTATTCGGTTTTTGGCCTTTGACGGTTTCCGGGCAATCCAATTTACCTTCGCTTCCGCCAGAAGAGAAAAAGATTATTTTTGAAGAAGTATGTTTTCTAATCAATAGCTTCTGACCATTTGATCATTTCAATTGGCGTTTTAAAATTTAATCCCATGTGCGGTCTCTCGGTATTGTAGTAGTGAAGAAATTCAGGAATTTCTTTTTTCCAAATCTTGTAATCCCGTGAAA
>JACPHB010000006.1 GCA_016188835.1 Parcubacteria group bacterium
AATTTCAGCATTTTTGGGAGAGATTACCTCGCGGCTCCGCCGCTCGGCAGGCGCGCTTCGCGCGCCAAAGTCCCATTTTGCGAGGATTTGCCACGCTCCGCGTGGCGAAAAGGAAACGGCTTGGTTTTGGATTTGGAAGTTTGTTTGGGCAAAGCCCAAAGTTCCGCAAAGCGGAACCAACCAATCTTTTTTCGTTTCGCCAAAAGCGAAACATGGAAGCGATAATTTTTAATATTTTGACTGCCTTAATATGACAAAAGACCAAACCAGAAAGTTTTTCATCTACGCCCGCAAAAGTACCGATACAGAAGATCGGCAAGTGCGGAGCATTGACGACCAGATTTCTGAATTGCGGGAGTTGGCGCAAAAAGAAAATGTGGAGATTGTGGATACTATCGTTGAAAAACAAACCGCCAAGAAACCTGGTCGCCCTATGTTTGCCGATATGCTCAAACGAATTGAAGCGGGCGAAGCTGTGGGAATTTTAGCTTGGCACCCCGACAGATTGGCGAGAAACAGCATTGACGGCGGACAAATCATTTACCTTATTGATATCGGAATTATTAAAGAGCTAAAATTCCCGACTTTTTGGTTTGATCCTACTCCGCAAGGCAAGTTTATGCTTTCAATCGCTTTCGGGCAGTCAAAATATTACATTGATAATCTTTCAGAGAATATAAAGCGAGGACATCGGCAAAAATTGAAAAATGGACTTTGGCCTCAAATGGCTCCGCTCGGTTATCTCAACAACAAGGAAACAAAACAAATCTATGTGGATAAAGAAAAATCACCGCTTATCAAAAAGGCATTTGAGGCCTATGCCACCGGAAAATATACGCTGAAAGAACTCCGAAAGATTATCAATGATCTCGGCTTGAAAGGGCGGCGAGATTCTTTGCTTTCCGTTTCAAATTTTCAGTATTTACTGCAAAATCCTTTTTATTACGGATTGATAAGATACAACGGCGAATTTTTTGAAGGAAAGCACGAACCGATTATTGCAAAGAAACTTTTTGACCAAGTGCAGGAAGTAATGACGCGAAAGAGTAAACCGCAGAAAGCGGACAAGATGAAATTTTTTCTCTACCGCGGATTTTTCAAGTGTGGCGAGTGTGGATTTACAATCACCGCCGACAAAAAGATAAAACCGAGCGGCAAAACTTACACTTACTACTACTGCACCAAGAAAAATCCGCACCACGAGTGCACGCAAAATGTTTTTACGCGAGAAGAAAAAATTTCATCTCAAATCAAAACGGAAATTCAAAAAGTTTCTTTGTCTGACGATTGCGCTGATTGGATGTTAGCGGAGAATGAAAAAGCTAAATTAGTGGAAGCGCAATCGTCAAGCTTTTTTGCTCAAAAAACCAAAGCGGAAATTTCAAAACTTGATGAGAAGCTGGAAAAGCTGATGACCGCTTATCTTGAAAGCGTCCTAAATGTCCGAGAATACCAAGAGGCGAAAAACAAGCTTATCAATCAAAAACAAGTTTTGAAAGACAAATTGAACGCTTTTGAGCAAAAAAGCAATAATCGGTTCGAACTCGCCGCCCGATTCATAAAAGACAGCAAACAAGCCAAAATTATCGCTTCCAAAGAAAATCCCGAAGGGATTCGGGATTTTCTAAAAAAGATTGGTTCGAACTTCCAAATCCAAAACCAAGCCGTTTCCTTTTCGCCACGCGGAGCGTGGCAAATCCTCGCAAAATGGGACTTTGGCGCGCGAAGCGCGCCTGCCGAGCGGCGGAGCCGCGAGGTAATCTCTCCCAAAAATGCTGAAATTATGCTGAAATTGTAAATTGGCGGAGAGGGCGAGATTCGAACTCGCGAAGGGATTTCTCCCTTAACATCTTAGCAGGATGCTGCATTCAGCCACTCTGCCACCTCTCCGCTTCGGAGTCAATCAAAGTGCGCCCGTTGAAAGCAAATATTTTTACTTTCAACCCACTCGGCCACGCCTCCAGTAATGGCAATATTCTACATAAAAATTGGCGGTTTGTAAAATTAAATCAGGCAAAAAATAACGGCCGCAAAAGCCGTATATTTAAAAATATGTTTTTCTCAAAATTTCCTTTAAGGAAATTTTGGCTTGATTTTTATGATTTTTATAAAAATTCACGATTAAAACCGGAAGCCCGATAATTAAAAGAGCAAAACCAATAATGGCAAAAATTACAATCATCACAATGAGCAGAGTCGCCGGCGCGCCGATTAAAACTTCCCAGATTGTCATTTGTCATTATCCTTTTCCCGCAATTTCGCGTTTCTGATATTTGTTTTTCTAATATCTGAAGATATAAATAAACTAAGTAAAATTATAGCGGTTAAAACCAATATTTCAAAAATCCGCATCATGTCCATCGCGCCGCTTCCCGATTTGAATCCGTAAATGTAAAAGGTCTTTAATAATATATTGCGCTTTTTTAATTAATTTATCAAACTATATATTGATTAGCGACTAGTTTGCAAGTTTTACAAAATATGTTATAATAAAGTTAAGAATTGGGTCTTTAAATTCAATAAAATAAAAGCAGAGATAGGGGGCGACTAGTGGCTGAGGAAATCTTTGTTGAGGAAGTTTCGGATAATAGGTGCCGAGTTTCTCTTAGGGTTATGAATGTAAGATTTGTATTTATTCGTAAACCCGGCGGCGGCATAAAACTTTTTCCTAAAAGTAAACCCGGGGCGCAAGTCCATGATCCTGACGTCTGCTGGGTGCCCGATCACATGTTTCGCGCCGCCTATCGGCAAGCGGCGGCGATTCTTACGGAAAAACGAAATAAGTAAGATAAATTAGTTGCTTTTTTATGGCTCCATTTGCGGAGCCTTTTTAAATTGGCAGGATTTTTATGGGCCCAAAAAAAAGCCCCGACAGCGCGCGAGGCGAAACCTCGCACGCTGTCGGGTACAACTAGGCGCCGTCTCGTGAGAAGCGCCTGAAAGTGAACGTGCCGCTATCGTACTGGTTCCGGTACGTCCCTTTCAGGGTCAGCGGCCCATCCATCCAAAACTTCATCTCGCTTCCGCCGCCTTCGATGCCGCTCGAGGCGGCATCGATGATCAGATTCCCACTCTCATTTACCTTCCCGATGGAAAGCGACGAGAATGCCGGTGCCGGAGGGGCCGGTACCTGGAACATGACTATCATCACAAGATCGTCGGTCACCGTGGTGATGGCGCGCATCGGCGCGCTATCACCCTTGTCCGACTTCCACTGGCCGGTCCAGGCGCCGGCGAACAACCCGATGTCACTTCCTCCGGCAATTGCCGGAGAGACCACAATAATGATGCTGTCGCCCTTACCCGACTTCCACTCGCCGGTCCAGGCGCCGGCGAACAACCCGATGTCACTTCCTCCGGCAATTGCCGGAGAGACCACAAGAATGATTGAGAACAGAACCGCGACCATAGTTCTCATTGCTTTGTCCTCCTATAGGGACGGTTTAGAGAGTTTTAAGCTACTGTCCGATGCTACAATAATATCATAATTAACGTATTTTGTCAAATCTTGCTTTTTTCATAAATATATCGTATAATTCAATTACTGTAAAACAAGAGGAGATGCGAAATGACAAAGTCGTTTATAGTTCTTTGTTTTGCTGTAATTATCGCTCTTTTTTGTGCTATCGCTGTTGAGGCAAATGAAGCCAATAATTCCAACGAAGTTGTTAATATAACTGAATGGCTCGGGTGTTGGAAAGGCGAATGGACGTTTCTTGAAGCAAATATGAGCGGCAAGCTTGTGCTGACCATAATGGAAATAACCAGCGAAGGAAAAGGAAAAGCTATACTTTATACTGAAGGGCCAGCATCATATCACAATAAAAACCAGCCAGCGCGCATAGAAGTAGTCGGAAATCGCTTAACAGTTGAAGTTTTCAAATTTATCGTTTATCAGTTTGTGCGCGAAGGTGATGAGTTGCAGGGAGATGGAATTGGAGGTGTGCGCGTTACAGCAAAATTGCGAAAAAATAAATAAATTAATCGCCCTATTTATTGGGCGTTTTTTTATTTTTTAAAATATAGTATGCTTTCAATATGGATTTTTTCGAAAAACCAATAACCGAGGACGAAAAAGCAATCGCCGAAGTATTAGAAAAGATGAATAACGCGGTACGCTTGAAAAATGTTGATATTTTAGAATCAATAGTATCAGATAATGCCCAGATTGCCATATTCGATAAAAATTGGCAGCCTATTTGTGTAAACAAAAAATCTTACCTTGAGCACATGAAAGCAATAATGCCGGAGATAATAAAATTTGATTATAAAGATGCGCTGATTAGAGTAGTGAGTGATACAACGGCGGAAGTTACTTGCAGTCGTCTACTAATATTCTCCGATCCCATGAGAAACATGCTTCATGGCCGCTATTTTAAATTTCAGAAGGAGAACGAAGAATGGCATTTAACAAAAGCTGACTATATTGGTTCATGAAAAGATTTCTTAAAAAAATTAATTTTTCAAAACTTTCATATCGACTTCCAATAATTTTATTTTCTAGCGCGACTGCTAAAAATATAGCAGAAGCGCTTACTTCAATATACAATAATGCAGGCGCGAAGTCGGATGCCGCGCGGGCTCTCGCGAAACAAACTATATTGGAAGTAAAAAAAATATTGCCGCTCACGCATAAAGAAAACCAGATAAGAAAAAAAATTGATTTTTTGCGCGAGACAATCATAAAAAATCTTGGTGGTCGGACTGATGCGATTTATGAAAATATCAAACAGTGGATAATGGGTGATAGAATTCTCGATCTCGGCAGTGGGGCGGGAGATGTCGGAGAAAAAATTAAAACAAAAATGGACAAAAATGTAGTTCTCGCCGATACAAATAATTTTAATAAAGCCAGTCTTCCATTTTTATTATATGATGGGAATAAATTGCCATTTGGCGACGGATCTTTTGATACGGTACTTCTTATAACCGTCCTACATCACGCTTCCAATTACACTAATGTATTAGGGGAAGCAAGGCGGGTCGCATCCAGAATTATTGTTATTGAAACAATTTATGGAGGAGAAACGGCCAGTGAGCTTAATGAAAACTTAAATCGCACAATTTTTCTTGATTGGTTTTACAATAGAGTGCTCCTGAATTATGATATCGATATCCCGTGCAATTTTGCCACTGAACAGGAGTGGCGCGCGAGGTTTAATAATTTTGGTCTGGTGATGGTTTATTCAAGAAAAATAGAATTTGGTGCCCTGGTTCCATTTTTAAGCCACCAGCTATTTGTATTAAATTCAGGCGGAGCGCAGATGTAATCATGATAAATGACATACTAAATATAAGCGGGAAAACCGCCCTAGTCACCGGCTCTACGCAAGGCATCGGCCGTTCAATCGCCGAAAAGCTTTGCCGGCATGGGTCGCATGTTTTCGTCAACTCTCGTGAAAATAATGAAGTAATAAAATGCATTGACGAGCTTCGAAATGCAGGATGTTCTGTCGATGGCCTGTCGGGGGACGGCACGATTGAAGAATTTGTTGTTGAAAGCGTTAAAAAAATCTGCAATGAGCGGAGCAAAATTGATATTCTAGTAAATAATATAGGCGCGTATGAGCAACTGGAAATTGAGGATATTTCTCTTGACCATTGGCATCAATATATTGATGCCAATCTCACGAGCGCTTTCTTATGGATTCGCGAGGTTGTGCCATATATGAAAAAAAATGGGGGAGGAAAAATTATAAATATTGCTTCTATTGCAGGAATCATTGGAAGAGAGCGGAACGCGCATTATAACGCCGCCAAAGGAGGCCTTATTGCTTTTTCGAAAGGGCTTTCAAAAGATCTCGGCCCATTTAACATTAGAATAAATATTGTTGCTCCGGGATTAATTCTTACGCAAACAGTCCAAAAAATTGCTAACGGAAATAAAATTTTTTTAAATTCCAATTTAGAAAAAACGCCTCTCCAAAGGTTGGGGACTCCGGATGACGTTGCTAATGCGGTTTTGTTTTTTGCCTCCGATTTATCCGATTTTATTACGGGGCAGGTGCTCATAATAGACGGCGGATTTTCAAGCACATAAAAAGGTTCCCAAAGGGGGAACCTGATTTATTTCTTTTTTTCAAACCGTAAAACCGGAAAAAATTTAGCGTCTTCGTAATCTGAAGCGAATTTTTCATCAACTAAAATAAATTTTTCCTCTAAACAAGAAAATATTTCTTCTTTTGTCTGCGCCGTCCAGTCGGTGCGGTTTTTGCAGCGCGAAAAAAGTTCTTCTATAAAGCCTCGCAAGAATTCGTCACTGGTTTCTGAAATAATTTTTTCAAATACGGGAATAGCTGTTTTTATGTTTTTTTATGTTTAATCTTTTGGTATTAAAATCGGCTGTCGCGTCAACAATTTTAGCTATGATCATTTCGCGCAATTGCGGCCTATTGCTATTATCGCGATGCAAGCGGAGCAAATTCGTTTTTATTATCTCTTCTATGTTTTGGTCGGCTCGCACCAAGTCGCAAAAATGAACACGAGAAACAAAATTTCTTCCCGGTTTTAAAATTCGCGCTATTTGGTCGCGAAGGATTTTTTGCCGCGGCACGGAAAGCAGCCACCACATAAAATCTCCGATCACTAAATCAAAATAATCTGAAAAGAAAGGCATTTCGCACCAATCAGCTATAATCCACGTTTCATTTTTTGGATTTGAGTAACGAAGGAATTTAGTGGCCGCCCCAACCATTTCCGGGCAGATATCGATTAAAACTATGTTCCCGCCGTTCTGCGCGATTAAATCTCTCAACTCGGGTGTTGCGCCAAACAGGAGTACTCGACCACTTAACTTTTCTCCGGCCAGCGTTTGGTATATATCAATGTCTCCCGATGATGGCCGCCAGGGAGACCACCGGTCGCCCCATCCTTTAGCGTATCCGCTCCATATATTCCTTATATCATTAAGAGAGCCGAGAAATCCAAGTTGAGTATTTATGAGCATTTCTCCTTATTTTAAGGAACTTATTATGTATTTTGTATGTTAACAAGTTATAATTTATAATCAACCTGTTTTTCGTATTATGCAAATGGAAAAAATGACGCTTGTTAAAAATTTAGCTAAAAAAATAATTTGCGCTGCACCGCTTTCAGTTGAACTAAGCGGAAATTTTAAGCTTTTGTTTGAATTATTTTCGCCTTCGGATAAAATTATTCAAGATTGGGTTCTACGCCAGACGGATTTTTTTTCGGAAAATGATTGGGAAGAAATTCAGCTTATAAAACTTAAAAAAATTTTAATTCACGCCGGAGAAAATGTTTCTTATTGGCAAAAACTTTTTAAAGAAATCAATTTCAACCCCGAAACATTTAAAGATTTTTCGCAGTTGCAAAAAATTTCTCCGATTACTAGAGCGGAAATAAAAAAAAATCCAATCGAAGAGTTTACTGCTGAAAATATTTCCCGATGGCGTTTTAGAGAAGCGATTACCTCCGGTTCAACCGGCGAGCCGCTGAAATTCTTTCAAGACCTTCGCGATAATCTGCGGCGGGAAGTAAATACTTTTCACGAATTAAGATACGCTGGCGCTTCATATCGCGACCATATAGCGGTGTTGGGAATGGAATCGCACCACGATTTAAATAATTTTGGCAGGCGATTCGGCAGCGCCGAGTGGGGCGATGACAAGTTCCGGCAGTCGGTTATTTATCCTTACCTGAAATTAAAACCAGCAACGCTTATTGCCAATGGAAGCGATTTGCGAAGGTTTTTATTTTTAACCCGAAAGGAAGCTCCGGATGTAATTTTTAAAACTTTAATGTACCGGGGCGAACACATAAGAGAGTCGGAACGCGATAACATTTCTAGATTTTTCAAATGCCCGATTTTTACCAATTATGGCAGTCGTGAGTGTTCGCTTTTAGGAATTGAATGCGAATATCACAAGTTGCATTTGGCGCCGTGGATGAATTATTTTGAAATTGTATCAGATGATGGCAAGGCGGTTCCCGATGGCCAGGAAGGCAATGCGGTTGTAACTTTTTTTGAAAATTTTGTTGTGCCTTTTATAAGATATAAAATTGGCGACAAGGCGGCAATAAATTCGGAATTGTGTTTTTGCGGCCGAAAATCAAAAATCATTGCCTTTTCCGGCCGGGAATCGGATTTTATCAAGTTTCCGGATTCAAGTAAAAGCTTGTCAATTCTTGATTTGGCGCGGCGCATTGATGAAAATTACTATAATGAGATCAGGCAATATCAATTTGAATTGAGGAGTGAAAAACTGATAGTATTTCGTTATATTCCAAATGCAGATTTAACTGAAACGGAAAAGAAACGTTTAAGCGGTTTGCTGGAGGAAGCCCTGGAATGCCAATTTCACGTTGTGCTGGAAGAAACTGCGGCAATAAATCCATCTGCCGGCGGTAAAACCCAGATTTTAATAAGAAATTTATAACGCCATAATACACTGGGTATGAACGAACTATTTCTAAAATTAAAAATTATCAACGCTTTGGCCGGAATTGTTTTGAAAGGAAAAAATGTTGGCGATTTCATATTGGGCAAGTCGGTAAGAATTTTTGAACGCGCGCTCGCGGAATATGCCGGTTCCAAATATGCTTTCGGAGTGGCGAGCGGCACCGATGCCTTGATTCTTTCTCTTAAGGCCTGCGGTATCGGGCCGGGGGATGAAGTAATTGTGCCGGCGGTGGGTTTTTACTCAAGCGCCGGCGCCGTTTCTTGGGTTAACGCCAAACCGGTGTTTGTAGATGTAAGTCCAAAAGACCACAATATTGACGTTTTAAAAATAGAAAAAGCGATAAGCCCGAAAACCAAAGCCATTATCATTGTCCATTTAAATGGTCGGATGGCGGATATGGATGAAATTTTGCGGATTGCCGAGAAAAGATCTCTTAAAGTCATCGTTGACGCTTCTCATGCCATCGGTTCGCGCTATAGAGAAAAACCCATTGGTAATTTCGGAGATTTAATTTGCCTAAGTTTGAATCCCACTAAAACGCTCGGCGGTTGCGGTGATGGAGGAGTAATATTGGCGAACGACGAAGCGCTGGCTCAAAAAATTTCCCGGTTAAGAATCTATGGCGCTTCGCGGTGGATAGAAGTTTATTGGAACAACGCTATAGTTGGAACAGCCAGCCGGCTCGGCACGCTTGAGGCCGCGGTTTTAAATGAAAAATTGCCATATCTTGATTCTTTTATAAATCGCCAACGAGAAAATTATTTTATATATAAAGAAATTTTAGGAAATATCAAAGATTTGGAATGGCCAGAAGAATATCAAGATTATTTTATAAACGGCTACCGCTTGCCGATTCTTACAAAAAGAAGAGATGACCTGATAAATTATCTTTCAAATAAGGGCGAAAAATTGTACAATATGTATCCCGTACCCCTGCCTTACCTGCCGGTTTTTAAAAATTTAGGATATAAAGAAGGCGACTTCAAAGTCGCCGAAAAAATTGCGGGGGAGTGCAAGAACTATATCGTGAGGATCTGCTTTCCAATGTCCTCGGTCATAAATGACATTCCCTACAAGATGAGTGTTTTGGTATAGCGTTAAAGTATAAAGACCGCCGTAATAATCCATCATTTCTAATGTTATCGCGTTACCGTCAATATAGATCTTAATGTATTCAAGCGATTGCCAGTTTAGATTCGCGTTAATTGCCCAACCGCTTCTTTCTTTACGGATTTCAGAAATTTGCAAAGCTACATCGCGATTATTCATTTTATACCAAGTAGAATCCTTGATATAACCATACCAATTTCCAATTAAAAACTTCTGAACTCGCTCTTCCTGTTTTTCGGAAGAGGAATAAGGGATGGCGGTGGCGGAGGCGCACCCGGTTGTCAACGCCGCGATTAAAAGAACAAGCAAGTGTCTTTTCATTTCTATCTCCTCGGTGATTTTGGGCTACTGTGTTGTGATATAATCATATCATAAATAAAATAATATGTCAACAGAACCTCAATATTCTATAATCATTCCGACTTATAATAGAGCCAAAACTCTCGCCTTAACTTTAAATTCTGTTTGCAATCAAACAATATCAGCTGAAAAATACGAGATTATTGTCGTTGACGACGACTCAACGGATGAAACCGAATTAAGAATTAAGAATTATGAATTAATAATTAAGAAACCGGAAATCAGGTATTTTAAAATTAAAAACGGGGGACCAGCCAAAGCCAGAAACTTCGGCATAATACAATCCAAGGGAGAGATTATTTTTTTTACCAATGATGACTATATTGTCCCCAAAAATTGGATGGAAACAATTTTAGACGGCTACAAAAGATATCCTGAAGTTGGCGGAGTGGGGGGGTGGCACGAAACCATCTCTAATGAGGCGGGTTTTTGGCAAAGATGCGTCGATACGATGGATAACAAATTCGGCGGCGGTATTTTAGACGCGGAGATAAAAACAAATTTATATTTTTCCCCATATATAGGCGCCCAATCGGCCAATTTATCTTATAAAAAATCGATACTCCAAGAATGCGGCGGGTTTGACGAAAATTTGCGTTCTAGTAGGTGGCCGCTTAAAGTAAAAATAATAAAAAAATCCAGACTAAAAGATTTCTTTTATAAACATATCGGAGAGGGGAAGGACTTGTTTTATCTGCATAAAAAATATCCCAAGCTGATAAATGATATTTACGGAAATCTTCTAAATAATTTTTTAGGACTTCTTGCTTATGCCGGAGCAAGTCGTTTTTATACTGCTTATTTTTTTTCTGTTTTATGTCGCATTGGAGGGAGAATTTTTGCCAAATACTTGGAACGGCCTGTCATTGAGGGGGTCGATCTTTTGCCAAACGAAACTTTTGAAATTTCAAAAAAACTGTCTGGAGAAGAAAAGTTCATTAAAACTAGTGGTCGACTGTTTAGCAAATCCATTTTTCGAATCAAAGAATCGGAGACGGATTTTTGTTCCGTTGTTATTCCGACATACAACAGAGCGGAAAGTTTAATAAAAGCCCTTGAAAATTTAATAAATCAAACAATTTCGCCTGAGAAATATGAAATTATTATTATCGACGATGGCTCAACGGATGACACCGAATTAAGAATTAGGAATTATGAATTAAGAATTAGGAAGCCGGAAATTAAATATTTCAAAATTGAAAACGGCGGGCCGGCTAAAGCTCGAAATTTTGGCATAGAAAAAGCGTGGGGAGAACTTGTTTTTTTCACTGACGACGATTGTACGGTGCCGCCGGATTGGATGGAAACGCTTCTTTCGGGATTTAAAAAATATCCCGAAGCCGCGGGAGCGGGAGGATGGATTGTGCCGCCGGATGGAGAATTAGAAAAAAGCGCCATTTCCCGCTTTTTGCATTTTGAAAGTTTTTCTGGGCATCCTATTGTCAAGAGTTATATAAGGAGCCACGAAATATTAAGTAATGATCCTCTGATGTGTTTTGGAAATTTTGCCTACAATACTGCAAATATCTGCTATAAAAAAGAAGTACTAAAAGCTATCGGCGGATTTAGAGAGGATTTTTACTGGCCAGGGAGCGAAGATAACGATCTGGCTTTTAGAATCGCGCAAGCCGGACATTACCTACTTTATCTGCCGTTTCATGTTACTCATCCAAAAGCTATGACCTTATCGGAATTTGTAAAACTTCATTTTCACCGGGGAGCAAACGGTTATCTTTTAAGGATAATACATCAGAAATTATTGGAAAAATTAAAACCTGGCTTTGTAAGAGATTACGGTTCAATGGCAAGTTTTGTTTTCCGATTCAGTGGACCGGAAAAATTTTTGGCGTTGGTTCAATGGTTAAGCATCAACGCTGGCATTAGATATATGAAACGTGCCCTCAAACGGAATCCAATATCTTCCGAACCAATAGCAGAGGTTGCTGATAATTGCGAGAAAAGAAAATCCAATTATGTCTGATAAAGATTTCCTAAAAAGAAGTTGGTCTTTTGGGTTGGATAATATCGCTCTTATTTCCTTTCCGGCGCGTTTCATGAAATAAAGAAAAGAAATATTTTTCCAGATATTCGGGTACAATAAATGGAGCAGATAAAGATCTGTGCCTATTATTAGAGATTTGCGGAAATAATCTTTAAATGAAAAAGATGCCCTGTGTTTTACCATTCGCGGCTCGTATATTAAAGATAATCCCGATTTATGTACGCGAACTGGAAAGTCATAAAAGCCGATATGTTGAAAATAAAAATTAAAACCGCCGATTTTCTTAAAACTTTCTTTGTGGCAACAGAAATTAGCCGTATATCCGCTGCGAATAGAATAGGAGGTGTTTTTAGAAGGGGAAGGAAAAAATTTGTGCGTCCAAAACGCGAACCGATGATAAAAATCCAAATCGCCATTACCGGAATACGGCTCTTTCCATCCGCCGACGCCAATAACCTCCGGATTTTTATCAAGAACCCGTTTAAACCATGAAAGCCAATCGGGGGGCACTAGACAATCATCGTCGGTAAAGGCGAGTAAAGATCCTTGGGAATGCAATACGCCAACATTCCGCGCGAAATCAGCGCCATAGTTTTTTTTTAATTTAATATAAACAATGCCTATTCTGTTTTTTTGGAAATTAGCTATCATTTCTTCAGTTTTGTCCGTTGATCCGTTATCAACTATAATTATCTCAAACGTATTGCTCGGAATGTTTTTTTGGGAAACTGCTGCTTGGAGAGTGCCCGCGAGCAATTCACGGCGGTTGTGCGTGGGAATGATTACGCTAAAAAGCGGCTTGCCCTGAGCTTGTCGAAGTGGTTTTGTGGCTTGATTCGCGTTGAACCGAGAAATTTTACCGATGTGAGGAGCGTAATTGTAATTCAAAAAATTATGGTCGTAAGGCGGCGTTTCTTTATATAAAAATTCTATCAATTCGCGATAGGAAACGCTGTCTTGCTCTATGTGGCAAATAACGCGCAGAGTTTTTAAAAAATTATACATAATTATAGTAATTTTCGTAGTCTTCTTTTAATCCTTTAATAAGCGGGGTAAACTTAATTCCCATTTTTTTTATTTTTTCATTACTGACAATGAAATTTTCATTGGCGAACGGAAATTCTAGAAAATTCCATTTCGCGCCGTCAGCCGAGGGGTTATATTCAATAATAGGTTTTTTGCCGATAATTTTTCCCATTTCTTCCGTAAGCTCGCGCAAAGTTATTACATCGTCTCCGGCGCAGTTAAACGCGCCTCCGATCTTTTTTTCGGCAAGAAAAGCCAAAGAATCAGCCACTTCATCCGCAAAAACAAAATGAATAAGCGCTTGCCCGTTTCCCGGCAAAACAAGCGGCGGTCCATTTTTAATTCTTGAATATATAAACGCTTCTCGGTTACAATAATTTCGCGGGCCGAGAATGTAAACCGGACGCAGGACGGCGAATTCAACTCCGCTTTTTGCCAAAACATTCTCGCATTCTGCCTTTCCTCTGTTATAATCGCTCCAAAGCGGCCAGCCGCCAAGAGGCGAATCTTCGGTAAGCGGAAAATTTTTTGGTTTTTGGTACGCAGCGGCGGTGCTCATATGCAAGAAAAAATCGAAATTCAGTTCTTTAAGCGCGCATTTTGTTTGCGCTCCGCTGTAAGCGCACATATCTATAACCGCGTCAAAATGTTCCGGCATATTAAAACCGGCGTTTCTATCGCCTTTTATAAAACGAACGGCGCTAGGATAATCAGAACTTACTAAACCGCGGTTGAATACCGTAATTGAATGGTCCCCAGAAAGCAGTTTTTGGATAAGCAATGGCCCCACAAATCGCGAACCGCCGATGATCAATATGTTTTGTTTTCTCATAACCCCAGTTTAAAACATACGGAGGTCATCTGTAAATTCCATCAACAAATGTATAAAACCAATAAAAATGAATTTTTAAAAGGAGTTGGGCTGGCCGATTACTTTGATGAGTATTTTGACGCGCTGGAAAATCCTTTCTCCGAAGATACGGCTGTTTTGCCAATTCTTAAAAAAATCGGAGAAAAATTCGCTTATTCCTTGGAAAGTTTTATCGGAAATCAAATATACATCAAAAAACAAATCTCGCCGCTTGACCATGTACCGCCGAAATTCCGCAGAGTTGTCGCGCGGCTTGCCAAAGAGGGAATTATTACCGACTGTTATCGCCCAAAGCCGATTCCCGATTGGCCCAATATTCCGGCGTTAAGAATTACCTGCGGCGGATTAAGTCCTTCCGGTTGTTCGCTAAGCTACGAAGAAGCGGCAAAAAAAGCGGTTGCCGAATGTTTTGAAAGACACTCGTTTACCATATATGATAATAAAAAATTTATCTATGGATCCTACGCGGAATTTGAATTAAACGGCGCCCTTGATCCAAAACTTTTTAGCGGGTTTTCAAAGAATCAGCTGCAAAAAGAAAATTATGCCCGGCATCGCTTGGATGACAACTCAAAATTTATGTGGACGGAGGCAAAATCACTTTTTGATAATAAAAAATGTCTTGTTCCCGCTCAGTTAATTTATCTTGGGTATAAAAACGAAAAAGAAGAGCCCGTCATCAGGCAAACCACTACCAGCGGAGCTGCGGCGGGGAGCAGTTACGATATGGCTTTATACAATGCTCTTTGCGAAGCGGTGGAGCGCGATTCTTTTGTCATCCATTGGTTAAATAAAATTACTCCCCCCAGAATCAATCTGGACAATATTGCCAATGAGCCCATAAGGCGTCTGCTGTCGGAATATAAAAAATTCAACATTGATTTTGCCGTATTTGATATAACCACGGATCTTAATATTCCGGCCGTTCTTACCGTAATCCGGGATAACGCGCCGAAAAGATTAAAAGTATACGCGGCGCCTCGGGCAGATCTTGATATAGAAAACGCCATAAAATCTTCTCTTTCCGAAGCTCTCGTGGCGGGATTTATAAATGAAAGCGCGACGGAAGAGGTAAAAATATTAAACGACAATGAGGGGGAAAATATAAAGAATATAAAAGATAGAATAATCTATTGGAGTGATCTGAAAAGAATCGGCGAAGCGGATTTTCTTTATGGAGACGGCTTTAGAACTCTTGCCGATAATAAATATCGGGGGGCGGGCGCGAAAGAAAAACTGCCGGTTCTTAAAGAAATTTTAAAAAACTCGGGGCTTGACGCTTACGTTGTTGACGCAACCACGCCTCTTGCCAAAGAATTCGGTCTTACCGTTTTAGCGTCGCTTATACCCCGGCTCTGTCCGCTTTACCTTAACGAACACTATAAATGCCTTGGTGTAAGAAGATTGTATGAAGCTCCGGCGCGGATGGGAATTTTTAAAAATTCGAAAAAAGAAGAAGAAATGAACTTGGTACCACACCCGATGCTTTAATCAAAAAAAATGGCTAGACATATAAATTATAATAAAAAAACGGAAGAACGGCTGAAACAGGAAATAAAATGGCTTCTGGAAGAAAAATATGGAAACAAAATTACTGCGGAAGCAAACCAAGATATAGAAAAGATAAAGAACGGCGAACCGGTTGATTATGTCATCGGTCGGACTGATTTTTGCGGGGCAAAAATCGACTTGTCTTTGCGTCCGCTAATCCCACGGCCGGAAACAGAATGTTGGGTAGCGGAAGCAATAGACGATATTAAAAGCCGGGGGAATATCGGTGAAATTAAATGCCTTGATTTATTTTCCGGCTCGGGGTGCATAGGCATCGCGATTTTAAAAAACATTCCGGAAGCGCGCGTTGATTTTGTGGATATAGACGACATCGTTCTAAAACAAATAGCGATAAATCTTAAATTAAATGGTATTCACGAAAATCGTTTTTCCATAATAAAATCGGATATTTTTGAAAATGTAAGCGGGGCGTATGATTATATTTTCGCCAACCCGCCGTATATTCCGACTAAATATCCGGTTGCCCAATCAGCCATTGAATATGAACCCCATCACTCCTTTTTGGCGGGAGATAGCGGTCTTTTATTTATAAAGCCGTTTCTTGATGGATCAAAAAAATATTTGAAGAGCGGCGGCAAATTGTGGATGGAGTTTTATGCCGGAGAAAGAATGGAAATTGAAAATATCCTCCAAAAAAACAACTATGATTTTTATTTTAACGAACTCGGCGATTGCGGAGTTTTGTCGGCCAAACTGCGCGCGGAAAAAGCATATGCCGATCCGTTTTTTGAATACTTTGATAAAGAAATGCCTCTGATCAATCTTAATTCTTCGGAGTGGGGGACAATAACCTATAAAGAATATCCCTGCTCTTCCAAAATTATACTGCCCAATCCCGCTCCGCTTCCAACAAAAACAATAGAAGATGTTTTGTGTCGGAGAAAAACGGAAAGAAATTTCTCCAAAAAGCCGCTTTCCAAAGAAATACTGGGGCGATTGCTTTACTTTAGCGCAGGGCTGATAAGCAAAACGGTTGGCGCGGCAAACGAATTCCGCCGTTTTTACCCTTCCGGCGGCGCGAGATATCCGATAGAAATTTATATTGCGAATTTCACCCCCGGCGAGCTTGATGCGGGAGTTTATCATTATAACGTCAGGAACCATATATTGGAAAAATTGTCTTTTTCCTCCGCCGAAAAGATAAAACACGCCCTTTTTTATGATTTTGCCAAAGACGCCGCCGCGCTTATACTTCTTTCTTTTGTCGGTGAGCGAACAACGAAAAAATACGGTAATTTAGGATACAAATTAGGAATGATTGAAGCGGGACATATCGGACAAAATATTTATCTGGTAGGAACGGCGCTCGGGCTTGGAACGCTTGCCCTTGGAGGAATGAATTATGAAGTGGCGCAAAGGGAGTTAAATCTGGGAGAAGATGAAACGGTATTTTATCAGCTTGCCGTGGGACAACCGGAAGAAAACAAATAAGCAATTGCCGGGCAACAAATTGTGGATAAAATTACTTGCCAACAATCTGATTCCGATAGATACTTGATTTAGTTAATAAAATTTTTTTATGAAAAAAATATTAAATTCCTTCGCATTTTTATTTAAGGCCTTTATTCTCGTGCTCATTCTTCTCGTTGGCTGGGCATTTATAAATATTACCAATTTAATTAAAGGAAAAAAATCGTCGGATAAGGACTCTTTGTCTAAAAATATGTTTGGCGCGGATGAAGCGTCTGCCGATGCGGGTGGAAAGGCCACTACTCCATTTCTTGCCTGTTTTGACGGCAAGGAATATAAACTGGAAAATGACATTCTTTTTGGCAGGCCGAACAGCTTTTATCACCAATACGATACGGCTAAGGCGCTTTACGAGGATGGAAGAATTTTCCCCGATCTTTATAAAATTACTTCGCCCGTAAAATCTTACAGCGGGAAAATTCTTTTCCAAATTCAGGAAATTGAGCCGGAAGAGAGCTTTTTCAAGTGGCTGGAGTTGACTCGGGTGGCGCATCCGGAAAACACGGAAGTTGTGGTTGACTCCGACTTCAAAAAATTTTATGTGCTCGAAAAAGATCGGCTTGAGAAAAAAATAGTTTTGCCCTCGTCGGTCATTGATAATCGCGGGAGGGATCGCGGCAAAGAAATTTCTAGTCAAGATCTTTTGTGGCAATATGACGCTACTTCTGTCGGGAATATACTCTTTAACGTCAATGAGAGTGTGGAGATAACTTTTAGAAATCTAAAGAGAGGAGAAATCCCGCATCTTATTACAAAAACGTGGTTTAGAGATTGGGTGGCCGGAGAAGCGCATGCGCATATTGCCGATAAAAAAATAAGCGTTCTTGATTTTTTCACCATTTTCGGGCTTAAAAAAGCGGCTACGATTGCCGTACTGTTTATTTTTGGCTGGGCGTATTATAAATTCGGATTTGCGCCGGGATCTCTTACTTTTCTTCCGCTATTTGCGGGAGTCCAATGCGGCTGCAGTTGCGCGTGTCTGACTTATAGTTATAAAAATGAAGAGGGAAATTATCAGTGGATTAACATAAGCGATGTGCGGTCGTGGAAACATAACAATGAAATGGTTGAATTGCCGCGCGAAGCCGTAAATTCCAAAGGTGAATTAACGCTTCGCGTTGCCGCGACCAAAAAACACGCCCTGGGATTTATCGGGGTGGTGCAGGAAGACGATTTGGCCGCCGCGAGCCATAGAAATTATCGGACGGAAAATCTAAATCTGCGGCAGGCATATCACAGCCGTTTGCAAAAAGACGCGAGCGGAGCGCTTAAAAAGGGATACTGGAAAGAATATTTACACACGATTCCTGGCGACAAGGTTGATATTGAGTTTGACGCGCCGAATTCCGAATTGGGCAAAAATGAAAAAGAAACTTATCTTCTGCGTTCTTCGGGATTTTATACTTCGCTAAGACCGGAATATAAAAAGCTTGCCGGAAACTGGCAGGAAAAAATAAGCGAAGAAGCAAAATCGCGATTAACTTCTTTAAAATCGCTTGAAAATTACAAATGACCGCTTTATTTGGGGAAAACAAAAAATTTTTTTTGGGTGTTGCGGCTCTTATTGTGATTCTTGCCGGAGCTTTTTTTGGAGCGCGCTTTGCCGCCTCTTATTATTACAAAAAAGGCACAGAAACATATTTACAGAATAATTTTGCCGTTGCAAAAAATAATTTTGACATTTCTCTCATATTTGGCCCTAAAAATTCTCGGGCTCACTTTTGGCTTGGAAAAATAGCTTTAGGCCAGCCGGCTCCCAACCAGAATGTTTATTATCCCCAAGCCGATTATAAAGAAGCGGCTAAACATTACGAAAAAGCGATTTTACTCGGTCTTGAACAAAATAATGAAAATTTATACAAGGTTGCCCTTGATGATTTGGGCAATGCCTTTTGGAATTTAAACGAATTAGACAGGGCGCGTGAAAAATATTTCGAAAAGCTATCAAAATTTCCCGATGCGTCTTTTTGGGCGAGATATTTTATCGCTTGGCATGATTTTAATTATCTCAACAAACCGGATGAAGCGTTAGAAGTTCTATTGCCGGCATTAAATCTTGCTTCGTCTGACAACGATCGTTTTAATCTTTTTAAAATCAATCTGATGCTTGCCCGTCTTTATATTTATAAAAACGATTACGCGAGCGCGGTAAAATACGCAGAGAGCGTCATAGAAAGCGGCGGGCCGCAAAATAAAAGCTGGGAAGTTCAGGCCGCTCATGGGCTTTTGGCGATTGATTACGGCCGCCAGAAAAAATTTGCTTTAGCCGAAAGCGAAATTAAAAAAGCCAACGATTTGGCAGAATCGGCCGGCGCTAATAATTGTATTCTTGCGGCGGCTTATGTCGCCGGAGAAAATTATCCGAAAGCGATTTCTGTTGCCGAAAAAATCGATATGGCCACTCAAACTTATATGAATTCCGTCTGCGTTCAGATATTGGCCATTTCTTATTTGGCGAAAGGCGATAAAATCAATGCACGAAAGTATCTGGAAGAATATTTGAGTTTTACCGAAAAATTCACGGAGAAAAATATTTTTGTGATGCGTAATCGCCAAGAGTTCGCCGAAGAGCTTTTAAAACTGAAGTAGCCAATTCGAAATCAATTCCATCAAAAGTAAATATTGACTACGGATAGGATTAGGAAATATAATAAATAAAATTATGGTTAAAAGACCGCAACAATTTAAGGCCATTATTGAACAAGATGAAGACGGTTATTTTATAGGTTCAGTTCCGGCGCTTCCCGGCTGTTATACTCAAGCCAAAACACTTTTGGAACTTAAAAAGCGGCTTCAAGAGGCAATTTTGCTTTGTCTTGAAACGGCTCGCCTTGATCCACAATATCGTCAGCGCTTAAAAATTTTTTCCTATATTCCGGCATTTGTAGGATTGGAATCGGTGGAAGTATAAATCTATGAATCAAAGATTGTCGATATTAAAGGCTCGCGACGTAATTCGCGTTTTAAAATCATTGGGATTTTTTGAAGTGCGCCAGAAAGGGGCGCATATTTGTTTTAAACACCGTGATGGCAGATTTACATTAGTTCCTCGGCACAGTGGCGAAGACATAAGCCGCGGTTTATTGCGGCAAATCTTTCGGGAAATTAATATTTCGGCGGATGATTTCTCGAAATTTCTTTAGAAGTTTTTAATTAAACGGTTTTATTGTGGAATATATTGTGATTGTGATAAAGAAAAAACTAAATAGCTTATCAAAAGTCCTTATTCAAAATTTCTGGGCGGTTGGGTTTTTGGTTATCGTGTCTTTGATTTTAATTTTTGTTGCAAAGCAAGACACTTTGGCAAAATTATTGTGGCAGAAATATCGTTTGCCAAAAACCGCGCTATTGCTTGTGAATCGCGACACCGATTTAGCGATGTTTATCGGCAATTATTATTTTAACGGCGTAATCGGCGGCGGAAAATATGATCTCAATATTGCGGAGAAGGCATATAAAAAAGCGGTTTTAATAAATCCTAAAATTCTCTGGGGGCACTATCAGCTTGCGCGGATTTATTTTGTAAAAGGGGATTACAAACAAGCGCTTGAAGAAATCGCCAAAGAACTTGAAGCCAATCCGGAAAACCTGCGCTCGCTTTATGTTCGCGGTCTAATTTATGGCTATAGAAATCAGGCAGGCGATTTGGAAAAAGCCGAAGCCGATTTCCTTCGTTTTACTTTATGGGCGCCGAAAGAATGGGCGGGCTATAACGATTTGGCGTGGATTTTGTCAAAACAGGGAAAATATAAAGAAGCGAAAGAAGCGATAAACGCGGCTTTTCGCGAGATTAAAGAATCGGAAAATAACCCCTGGCTTTGGAACGCGCTTGGCGTGGCGGAGCTGAATCTGAAAGAATATAAAAACGCCGCGATATCTTTTGAAAAGGCCAAGCAATTGGCGGAAAAATTGACCAATGAAGACTGGTTTCATTCCTATCCGGGAAATAATCCGGTGTCCGCCGAAGAAGGACTTTCAGCTTTTATCGCCGCGATAGAAAAAAATCTCCGCCGCGCCAGCCAATGATTGTGGATAACGGATAAAGAGTTTTAATAAATATTTGGTATACTTTAATAAATGGCAAACAAATTTTTATCTAGAAAGATAATTATTCCAGCGGTTATATTTTTCGGCGGGTTAGCAGTTGCTTCCAGTGTTTTTATTTTGGCAAATTTTACTGATGCCAAATTATTTACCGCTTCTCAAGTTTCCAAATGGACGCAGAATACCGGAGAGGGGATTTCAATTCCGGCCTGCTCTGCCACAGGTATATCCACAACTTGCTCAAACGGTGCGCCAGTGATTACTGTGACCGGCGATTGCGGTCATTTGACCACACAAGAAGCTGTGGTATGGCCAAGTGGCGAGGTCATGAATACCAGTCAGGGCTACGTATTTGTTATTGTGGGGGGCGGCTGTGGTTCCGTTGGTGAGTGGAGCGCATCTGTCCCAAGAGTTATCGTCGGCAGTGGAAGCCCTGATCCCGTCCCGCCCCTACCGGGCAAAACCTACGCCTGGGACGTAGCAGCCCCCAGTGGTCATAATGCACCTTTTTCTTCTGGCGCTTTCACCACCCCGAATTGCTCTACCGGCACCTTACAGCTTCGAGCCACTCTTAATGGCGTGCCATGGTCGGGAATTATAACTTATAATGTCTCTTCTCCGCTGGGGGTCACTACTACAACGAGAATTCTGCCGTATGATAACTCAAGTGCTCCCACCGGCGATTATACTTATACTTATATATCCGGAGGTCCGCCCGGCGCAACATTTACTGGTATTACCCCTTCGTCAAGCCAGACGCTTTCTCTTGGTGAGACAATTACCTTTACTTTCAATTTTGTCACTCTTCCGGGAGATTTTACTCTAAGCGTTGGAGGCGGGCTTGCCTGCAATTCGGTGCCGCTTAGCTGGACGGCTTCATCCGGCGCCGACGGTTATAGAATTTTAAAAGGAGCGGCGCGGGTTGATATTACTCCTTACAATCCCTATACCGCCTTAAATTTTACTGACACGGATGTCGTTCAAAACACTACTTATAAATATCAAATTGAGGCCTATAACGAAAGCGGCACCAACCGTTCCAATTCTCTAAATATTACTACTCCTTATTGCCCGCCAACACTTAATTTTTCAGGAGACCCGACAACAATTTATGAAGGAGGAAGCTCTACATTAACTTGGCTTTCAACCTACACCACTTCTTGCATTGCTTCTGGCGCTTGGAGCGGTTCTAAATCATTAAATGGTGATCAAGTTGTCATTCCGTTGCCACCGCCAAGCGTAACTTATACCATGACTTGTACTGGCCTCGGCGGCAGCACCGGTCCGCAATCGGTAATCATAAACGTTACGCCTTTGGGCTTGCCTCAGTGGAAAGAAATCATCCCTCGTTAACCCTTCGCTATAACCAATCCATAAACTTCTTTTACTCCCGCTTGTTTTAAAACGCGAGCTGCTTCTTCCAAGGTGGCGTCGCTCGTTGCCACATCGTCAATCAAAATAACTTTTTTAATATTTCCAAACTGTCCCATTAACTGACGATCGTCTGAAACTGGGATAATTTTGAGATTGAGGTTAAGGGTGAAGGCGCCGGAAATGTTTTCTTTTCTCTGTTGCCAATCCTTTATTTTCGCTTGAGGCGCGCTGAATTTTTGCCTTTTTAGTAAATTAATTACTGGGCAGCTTAAAGCGGGGGACAGCTCTTTAGCTAAAAGTTCGCTTTGATTAAAACCCCGGCTTAGTTTTCGGCGCCGCGAAAGGGGAATCGGCGCCAAAACAGTTGAAAATGTTGGAAACCGAGCTTCCAACATTTGGAGTTTCTCAATCAAGTTTTCTTTTTTGAGATATTTAATTAACAGTTCGGCCAGCGGTTTTTTTAATGATTCAACTGATTGGTATTTGAATTGATGAATCGCTTCTCTTAAAATCGGATCCTGGTATTTTCCGGCAGCGAATAAACCGTTTAAAAATGTTTTTTTTCGGCATCTGCAGCAGATAATGTTGGAAACTCGGTTTCTAACATTTTTATTTCTTAAGCCGCAGACGTGGCACTCTACTCCGGAATTTAAAACGATATTATTTAAACAGGCCTCGCAGATAAACGAGGCCTGTTTTAAACTCAATTCTTTTTTACAGCCAAGGCAGAATCTCGGAAAAATCAAATCAAGTAAAAAGTTTTTTATCATAGTGTATTGATATAACATAGCCAAACATAATTTTCCTCGCGCTCTCGGTCGCCCAGCGGCTTCCTCGCTGTCCGATGAAAGCGTTTTATTCGCCTTTGGCGAAACCATGCTAAAACGCTTTCATAAGCTTCGGAAAATTACGTTTGGCTATATTTTATAGAGTTGACAATAATATTGCAAAATAAAATTATAGGTGGGGGCGAGCCGTTCGCCGAAGGCGAATGGGCCTGCCTGCCGGCAGGCAGGGCTAAGGAATTTTATTTTGCAATATTATTGTCATATTAAATTTATTTTATTATTTTTCACGTCCACGATAATATTTTTCTCTTTTCCATTTTTGAGGACAAAATCCGCCAGAGAATTAATAATCAGTTTATTAATCAAATGTTTTATTTCTCTTGCGCCATTGCGGCTCGAAACGGCTTTGTCGGCGATAAAATTTATTACCGCGGGCCTTATTTTCAGGCGGCAGTTAATTGAATCATTAGTGAGAATATTTTTAAGTTCAAGCTCGGCAATATACCTCATTTGCTGGCGTCCCAAAGGGTTAAAAACCACTATTTCATCAAGGCGCGATAAAAGTTCCGGTATAAAATGGCGGCGCAAGGACTTTAAGCTGGCATTTTTAATTTCATCAAATTTTTCCGCAAACGTTTTTGAGGCGGCTATAAAACCGAATTTTTTTGCCTCGCGGCTGAATTCTCTTGAGCCGAGGTTGGAGGTTAGAATAACAATGGCGTTTTTAAAATTAGCCCGTCGGCCGCGATTGTCGGTTAGAACTCCTTCCTCCAAAATTTGGAGCAAAATATTGGCGACTTGGGGGTGCGCTTTTTCTATTTCATCAAAAAGCACTACCGAGTGGGGCTCCCTCCGTATTTTTTCGGTTAAATTGCCCGGCTCTTCATAGCCGATGTATCCCGGCGGCGCTCCTATTAATTTAGATATGCTGTGGGGTTCTGAAAATTCCGACATGTCAATTTTTATTAAAGGCGACCTCAAAATTTCCTTGCTCAAAACTTTTGCCAAATTTGTTTTGCCGACTCCGGTCGGCCCGATAAATAAAAATGAACCGAGGGGCTTTTCTCTATTAGATAAGCCGGCGTAAGATCGAGCCAGGGCGGCGGAGAGCGTTTCAATCGCCTCATCCTGTCCGATTATATTTTGTTTTAATTTTCGACTGATTTGCTCCGAGCCGAGCTGAGCGGTTGTCTTGCCTGCCTGCGCAGGCAGGCCAAAAACAATATTTGGAATTCCTGTCATTAAATTCAGTGTCTTAACAACATCTTCTATTTGGAGTTCTAAATCGGTTTTTTCCGTTTCGGTTTCCAAATTTTTCAAAGCGCAGGCCTCGTCGAGCAGGTCTATCGCTTTATCGGGCAAAAACCTTTCGGTTAAATATTGATTTGACAATTTAACGGCGGCGCTTATGCATTCATTCGAAATTTTTATTTTATGGTGATTTTTTAAGGATGGCAAAAGGCCCAGTAGAATTTCTTCGGTTTGGCTTTCTGTCGGTTCGCTAATCATAACCTGCTGGAATCGTCTTTCCAGGCCGCCGTCTCTTTCCACATATTTTCGCCATTCGGCCAAAGTGGTGGCTCCGATTATTTGTACTTTATTAAGCGACAAGAGCGGCTTAATAATGTTTGAGGCGTCTAAAGAACCCTGGGCGGCGCCGGCGCCGATAACGGTATGGAATTCATCTATAAAAATTATGGCGTTTTTTTCTTCGGCTTCATATAGCACATCTTTTAACCGCTCCTCGAACTCGCCGCGGAAAGTGGCGCCCGAAACGATAGCGCCCAAATCAATCTGAAAAATATTTTTATTCTTTAAATTTTTTGGAACTTCATCTTTGGCTATTTTTTGCGCCAAACCATATACTATAGCTGTCTTGCCAACACCCGGCTCGCCGATTAGTATTGGATTATTTTTTGTCCTCCGGCTCATTATCGCGGTCATTCTTTGCATTTCTTTTTTTCTGCCGATTATGGGATCAAATTTTCCGTCTTTAGCCATTGCTACGAGTTCGGCTCCGAAAATTTCAAGTGGCGCTTTCTCCGGTTCTTCTTCGGATATATTTTTATAAACATCGGCGATCAGTTTATCCAAAATATTCGGGCTATTTTTAGCGGCGGTCACGGGACTGTTAATTTTCCCCGAAAGATAAAAAATTTCTTTTAAGTGATTTTCTACATCAACAGCCAGCCGGTGTTTTTGAGCTGAAATCCTGCTTTTAAATTCAGAAATTAAGCCCCAAAGCAAATGCTCGGTGCCGATGTGCCGGTAACCGTATTTCATTGCTTCTTCGAGTGCCGATGCCAAAACATCGCGGAAAGAAATAACGCTCGGCAGAGATAAATTTAAGTCATTAATATCCAACCCGTGGTTTTTCAAAATATTGTAAGCCAAACTGCCGCGAGCTTCAAAAACCGCTTTGATTAAATGGCTTCCGCCAATTTCGCCCCGTAGCTGCGGGGCGGAATTTTCTGCCGCTAAAATGACGCTTTTGGCGCGAGCCGTCAAACGATTCTCAAGAGATGGGGATAACTTCATATTTATAATGAATATTTTATGATATAATAAAATTAAATTTAAATTTTGTCTATTTTTATTTATGGCATTGCCTTTTAACATATTCAGCATTGGAAAAGAACCCAAAAGCTATTTAGGCGTTGATATCGGCACTTTATCAATAAAAATAGTGGAGCTTTCAAGTGAAAACGGCCGGCCAAAACTTCAAAATTATGCCATTTTATCGAACTATAATCTGATTGAAAATAAAACTCCAAAAGTATTCGGCGGAGAAGCGTCAATGATGTTAAGACGGATGTTAAAAGAATCGGGCATAGTTGCGAAAGAAATTAATATGTCGGCGCCGATTTTTTCAAGTTTTCTTACTATTATGGAGTTACCGCCGATGTCAGAATCGGAAGTCGCGAGTGCTATTCAGTTTGAGGCGAAAAAATACATTCCGGTTCCTCTTGATAGCGTTTTGATTGATTGGTCTTTAATAGGAACCAGCGCCGAAGGCCCCTCGACTACGTTCGGGGCAGGCCTGCCTGCCGGTCAGGCAGGCAAAATTTTAATTCTTTTAATCGCCATACCCAAGGATTTGGTAAATGAGTACCAATTTATCGCTAGAGAATCCGATTTAAAACTTAATAATTTGGAACTAGAAACCACGTCGGCGACTCGCGCCCTTATCGGCAATGATCCGGTCCCGGCGGTGTTAATGGACATGGGTTCGCGAGATACTACAATCAGCGTGGTTGATGGCGGATATTTGCGGATCAGCCATTCAATTGAGGCCTCCGGTGAGGATTTAACCAGAGCTTTAGCGAATAGTTTAAATATCAGTTGGCGCCGAGCCGAAGAATTAAAAAAAGAACAAGGCCTTAAAGTTATGGATAATAACAATCAAATTAACGATGTTCTTGCGCCTCTTTTAGACACTATTGTTAACGCCGCGAAAAATATTATTGATCTTTATTTTAGTAAAACCAATAAGAAAGTTGAAAAGCTGATTATTTACGGCGGGGCGGCTAAAATGCCCGGATTTTCGCAGTATCTTGGCAAGGGCCTCGGCATCGACGCCCTTATCGGAAATCCTTTTAGTAAAATCATTTACGATGAAAAATTAAATCCAATCATGGAAGAAATAGGTCACGAGTTTACAATAGCGACCGGACTCGCCCTAAAAGCTATACAATAATATGGTGGAAATTACGCCTCAAAAACCAAAATTAATTTTACCAAACTGGTCTTGGCCGCTGTGGCTTTCCCTTGCCCTTTTCTTTTTAAGCGTTTTTGCTTTTGTATTTTTAAAAGTTTATTTTGCCAGAATTCAGGAGGAAATTGTAAGCATTAATAATCAAATTAAAACCGAGGTCGGCAAAGTAAGCGTTGATGATGAAAACACGGTAATCCGCTTAAGCGATTCTTTAGCCGCTTTAGACGGCATCGTTTCAAACCACAGTTATTTTTCCAATGTTTTTAGTTTAATCGGCTCTCTCACTTATTCAAAGGCGGTTTTTACCAAATTTGACGCCGATCGCGACAACGGCGTCATTAATCTTAGAGGATCGGCTCAGAATTACACGGCATTAGCCAAACAAATGGTTGCTCTCAGAGAAAATGACTACGTCAAGACACTGGAAGTTAGAGGAATAAATTTTGGAAGTACGGGATTGGATTTTGATCTGATGCTTGGTATTGATGGTAAAATTTTCATAAAACAGCAATAAATTTATGAACTTAAACCTTTTTAAATATATTATTTTGCCGTTTATTCTTTTTTTTGCCGCTCTTGCAATAGGTTTTTGGGTTTTATGGCCGCTTTACGGCGATATTCAAGCTGCCATGCTTTTAAAGGAACAAAATCAAGACAATTTAACGCAGCGGAAAAAACTCACGGAGAATCTGGAGCGTTTGATAAGCCAATATAATGAACGCGGTGGCGATATCGCGTCTTTAAATAAAGCTATTCCAAGCGGCCAAAACGTCCCGGAGCTTTTGGTAAATCTTGAAGCGATAGCTTCCGAAAGCGGGTTAATTTTTAAAGGCGTGAATTTTAAACCTAAGGACTTGAAAGCTCCGGGCATTAAAACTTTAATAGCGGAAATAAGAGTCACGGGGTCTTATCCGGATTTTCTAAATTATCTTAAGGCGATGGAAAAAAGTTTGCGGATTTTTGATGTAACCAGTATTTCTTTTGCCGGAGTTTCACCCGGTCAAATTAGCGCGAGAACGGATAACATAGATTTTAGTTTAACAGTAAATACTTATTATTATTAAATTATGGTTAACATTTCTCCAACATTGCCGCCATCAGGCACTTTCGGCGCTTTTAAGCCCCAAGCCCCCCAAAAAAGATCTCTTTTGCCATATTTAGTTATTGGTGCGGTAATTTTAATTTTGGCCGCCGGTTATTATTTTTTTATTTATCAAGGGATTGGTTTTTCTCTAGCTACTCCAGTTATTCCGGGGGCTTCTCCTTTAACCTCAATTGAAATTAAAGTAGCTCAATTACCGAGCTTTCAATTTAATGTCTTTAATAGTTCTCTTTACAAATCGCTTAAAAGCTATGGTGCTCTGCCGGTTGTAGCCGATTCGCTCGGAAGAACAAATCCTTTTATTCCATATTAAAGCATGGCGATTGACATAGACAAAAAAATACCGCCTGATGTTCTGGTTCTCATTTCGGAAGAAGCGGCCAGGTATTATAAGATGATCCCGCTCAACCTTTCCGGCAATGTTTTAGATGTCGGATTGGTTAATCCGGGTGATGTCAGGGCGCAGGAAGCGCTCAGTTTTTTAACTTCCAGAAACGGCTTGGCGGCCAGAGTTTTTAAAATCAGCGAAGAAGATTGGCTGGTTTTGATTAAACAATATGCGGGGATTAAAGAGGAAGTAGGAGAGGCGCTGGAGGGCTTAAGAAAAGAACTGGCGGAAGAAAAACTTTTATTGCCGGAAATACCAAAAAGTAAAAAAGAAGAAGCGGCGCCGATAATAAGAATGATGGAAACGATTTTAAAGCACGGTATTGAATCCAAGGCCTCAGATATTCACATTGAGCCGACAATGAAAAAATTAAGAGTCCGTTTTCGTCTTGACGGCACATTGCAAACAGTTGTGGTTTTACCGGTAGAAATTGCGCCGGCCATTGTGGCGCGAGTAAAAATTCTCTCAAATCTTCAGATTGACGAGACGCGGAGGCCTCAAGACGGCCGTTTTACCACCAAGTTGGGCGAAAAAGAAGTTGATTTCAGAGTGGCAATTTTGCCAACGGCCAGAGGCGAAAAAGCGGCGCTTAGAATTTTAGATCCCACCATTGGGCTAAGAACATTGCCGGAACTCGGCATTATCGGCCGCAACTTGGAGGTTGTTGAAAGGGGAATAAAAAAACCTTTTGGCATGGTACTTATGACAGGGCCGACCGGTTCCGGGAAATCCACGACTATTTACGGGATTCTCCAAATTCTTAATACTGAATTGGTAAATATTGTCAGCTTGGAGGATCCGGTTGAATATTACGTTGATGGCGTAAATCAATCGCAAATCAGACCGGAACTCGGCTATACTTTTGCTTCCGGTTTGCGGCAAATTTTGCGCCAGGATCCGAATATTATTGTTGTTGGAGAAATGCGCGACAGCGAAACCGCCGGGCTTGCGGTGCAATCGGCTTTGACCGGCCACTTAGTTTTATCTACTTTACACACCAATGATGCCATAGGCGTTATTCCTCGCTTGATAGATATGGGAGTTGAACCATTTCTTTTACCCTCGGCTTTAAATGTGGCTTTGGCCCAGCGCTTGGTTAAAAGGTTATGCCCCGATTGCAAAAAAGAGACAGAACCTTCGGAACCGGTGAAAAAAATTATTTTGGAAGCCATAAATTCCATGCCGGAAATAAACCGGCCAAAGATAAAGTCCGACAAATTTCAAATTTACAAGCCCCAAGGTTGTCCCAAATGCGGCAATAAGGGCACCAAAGGCCGAATTGCGGTTTTTGAAATTTTAGAGGTGACTCCCCAGATTGAAGAAATAATTATTTCCGGGCCTACCGAATCAAAAATTTTAGCCGAGGCTAAGAGGCAGGGGATGGTAACAATGTTTCAAGATGGAATTTTAAAGGTTTTAGATGGTATAATTGGTTTTGAAGAATTAACTCAAGTTGTCAGTGTCAACGCCGAGGAATCAAAATAACGAGTACGAATTACAAATCTGCTACGAATATACAAATTAGTATATTAGTAAAAATTAGTAATTAGTATTATGTCAACAATAGAACAAGAATTAGAAGATTTACTTTTAAACACCCTAAAGCTTAATGCGTCAGATTTGCATTTAAGCGTCGGCTATAAACCGGCCGTGAGAGTTGACGGAAATCTTTTGCCGCTTGAGGACTTTTCGGTTTTAACGGCCGAACACGCGGGAGAATTGGCTTTTTCGCTTTTAGGGGAAAGAAAAGATGTTTTCCTTGAAAAAAAGGAAATCGATTTTTCTTACGCTTTTCGCGATCTGGCCCGTTTTCGCGTCAATGTTTTTTTGGAAAAAGGGTTTATAAGCAGCGCTTTAAGATTGATACCTTCAAAAATAAGAACCCTGGGAGAGCTTAATCTGCCCCCGGCGCTTCATAAAATTTCTAAATTAAAACAGGGCTTCATTTTGTTAACCGGTCCGTCCGGCCATGGCAAATCAACCACCTTGGCGGCGTTAATTGACGAAATTAACCACGAGCGAGCTGAACACATTATAACCATTGAAGATCCGATTGAATATCTTTTTGTCGGAAATAAATCAATTGTTAATCAAAGAGAAATCGGTAACGACACAAAAAGTTTCCATAATGCTTTAAGCTCTATTTTGAGAGAAGATCCTAACGTTATTATGATTGGAGAAATGCGGGATCCGGAAACTATCGCTGTTGCTTTGACAGCGGCCGAAACTGGTCATCTTGTGCTTTCATCTCTTCATACAAATAATGCCAGCCAGACCGTTGATCGGATTATTGACGTTTTCCCTCCGGAGCAGCAAAATCAAATTCGGCTTCAGCTCGCCAACACTCTTTCGGCCATAATTTCCCAGCGGCTTTTGCCCCGCATTTCCGGCGGCCGCATACCGGCGACCGAAATTATGTTCAGCAATAGCGCCGTCAGCAACTTAATTCGCGAGGCCAAGGCCCATCAAATTGATTTGGTTATTGAAACATCGCTTGAAAACGGCATGATGTCTTTAAATCGCAATTTAGATGAATTGATACGCCGAGGCGAAATAACGTCGGAAGTGGCCATGGCCTACACTCTTAATCCGACCGAACTTCAAACACGAATTAATCAATAATTTTAAATATTTCAAAATGGCGAAATTTCAATATACCGCAAGGAATAAAGAAGGAAAATCGGAATCCGATATCGCGGAGGCTTCGTCGCTTGAAGCGGCTATTTCAATGCTGCAGAACCAGCAATTAGTTATTATTGAAATCAAGCCGTTTATAGAAGCGGAATATCTGAATTTGAATATATTTACAAAACAGATTGCTGCTTTTTTTAATAGGATTAAAAGCGAAGATATTGTTCTTTTTAGTAAGCAATTAGCAATTTTAATTCAGGCAAAGGTTCCTTTGGTCCAATCGCTTAGGGTTTTAACAAAACAGACCGAAAATCCAAATTTTTCCAATATTATTAACGCTGTGGCTGACGATGTCGATGCCGGAATGATATTTTCAAGAGCTTTATCAAAATATCCCGCGGTCTTTTCTAATTTTTTTATTCAAATGACACGATCGGGTGAAATTTCCGGCCGCTTGGAAGAGACCTTAACTTATCTTTCCGATTATATTAATAAACAATATCTTTTAAATTCTAAGGCCAAAGGAGCGATGATTTATCCGGCTTTTATTGTTGGCGCGTTTATTATCGTTGGCGTATTGATGCTGATTTTTGTCGTTCCTAATTTAACTTCAATTTTGGTGGAGTCGGGCCAACAACTACCTTTTGTTACCCGTCTTCTAATAGGGACGGCCAATTTTACCAAAAACTGGGGCTGGATCGTATTTATAATTTTAGGCGCTATGATTTATTTTATTCGGGCTTCTATTAAAAAATCTCCGGAATGGCGATATACTTATGATGGGTTAAAATTGCGTTTTCCGATTTTTGGCGAACTCTTAAAAAAAATATATCTGGCGCGTTTTTCAGAAACATTGTCAACGCTTTCTTCGGCCGGTATTGCCATTAGTCAGTCGCTTGAAATAACGGCTGACGTAGTCGGCAATTCGGTTTATAAACGGATTATCCTTGAAGCCGATGAAGCGGTTCGCAAAGGAAGTAATATCAGTGTGGTTTTTGCCCGTTATCAGCAAATCCTGCCGATGGTTACCCAAATGATATCAATCGGCGAGCAAACCGGAAAACTTGACTCCATTCTTAAACAAATATCGGCTTTTTTTACCGAAGAAGTTAATAGGGCTTTCGATAATATCGTCAATCTTATTGAACCAATTTTAATTGTAGTGTTAGGGGCGGGTGTGGGTATCTTAGTTGCGGCGATTTTGCTTCCGATATATAATTTAGTTAATGCGTTTTAAAAAATCCTATAAGCCCTATAGGTCGTATAGGTCGTATAGGTCGATTAAAATTAATTAAAAATAAAATTTATGTTTAAAAATAAAAAAGAAAAAGAGCTTGCCCTGAGTTCATCGAAGGGTTTCACTCTTTTGGAACTTTTAGTTGTTATAGGCATTATTGGGCTTTTAGCATCAATTCTGGTGCTTAATTTAACTAGCGCCAGAAGAAGAGCCAGGGACACAAAAAGAGTTGCCGATGTCAGAAATCTTCAGACCGCGACAGAGGATTATTTTGGCAAGAACGGCAAATATCCCGCTACAATTGCCAATTTGGTTTCCGATGGCCATATACCTGTATGGCCGCTTGATCCTTTGGCTCCGACGGGGACAAGCTGTTCCGGGAACAATGATAACTGTTATTACTATGCCATTTATCCGGCAACAAATCCCTATTCATACCACTTTGGAGCAAGTATGGAAGATACGGGCAGTCAGCTTTTAAATCAGGACCGGGATTGCAATTCTATTACCGGCGCCGGCTGTCCTTACACCAGTCCTTACACCAACAACTTTAACGGCGGTGATACAACAGGATGCGGCGGGGCGACAAACAGATACTGTTATGATATTGCTCAGTAGTTTTGTATTCGGGCTTGTTTTTGGAAGTTTTTTGAACGTTGTGATTTATCGCCTTAAGAGCGGTCGGAATATAGTTTTCGACCGCTCTTTCTGTTCCGATTGTCTAACTCAATTAAAATGGCACGATTTAGTGCCAATTTTAAGTTTTATTTGGCTTCTGGGACGATGCCGTTATTGTAAGAAAAAAATTTCTTGGCAATACCCTGTTGTTGAAATTTTATCAGGGCTGATTTGGGTTGGTGTTTTTTATCAAAATTTCAACAATTTACAATTGTTTAATATTTTTTATCAAATTTTCACTTTTTCCATTTTTCTGGTTATTGCAGTTTATGATTTTAAATGGAAAATAATTCCTGATAAAATCGTCTATCCGGCGATTATTATTGTTTTTTTATATAATATTTTTAACTCTGTAAATGTTGGAAATGTAAATGTTGGAAACCGAGTTTCTAACATTTTTAAATATATAAATATTGAAATATTTATATATCCGCTTTTAACCGCCATTATCGTATTTTTGTTTTTTTTCGCAATCTATTATTTTTCTTCCGGCCGTGCCATGGGCCTCGGCGACGCTAAGCTAGCGTTTTTAATTGGTTTGTTTTTTAGTCCAGTATCCACAGTCGCGGCCTTAATTGCGGCTTTTGTTATTGGCGCCGTTTTTGGTATAATCTTATTAGCGCTTGGCGCAATCTTTCCTCGTTATAAAAAATGGGGGATGAAAAGCCAAATCGCTTTCGGCCCCTTTTTAGTTATCGGCGCTACTATTGCTTTTTTCTTTTCAAACTTTATTTATAAGTTTATAAATTTTTAAATATGTTTCAACGAAATCAAGAAGGATTCACATTAATAGAACTTCTGGTGGCTGTTGGCATCATTGGCCTTCTGGCGGCCATTATTACGATAAATATCCAATCTGTCCGTCAGAAAGCCCGTTGCGCCAAACGCCGCGCCGATATAACTTCAGTCCAGGTTCCTTTGGAGGCCTATTACGATGCTCAAATCCCAAAAGCCTATCCCAACACCGCCGGTGAATGGTGGGGCATTAATCCCTCTTATGGCGGCCACGATGTTACCGGCAGTGACGGCTGGATTCCCAATCTGGCTCCGACATATATTAAGCGCCTTCCAAGCGACCCGAATGATAGTGGTACTACAAGAACATATCTTTATAAATCGGATGCGTCAAACTATAAAGTTTTATCATATTATCCCAACACCGATGGCTGTACTTTGGGTGATTCAAAAGACACTCTTTATGATCCGGTAAGAACCACTTATGCTTGGATGGTTTGCTCCGGCGAACCTGCCTGTAGCACTTGGTAAAAAACATTTAGTATAATTTAAAATATGAAAAAAAATAAAAAAAAAGATGATTATATTTTGATAATTTCAGCTGTTTTCCTTTTGATTTTAAGCGGATTTTTGATTTTTTCATTTTCATCTAATCGATTTTTTCCGCCATTACCAACCGCAAATATTATCGGCGAAGCATCTTTAACTATAGATTTTGGCAATGGTGAAAGGCGCGCCTTTAAAGGCGAAATAGTTGAGAATGAAAATCTTATGAGCGTTTTAAATCAGGCCGCAAAAGCGGGAAATCTGCGTTATAAATTGGATGAAGGGAATAATGTTGCTACTATTGAAAATTTTACTGCGAATAAAACAAAAACATGGCAATGGCATATCAATGGTAAAAAAGTTGAAAAACCATTTTATGAAATTATTGTAAATCCTAGTGATGAAATTTTGATAAAATATGCTCAAAAATAATATCCCAAAAGGATTTACTCTCATTGAGATACTGGTTGTTTTAGCGATCATTGTTATTATTACGAGCGTTGTTATTTTTAATATCGGATCAGAGCGGCAAAATTCGGCGCTTTTAAGATCAGTTCAAAAACTTTCTTTAGATTTGCGCCGAGCCCAATCTTTCGCGCTTTCTTCAAAAGTTTTTAAGACCATTGGTATTCCCTGCGGTTGGGGCGTACACTTTAACGGTATGGGTTCAGATAATTATGTAATTTTTGCCGATTTAGCTTTAAATCCGAATTGTTCTGACAGAGATTTTATAAGAGCCGCTGATGGTTCCGAAGATTTTGAAACCATATATTTAGAATCAGGAATAACGGTTAACAGTTTAAGCAGTGGTCTTAGCGACATTGTTTTCACGCCTCCGGAACCAACTGTAACATTTACTCCAGCTCAAACGTCATCGAGTATCACTTTAATCAACATAAATTCTGTAACTCGCGCGATTAATATTAATAAAACCGGATTTATTTCATCACCATGAGGGGATTTACTTTAATCGAGACCATAGTAGCGGTTGGCATTATTGTAATTGGATTAGTTGCGGCTTTAACGTTAATAACTAATTCTCTTTTTTACGTTTCCAATATTGGCGATCGTTTAATTGCCGCCAATTTAACAGCCGAAGGCTTAGAGGTGGTTAGAAATATCAGAGATAACAACTGGCTTCAAAGTTTGTCTTGGAATAATGGTCTTGCTAATGGAGATTACCAGGCCTCGTATAATTCAATTGCTCTCTTTCCATATACCGGCGATTCGCTTTTATTTGATTCCGCCAGCGGACTTTATAGTTATAGTTCTGGTATAAATACTCCCTATATAAGGAAAATTTCTATCTCCAATCTTTCGGGTTATGAAATTCGCATTATTTCTACCGTAACTTGGCAAAGGAGAGGTATTACTTACAGTAATTCTGCGGAAAACCATCTTTTTAATTGGAAATAAAATGCCTAAAATTAAAAATTACAATAAAGAAAACGGTTTGACGATGATAGAACTAATAGTCGCTATCGGTGTTTTTGGTTTAGTTGTTGGAATGACCGTCGGTATTTTTGTATTGTCAATTATTAGCCAGCGCCGCATTATTGCTTTGAGAAACGCAGAAGATAATATTCGGTTTGCTGTTGAGGCAATGGCAAGAGAAATGAAAACGGGAAAAAATTTCAGCGGAGGAGGCAGTTCGGTTTCTTTTACCAATGCCAAAGGAGAGGCGACTGTTTACCGTTTAAATAGCAATATTATTGAAAAATCTTCTGATGGGGGAGTAAGTTATTCAGCTGTTAGCGGCGCCGAAGTAATAGTTGATTATTTAAATTTTTATTTAATGGGCCAGGCAATTAGCGATGGTTTAGAACCGAGGGTTACTATTGCGATTGGCGTTACAAGTATTGTTGGCAGTCAAACTGCTAATTTAAAAATTCAAACAACAATTAGCGAAAGATTATTGCAGAATTAATGGCATTTTTTTCAATATTATTTATGAAAAAATTTCAAAACAATAAACAGAATATCGCTCAAAATGGTATCGCGCTTCTTTTAACAGTAGTAATTTTGTCTATTGTAACCCTAATTGCTGTTTTAATCGCTAATATTGTGATCGTTCAACTAAAGTTAGCTAAAGATATCGGCGATTCTCAAGTGGCAATTTATGCCGCTGATTCCGGGGTTGAATGGCAATTATATCAAATTAAAAAAGGCGTTTCAGTTGCTTCTCCGGTAATGTTAAATGGATCTACTGTTGTTACTACGGTTACCGGTGTAGCGCCCAGTTTTACTATAAAATCTCTCGGCTCATACCAATCAGTAAAACGTCAATTTGAGGTAAGTTTTTAGCTTATCCACAGTTCAATAGCTGCGAAGCGTTTTTATTTTTGGTATAATAAAACAGTGTTTTTACATATCGCAACTGCGATAACTCTCACATTATGATCGAAAACGAAAATAAATATTTATCGCTTAAAACCGCGGCCGGATTATATGGCTATACCCGGGATCATTTAGGCCTTATGATAAGACAAGGCAAGCTTCAAGGACTAAAATTGGGGAGCTATTATGTTACAACGAATGATTGGATGATAGACTACCTAAAAAAATATGCCGATTTGGATCACTCTCATGTTAAAGGTAAATTTTCAAATAAATTTTTAACACAAGTTTTTAACGCGAAAGAAAATAAAAAAAATAAAGAAAATAAAATTTCTTCCGGTGGTATTAGTGAAGAAAAAAACAAAGCGCTTCAAAAAAACATTTCAAATAAACTCGAAGACGATTTTTTTGGAAATATAAACAAAGAATTATTGCCTTCTCTGCGAGAATTATCCGCGGCTCAAGTAAAAACCAGCATCTCTTCTGTTTCTTCTGCTGTAAGCTATATAAATTCTGGCAATCCATATGTAATTTTACCGATAAGACAAATGGAAGAATCGGAGCGAGAAAATATTCTTAAAAAAATTTCTGATTGCGATAGATCAAAAAACGAACAAGAAGCAGTATAAGTGGTCTAAGCGGCAAAAATAATAAATACAACTGAAATAATAAAATATATAAAAATTTTTCGGAATACATCCATCAATGAACAAGCCGGAAAATGGCTACCATGGCTAAATTTTATCCGTCCAACCGGCGAATTGCGGTTATTGCTACGGTAGATTCAAAATAATAAATAAATCATTTTCCTCGCCCCGCATACAACTTGTTGTTGTGCGGGGCTCGCGCTCTCGGTCGCCCAGCGACTCCCTCGCTGTCCGATGAAAGCGTTTTATTCAAAATGCAGGTATAATTCCGATCGGAATTAAACATGCATTTTGAAACCATGCTAAAACGCTTTCATAAGCTTCGGAAAATAATTTATTTGTCATTTCTAGGAACTCTCGGAGCTCTGCGAGCTGGTATCGTTAGAGATTTATCTCTGATGATATTGGTCTCGCCGTAGGCGAGTCGCAGAGCGAGAGTGAATGCGATTCGCCGCTGGAGCGAAGTGACATGTTTCTAAGAAATGATATTGGCAGGCGAAAAAACACATTTAGTGTTTATAAGTTGTTAACAGAATGTTTAAAGATTGTTAAGAAGATGTTATTAAGTCCGACGCAAGGTTGGACTCCGATTCTTACTTTGTGAGACGTCGGAGTTATCCACAGATGACGAATTTAATGTAAAATCAAAAACGGTGTCAAGATCAAATTTTAGCGGCAATTTTTGGTTAAATAATATCAAACAAAAATTTTCATAATTTAAAATAATATATCGCAAATTTTCGGCTTAATAACGAAATTATTTCGCGAGATGCGTTATGCTGGTTGAAGTATTAAATTGATTTTAAATTTTTAATATTTTCCAATAATTAATTGAAATTATACACAATTTGATTTTGATACTTTTATTAGTTATGATAAATAATCATCTTATGACTAAGAAGAAACATTTATTAAAAGAAACTGCCACCGAGCATTATTCCCACATGAAGTATAAGATTTGCGTTTCGGGGGCGGCGGAGATCGAACATTGTGGCCAAAACGCTCTGGAATTAGCCGAACAAATGGGGCGTGAGATTGTGTGCAATAACGGCGTGGTTTTAACGGGCGCCACTACTGGTATTCCTTACTTTGCAGCGCGCGGCGCCAAAGAAGCTGGCGGGATTTCTATAGGTTTGTCGCCGGCGGCTACAGAGAGAGCTCACGTCAGAAGTTATCATTTGCCCACCGATTTTTTTGATTTGATTATTTATACCGGTTTTGATTATTCCGGACGCAACCTGCTTCTCACTCGTAGCGCCGATGCCGTAATTTTAATTTGCGGCCGCATGGGCACTTTGAATGAATTTACCATCGCTTTTGAAGACAAAAAGCCAATCGGAATTCTCGAAGGAACCGGTGGCACTGCCGATATGATAAGAGAGATTGTTAAAAAATCTCATCGTGGTTTCGGAAAAATTGTTTATGATTCGGATCCTAAACGACTTTTAGAAAAACTTCTGAAGTTAATTAAAAAAGAAAAAGTTGTTCTTGTGAAAGAAGAGTTAAAGAACCATAACGCTAAACACGGAAAAAATAACAGTTATGGCCGAGAATAAACAAAACGGTAATTTTTGGCTGGCGGTTTTTTCTCTTGTCGGCACCACTATCGGCGCCGGCATTTTTAGTTTGCCTTACGCTTTTTTTAAATCCGGCTTTCTTATTGGATTTTTAGAGTTTGTCGCTCTTGTTGCCGCGGTTTTATTGATCCAACTAATTATTGGCGAAATTGCTTTAAGAACCAAAGGGAAAAAACGCTTTATCGGATATGCCGAGCAGTATCTCGGCTACAGGTGGAAATTATTTGTAACCATTTCAACTCTTTTAGGAGGAATTGGCGTTATTTTGGTTTACATAATTTTAGCCGGCAATTTTCTTTCATTTATTATCGGTAAAAGCGCTGTCTCAAGTTCTTTAATTTTTTTTGCTGTTTGGTTTTTATTTATCTTGACTAAACCAAGAATATTCGGCAAAACCGAATTAATTTTTAGTTTTTCAATAATTTCAATTATTATATTGATTTCATCGTTTAATATCGGTTATATAAATTTTAATAATTTTAAAGATTTTAATGTCGATAATGTTCTTTTGCCTTACGGCGTTATTTTATTCGCCATTTCTGGTTATTATGTAATACCGGAAATGGAAGATATAATAGGAACTTCAAAACGAAAATTAAAAAAAGCCATAATTTTTGGCACTCTCATTCCCGCAGCTGTATACTTGTTTTTTATTTTTATCGTTTTGGGTGTCTCTGGCAGTTTAACTTCGCCCGACGCCATTTCTGGTCTGGCCGGCGCTTCAAATTCAAAAATAACTCTTTTGCTCGGATCGTTTTTAGGGCTTTTAGCGGTTTCTGAAGCTTCGCTGAGTTATGGAATATATATCAAAGAAACGCTTTGGTACGACTTTAAAATTAACAAATGGCTGGCATGGTTTCTAACCGGAGCGGCTCCTTTAGCGTTGTTTTTAATGGGGGCAAGAAATTTAATAATGATCATCGGTATTGTCGGCGCTTTATTTTTCGCTTTTCATGCCATTGTCGTTTTATTGATCCATAAAAAATCAAAATCGTCGGAAATTAAACCTGATTATGAGATAAAACTGCCGAATTTTGTTTATTATTTAGTCGGGCTCGCGGCGATTTTTGGAGCTTTGCTTGAGGTTTGGTATAGTTTGTCCCTATAGCTCAACGGACAGAGCGCAACCCTCCGAAGGTTGAGATCAAGGTTCAATTCCTTGTAGGGGCACAAATATGTTAAAATAAAATGTATGTTTTCAATATTCATTAATAAGGTCATAAGGGTTTTGGTGATGGGCGATATTATGTTTTTTTCCGCCTTCGGGTTAATCGGCCCGATTTTTGCCGTTTTCGTTACCCAGCAGATTACTGGCGCTACTATTGCCACTGCCGGATTTGCCGCCACAATAAATCTTTTAACCAGAGCTTTGCTACAAATGCCTATTGCTCGATATATAGATCGCCATAAAGGCGAAAAAGACGATTTTCTTTTTATGGTTGCCGGATCGGTTTTAATCAGCATCGTGCCCTTTGTTTATTTATTCATAACAACGCCCACTCATTTATATATAGCGCAAGTTATCTTGGGTATTGGAGGGGCATTAGCTAACCCGGGTTGGTACGCGATTTTTACGCGCCATATTGATAAAGAAAAAGAAGGCACCGAATGGACTTTAGAAAACGTTGGGATAGGCCTTGCTTCCGCAGGAGCTGCTGCCTTGGGTGGCATTATGGCGGAACGTTTTGGTTTTCAGAATCTTTTTTTGATCGTCGGTGTCTTGTCTTTAGTCGGCTTAATAATCCAGATTTCACTTTACAGTACGGTTATTGAATTGGATCACGGCGGGAATCCGGAGAAAAAATAAATTTTCATGATCAGCAACCGTGAAATTTCAAAAATACTCTACGAAATAGGAGAATATCTTGAAATAAAAGGAGTAATGTTTAAACCTCGGGCTTATGAAAAAGCGGGTTATTCCGTTGAAAATTTAGAAGAGGAGGTCGCAGAGATTTATAAAAAAAACGGCTTAAAAGCGGTAGAAGACATTCCCGGCATCGGTGTTTCTATAGCTCTTAAAGTTGAAGAACTTTTAAAAACCGGCCGTTTAAAATATTATGAAAAATTAAAAAAATCTTTTCCGGTTAAAATTGGAGAACTTTCAGCTATTGAAGGCATGGGGCCGAAAATGATTTTTAAGCTTTACAAGAAACTTAAAATTCGTAGCATAAAAGATTTAGAAAAAGCGGCCGGGGCTGGGAAAATCGCTGTGATTGCCGGTTTTGGGAAAAAAACCGAAGAAAAGATTTTAAAAGGCATTGAATTTTTAAGAAAATCAGGCGGCCGATTTTTACTTGGTGTTGTTTTGCCGCAAGCCAGATCAATTGAAAATCGTCTTAAAGAATTAAAGCATGTAAACAGGGTCGCGATTGCCGGTTCGCTCCGGAGAATGCAGGAAACAATCGGCGACCTTGATTTTTTAGTAACTTCAAAAAAACCGAAAGAAGTAATGAAATTTTTTGTTTCTATGCCAGAAATATCGCATATTTATTCGCAGGGGCAAACCAAAACAATGGTTCGACTAAAAAGTGGAATTGATGCCGACTTGCGAGTTATACCAGATATTAGTTTTGGCGCTGCTTCACAGTATTTTACCGGAGACAAACGCCACAATATAACCATTCGCGCTTTAGCCGAGCGCAAAGGTTTTAAACTAAACGAATACGGTCTGTGGCGGGGTGAAAAACTTATTGCGGGGGAAACGGAAGAGGAAATTTACAAGTCGCTCGGCATGGTGACACCATCGCCGGAAATAAGAAACGATTCTGGAGAAATTCAAGTAGCACTGCAAAATAAACTTCCAAAACTTATCGGATACGGCGATGTGAGAGGGGATTTGCAAGTTCAAACAAACTGGACCGATGGCGAAAATTCCATTGAGGAAATGGCAGAAAGCGCGAAAAGCGCAGGCTTGGAATATATCGCCATAACTGATCACACCAAAAGTTTGGCGATGACCGGCGGTGCCGATGAAAAGAAATTATTAAAGCAGATGGCCGAGATTGATCAGTTAAATTCTAAATTTCAAGCTCTAAATTCCAAGTTCCGAATATTAAAAGGTGCCGAAGTTAATATTTTAAAAGACGGCATGCTCGATATAAAAGATGAGGTTTTGGCAAAACTGGATGTTGTTGGCATAGCGGTTCATTCACATTTTAATCTTTCTCGGGCTGAACAAACCAAAAGAATTATTAAAGCGATGAAAAACAAAAACGCCGATATATTGTTTCACCCGACCGGCCGTTTGATCCAAAAACGGGAACCTTACGATGTTGATGTTGAAGAAATCATAAAAGTAGCGAAAGAAACAGGAACGATTTTGGAAATTGATGCCGATCCGTACCGTTTGGATTTAAAAGATGAATATATAAGGAAAGCGGTTGCGGCCGGCGTTAAACTGTCTATTAATACCGATGCTCACTCTAAAAATAGTTTTCACTATCTGGAATTTGGCATTGCCCAGGCGCGCCGCGGCTGGGCGGGTAAAAACGACATTATAAATACTCGGCCATGGCCGGAGATGTTAAAATTATTAAAAACAAAACAAAATATAAAAAATAAAATTGCTTAGCCCCACCCCGCCTGCGGCGGGGCGGCTCGCCCCCACCTACAATTTTATTTTTTATATTTTGTTTCTTAACATTATTATCACCATGATTCATTTTAAGAAAAAAGTTTTTGAAGCGGTTAAAAAAATTCCCCAAGGGAAAACCGCGACTTATAAAGAAGTCGCGGTTTTGGCCGGCCGACCGCGCGCTTGGCGCGCGGTCGGTAATATTTTAAGCAAGAATTTTAACCCCAAAATTCCTTGCTATCGGGTAATCCGTTCTGATGGCAAAATCGGCGGCTACAACCGCGGCGTTTCAAATAAGAAGTTACTACTTAAAAAAGAGGGAGCAAAATAAAACCAAGTAAAATTTTTAAAATTGTAGGCGGGGTCGTGCCGTTCGCCGAAGGCGAATGGGGCTACGACAATTTTAAAAATTTTACTTGGTTTTATTTATTATCTCTTTAAAAATTTCCGGATACTCGCGCGCCAATTCCGATAAAACTTTTCTATCAAGCTCTATATTTGATTTTTTTAAGCCATGCATAAATTTGCTGTAATTTAATCCATGTTCACGGGCGGCGGCGTTGAGCTGGATTTGCCACAAGCCTCTTGCGGTTCTTTTTTTAACCCGCCGATCACGATATGCGTGAGTCCACGCGTGAAGCAAAGCTTCTTTAGCAGCCCGTTCTTTTGACTTACGGCCCCACTTGAAACCTTTCGTGTATTTTAAAATTTTTTCCCGCCTTTTTAAGGCGATTTTTCCTCGTTTAACTCTAGGCATAAGGTATATATTGTTTAAATAATTTTGTATCCGATTTTTTAATTAACGCGCTTCTGTGCTTTAAACGACCTTTTTTACCCGAATCTTTAGCATTAAAATGCGATTGATTAGTTGCTCGTCTTATTAATTTGCCTTTTCCGCTTATTTTTAACCGGCTGAGTATTGATTTGTTGGTTTTTTGTTTCATTTTGGGTTTTCATTTTAATAAATCTTTATTATTGTTTTATTATGGCAACATTCCATCCTCGCGGATGTTTTTTCAGTTCAGAAATAATTTTTACTGGTATGGTTATTATTTTTAAAAAATCTTCTATTTTTTTCTTTGCTAAATCAGAAAAAGTTTTTTGATATTTGGCGCGGCCCTTTAGGACTAAATCTATCTGAACCCGCAATCCTTCGTTTAAGAATTCATCGGTTTTTTTAGCTTTAATTTTCATATCGTTTAACCCGGTATTTAAATTTAACCGGATAACTTTCAGTAAATCCTTTTTCTGTTTAGCCCTTTGCTTTCGCCATTCTTTTTCTTCGCGGTAAAGATATTTGCCGTAATCCATAATTCTTGCGACCGGCGGTTTAGCCATTGGCGCCACTTCAATTAAGTCAAGATCTTTACTCCCCGCCAACTTCAAAGCTTCTTCACGGCTCATTATTCCGACTTGATTGCCTTCTTCATCAGCTACTCGTAATTCCGGCGCGGTTATTTGATTGTTTACTTTGAGTTTTTTGATAGAATATTTTGATTAAATTTAATATGCTGAATATTAATTGGTTTCTATAAAAAAGTCAAACATTTGAGAGATTTTTGTTGTGCCCCTCGACTATCGCTCAGGGCACTCGTCTCAAAACAAAAACCAGAAACAAGTTTCTGGTTTTTGTTTTCGCTGTGGTTTACCACGAGCGAACATTGCCAAAAGCAATGTGAGTCGAGTGGAAGTGGCGAGAGTTGAACTCGCATCTAGAATTTAGCAATTAAACATATCTACAGGCGATAGGCTATTTATTGTTTTAGAAATCTTTCTTAAAACAGCCAAAATAAAAGATTCCCGTTTCTTCTTTGGTTCTATCCGAATCGAAGAATTTTCGGATTAAAGCCTAATGGTTGACACCGGTATTGTCCTATTAGACATCAGACAGCCGATGCCCTCCTACGTTAAAACTTCGGAGGGTGAAACCCGCTTAAGCAAAAGCGAAAGCAGGAGTTAGATTTGTTTTGGCAGTTATTTTCTGCTTTGCCCTCCATAGCTTTACGCGAAGGAGGGCAATCTCGGGGATTGTCGCATCCCGCTGAGCGGGACGGAATTTCGAGGTTACGAGATATCCTCGGCCTGCATATTTAATTTTAAAATTCTATCGAAGCCCATCACCCCCATTATTGTTTCAACTCGCGTTCTATTTTTCTTGCGGCTTCTCTTTTTGAAATTACCGCTCTTTTGTCATATTGCTTTTTTCCCCTGACCAAGCCAATTTCAATTTTGATTCTTCGGCCTTTATTATAAACCTTTAATGGCACCAAAGTCAACCCCTTTTGTTTTGTTTTACCGGAAATGTAATCAATTTCTTTTTTATTCAAAAGCAATTTTCTGGTGCGAGACGGATCATAGTCAGACGGCTGATTTTTTGGCTGATAAGGAGCAATTGAGGCGCCAATCAGGTGAGGTTCGCCATTATGAAAATTAACATAAGATCCGGCTAGATTCATCCGTCCTCCCCTTATTGATTTAACCTCGGCGCCGGACAACACCAAACCGGCCTCGAATTTTTCAAGGATTTCATAATCAAAATAAGCTTTTCTGTTTTCAGCAAGTGCGCTCATAAAGTAAATATATCAGATACTTCTAATTTTTCCCAAATTTAGTTAATATTATATTAATGATAGAACTAATTAAAACGCTATTAGCCGACATAACGAGAAAAATAGCTCCCAATTTCACTGGCGAAATTGTTGTTAAAATAACGGAAAATAAAAATCAAGGCGATTACACTTCAAACGTTGCTTTTGCTTTGTCAAAAATTCTAAAAAAATCATCGCAAATAGCGGCAGAGGAATTGGTAAAAAAGCTCAAGTTTTCTACAGCGGGCAAGAAAGAATTTTCTAAAATTGAAGCTCAAAACGGTTTTATAAACTTTTTTCTTTCAGAAAATTGTTTAAAGCATCAACTTGAGGAAATTTTAAGGTTAAAAAATAAATACGGAAATTCCAATATTGGCAAAAATTGTAAAACTCAAATCGAGTTCATTTCCGCTAATCCAACTGGGCCTTTAACTATCGGTAATGGCCGGGGTGGATTTTACGGCGATGTTCTGGCGAATGTTTTGAAAACACAAGGGTATAAGATTACCAGAGAATTTTATATAAACGACAGGGGCGGCCAAATTTTGGCTCTTGGCAGGTCAATTAAATTGGCGCGGGGTGAGAAGTTAGATTTAGAAAAAACCGAATCAGAAAATTTATATAGGGGCGATTATATAAATGCCTTGGCGGAACAGATAGATAAAAATTTAAGCGTTGAAGAAACGGGGCAAAGAGCAGTTGATTTAATTTTAAGTACACACATAAAACCGGTTATAAAAAAATTGGGGATAAAATACAATGTTTGGTTTTCCGAGAAATCTTTATACAAGAACGGAATCTATCAAAGAGTAATGGGTGATTTAATGCAAAAAGATTTAATTTATGAAGCGGACGGAGCGACTTGGATGAAAACATCAGAATTGGGCGACAGCGAAGACAGGGTCTTGATAAAAAGTAATGGCGACGAAACATATTTTATGTCCGACATTCTTTATCATTTGAATAAATTTGAAATAAGGAAGTTTGATAAGGTTATTGATGTTTGGGGGGCCGATCATCATGGCGATATGCTACGGTTATCTGGTGTTTTAAAGGTTTTAGGTGTTGATTTGGGACGACTTATAATATTGCTTAATCAATTTGTGCGTCTTGTTTTGGGCGGAAAAGAATTTAAGTTTTCAAAGCGCGCCGGAACTTTTATAACCCTTGAAGAATTAGTTGATGAAGTGGGGCTTGATGCCACCAGATTTTTCTTTTTGATGTACTCGATCAATACCCATATGGATTTTGATCTGGCGCTTGCAAAGGAACGATCGCAGAAAAATCCGGTTTATTACGTTCAATACGCTCATGCGAGAATCACGAGTATTCTCGTTAAAATCAAAAATCAAAAATCAAAAATCAAAATTACAAATCAAAATTTAAAATTATTAAATACCGAACCGGAATTAAATTTAATGAGAAAATTAATAGAGTTGCCCGAAATTTTAATTGATATCTCAAAAAATTACGAAGTCCACCGACTGCCGCGATACGCGTTGGAGTTGGCACGGGAATTCCACAATTTTTACGAAAAAGAACGGGTAATTACCGAAGATAAAAACTTAACAATAGCTCGTTTGTCATTAGTCATGGCGACAAAAATTGTTTTGGCAAATACGTTAAACTTGATGGGTATTAAATCTCCTGATAAGATGTAAACCTATGGAATTATTTTCTCCGAAAACTGAAGAAAAGATTTTGGATTTTTGGCAAAAAAATCAAATTTTTGAGAAATTAAGACAAAAAATCAGAGGCCAAAAACACTGGTCTTTTTTGGATGGGCCGATTACCGCTAACAATCCCATGGGCGTTCATCACGCGTGGGGCCGGACTTATAAAGACCTATTTCAGAGATATAAAGCGATGAGAGGGTTTGACCAGAGATTTCAAAACGGTTTTGACGCTCAAGGTCTTTGGGTGGAAGTAGAGGTGGAAAAAGAACTGGGTTTTAAATCCAAAAAAGACATTGAGAAGTATGGAATTGCCAAATTTGTTGAAAAATGCAAAGAGCGCGTAAGAAAATATTCCGAAATCCAAACGAATCAATCGATCAGATTAGGCCAATGGATGGACTGGAAAAACAGTTATTACACGATGTCTAATGAAAATAATATCGCCATCTGGCACTTTCTAAAAAAATGCCGGGAAAAAGGATTGCTTTATAAAGGACACGATGTTGTCCCCTGGTGTTGGCGTTGCGGTACGGCTATTTCCCAACATGAAATATTAACCGAAGATTACAAAGAAGTTACCCACGACTCGGTTTATATAGAATATCCCATTGTTGGAAACCGAGCTTCAAACATTTTCAATAAAAAAAATACCTATCTTTTAGTTTGGACCACAACTCCTTGGACTCTTCTCGGCAATGCGGCGATAGCTATTGACCCAGAAAAGATTTATGCGGAAGCGACGGGGGAAATTAAAGGCAATTCGTATTATCTTATAAAAACTGCGGCGGAAAAATTAAACCTCAAAATTATCAGAACGTTTAAGGGAAAGGAGTTAGTCGGTTTAATTTATAAATCGCCGTTTGATAATTTGCCGACTGTTAAAAAAACTTTATCAGGGTTTGTCCATAAAGTTGTTGCTACTGATTCTCGCATTTTACCGGTTAGCGAGGAAGAAGGAACAGGGTTAGTTCATATAGCGCCCGGCCAAGGTGTTGAAGATTATCGATTGGCCAAAAAATTAAAAATTCCTGCGGTTAATTTAATTGACGATGCGGCAGTTTACTTAAAAGACCTTGGACAATTCAGCGGCAAAAATGCGAAAGAACATCCGGAAATAATTATCAATTATTTAAAAACTGCGGATTTTCTTTTTGACGCTCCAAAATATACCCACCGCTATCCCATCTGTTGGAGGTGTAAAACCGAGTTGGTATGGAAAATTGCCGACGAGTGGTATATATCAATGGATAAATTGAGGAAGCCATTAATGGAAATAGCCAAAAAAATAAAATGGATTCCTTCTTTTGGTTTAGGAAGAGAGATCGATTGGCTGAAAAATATGTCCGACTGGCTGATTTCAAAGAAAAGATATTGGGGGCTGGCGCTGCCTATTTTTGAGTGCCGATGCGGGAACTTTGAAGTTGTCGGTTCACTTGCCGATTTTGACAAATATTCACTAAGAAAACCAAATCATTACATATTATTGCGCCACGGCGAAGCGGAAAACAACCGTCTTAAAATCACCTCTTCTTATCCAGAGAAGGAAAAATACCCCTTAACAATAAAAGGTATTGGAGAAATTGAAAAACTTATTCCATGGTTTAAGAAAAAAAGAGTTGATTTGGTATTTTCTTCCGATATTTTACGGGCGCGGGAAACCGCTCAAATTATTGCCGGCGCTTTGGGGAAAACCGTAACTTATGAAAAGCGGCTTCGCGAGCATAACTTTGGCGATTACAACGGGCGTACTCATAAAGAATGGCATTCGCTTTTTGGCAGTAATAAAACGAATCAGTATGCAACTAAACCGCTGGGCGGCGAAAATCTGAAAGACGTTCAAAAAAGAATGACCAGTTTTCTCAAGGAATTGGATAAAAAATACGAAGGCAAAACAATTTTAATTGTAAGCCATGCCAATCCAATAGTGGCGGCCGCCAGCGCCTATAATGGTTACAAAAATGAAGAAACATTTGAAAAATTTAATATTGACGAAACTACCGGTTCTGTCGTTGAAATATATGGCCATAACTGGCCATATAATAATGACGGCGATTTGGATTTGCACCGGCCCTACGTTGATGAAATCAGAATCAAATGTTCTAAATGTGGCAAAATGGTCTCTCGTGTTTTAGATGTCGGCAATCCTTGGCTAGATGCCGGAATTGTGCCTTATTCAACCATAGGATACTTTGAGGAGCACGTAAAACTGCCTGACGGCAGTAACGTGCCAGGTAAAAAATTTTGGCGCAAGTGGTTTCCCGCCGAGCTTGTTTGTGAGTCATTTCCCGGCCAGTTTAAAAATTGGTTTTATTCTTTGATTGTAATGAGCGCGGTTTTAGAAAAAGTTCCGCCAATGAAAACGGTTTTTGGTTATGCTTCGGTTCGAGACGACAAAGGTGAAGAGATGCACAAATCAAAGGGGAATGCCATTTGGTTTGACGAAGCGGCGGAAAAAATAGGAGTTGACGTGATGCGCTGGATGTATGTTAAACAGAATCCGGCCGATAATTTAAAATTCGGATATGCGCCGGCTAAAGAGCACGAAAGAAAACTAATGAATCTTTGGAACAGTTTCACTTTTTTTAAAACTTATGCTTCGCATAAACCAAGCTCCAAGCTCTCCTTCGACAAGCTCAGGATCCCGAGCGGCGTCGAGGGACAAGCTCCAAGCTCTTTATTAGACCAGTGGATTTTGTCGCGTCTTAATAATCTTATAGAAAAAGTCACCAAAGATTTGGATAAATATGATTCTGCTTCTGCCAGTAGAGCGATTGAAGAGTTTTTTATAGAAGATCTTTCTTTGTGGCATATCCGCCGTTCGCGGGTAAGGTTTCAAATGCCGAAATCAGAAAAAGAAAAACAAGAAGCTGTCGAAATGCTTTATCTGGTATTATTTAGTTTATCAAAACTTATTGCTCCATTTCTGCCGTTTTTATCTGAGGAAATTTACTTATACTTAACCCGCTTCGCTAAAGCTCCAGCGAGGCGAGAAGACAAAACAATGCCGGATTCGGTGCATCTCTGCGACTGGCCGAAATCCGACAAAAAATTTATCAATCAGAAATTGGAAGAACAAATGGATTTAGTTAGGGAGATGGCCGCCAAAGGGTTGGCGCTTCGAGCGGAGGCGGGAATTAAAGTGAGGCAACCGCTCGCTTCGCTCCAATTTCCAATTTCTAATTTTAAATTTTCAAAAAATAAAGAACTTTTGGAGTTGATTAAAGACGAGGTAAACGTGAAAAAAATTATTTTTGGCAATAAGTTTAAATTGGACGCAAAAATCACACCAGAATTAAAAGAAGAGGGAATTATAAGGGATTTGGCGCGGCAAATTCAGGAAATGAGGCGTGACGGGGGATTGGTGCCGAAAGATTTTATAAAAATTTATTTTAAAATTAACGATGTCGAATTGGAAAACACTGTTAAAAAACGGCAAAAAAATCTCATGATTAACGTAGGCGCAAAAACCATTGAACTTATTGACGTCGCAAAAGAAGGTCTTTTAATCGACCGGCACTTTGAACGCGGCGGGGAAGATGTGTGGATAGGATTTGAAAAAATAAAATGAATTATTATCAAACTAAAGCCATAGTTTTGAAAAGAGAAGACATTTTTGAGGCCGATCGCATTTACAATTTATATACTGAAGAATTTGGAAAAGTTAGGGCGATTGCCGGCAGTGTTCGTAAAATCAATGCCAAACTTTCCGGACACTTAGAACCGTTTAATATTATTTGGGTTGAACTGGCGACCAAAAAAAACGGCGATTTATTTATTACCACCGCTTTGTCTTTTAAAAAACTTTTAAGTCATAATATTTTGCCTGCTCAAACCGCTCTTTTTGCCAAAATGGCAGATTTTTCCTGTTTAATGCTAAAAGGTCCGCAAAAAGACGAAATGTTATGGAGTTATATTTTAGAAAGTTTTGTAAAAGCCAGTATAGTTGGAACGGACACTGATAAATTTTTAGGCGCTTATAAAACCGGCTTCATTAAAATAATGGGATTTGGGGATAATTTAGAAGAGGCCTTATGGTATAATTATTGACAATGATTCAAATTCCAACACCTACGACGTCGCCGAAATTTTCCGGCCCGTCGTTGCCTCAAGCAGTTCGTTTTTTTAGTCCCCGGCAAAAAAAAATCCTGATTATCGCCAGTATCATTTTTCTTATAGTTGTTATTTTAAGTGGCATCGGTTTTTATTTTTGGCTGACCTCGTTTAAAAAATCACGGGTTGATTTTAATATTTCTGGACCGACTCAAGCAGCCAGCGGAGAGCAAATTACCTATCAAATTTCTTATTGGAATAACACCAATCAAATTCTTCAAAACGCCAATTTAACAGTTCGTTATCCGCAAGAAGCGGTGGTTGCCGGTGGCAAGATTATTCAAAATGTTGATTTGGGCAATATCGGTATTGGCGGTGGCGGTAAAATCGAAGTTAATTTGGCTTTTGTTGGTTCGGATAAAAGTATCCAGAAACTTCAAGCAGTTTTAAGTTATAAACCGCAAAATACCGTCTCAACTTTTGAAAATGAGGCCGTTAAAGAAGTGGCTATAAATGGTTCGGCGTTGACCGTTGATTTTAAAGCGCCGGAAACTGTTTTGCCGAACATTAGAAATGTTTATATAATCCATTATAAAAACAATACTGAAGAAGTTTTAAAGAACGTTTCAATTGAAGCAAGCTATCCGCAAGATTTCAATTTTGTGTCTTCGGATCGTGTGCCGGCAAAAAGCAATAATGTTTGGAATTTAGGCGATTTAAATCCCAATGAAGAAGGTAATATCACTGTTTTGGGAATTTTAAGAAATACCGAAAGCGCTAACTTCGAATTGGCCATCGGCATTCGGGAAAGTGATAAATTTTTTAAGTTTAGTCGCAGTTCGGCTCAAATCAATTTAACTGCTTCGCCCATTGCTGTAGACATATCGGTAAATAATCAGTCAAGCATCACTATTAATCCGGGCGATTTTCTGCAATTTAAAATCAGCTACAAAAATAATACCAGTATTACCTTGTCCGATATTGTTTTAAAGGCCAAGCTCGACGGTTTAATGTATGATTTTTCTTCCCTTAAGACCAAGGGTTTTTACAATGGTTCGGATAATGCCATTACTTGGAATGCCGGAAATACGGCAGAATTTAAGAATTTAGAACCAGCCGCTACGGGTGAGGTGGAATTTCAAATCACTGTTAAACCGCAATATATTATTAGAACTTTCAGGGACAAGAATTTTTTGCTTCAGGTTTTAGCGACAATGGAAACGCCGACCGTACCGCCATCTTTAGCGGTTAAGTTGCTTTCGGTTTCAAGCGATTTAGCTTTGAAAGTTAATACTAAAGCGGAACTTAAAACCAAAGGTTATTATTATGATACGGTTATTAAAAATTCCGGGCCTTTACCGCCGAAGGTGAGTAAAACCACCACTTACACTATTCATTGGCAGGTTGCCAATTATTCTAATGATCTTGATAAAGTTATTGTCAAAACAGTTTTACCGGAAGGCGTCAGTTGGCAGAGTAAAAAAGCCGGCGCCGGCGCCGCCACCTTAGAATACAACGATCGAACTAGCGAACTTACCTGGAACATCGGTAAATTGCCGGCTGGAACCGGACTACTGCTTGATCCGTATGAAGTGATTTTTCAAGTGGCTTTAACGCCTTCAATAAAAAATGTAAACACTATTATGCCGGTTATAAGCGATTCAAATTTAACCGCCGAGGACATTTTTACCGGTATCGGTGTCACAGCATCAGCGCCGGCGCTAAAAACCGATATGCCGGACGACCTCGGTGTCGGTTTTACTAAAAGCCGCATCCAACCTTGATTGGTTTTCATTTTATAATTTATAAAAATTTTATAAATTATAAAATGATAATAAAAAATGATGTCAAAATTTATTTCATCCTCAATTCCTTGCTATAGTTAGGAATTGAGGATATTACTATATTAGTAATACATTAACGATGAAAATATGATTATTGACAAAAACACGCCCATTATTTAATGTATAGAGAAGATAGCATTGTACTTTTATAGTATTATCCAAGGCAAGGAGGGCTATAATGTTGAAATCGGTTCTTTTGGGTTTTACTGCTTTGCTTCTCGTTGTTAGTGTTCAATTGTCAGCAGTTTCTGCAAATCAATGTGTTCCTTTGTCTGATGGCGCTGTGCCAGATGAATCAAGTGCGGGTTGGAAAGAACGCGGGTTTTCGCGGGCCGATCTTGTGATTGATGTGGAAACGAAAAGTGGAGAGCGCGTAGTTGTTGGCAATCGAAAATATTATATCCACGACAACGGAATGAAGCTTGGAGTTTATTCATATTTTGGTAAAGTAGGATTTAAGGCCTGGTCGTGCGACAAAAATCGCGATCCGGTTACGCGCGATGCTCAAGATCATATGATTGCTGTATCGCAGTCAGATGGTAGTTGGCTAATCCGTCACGCCCAAAGTCCTGATGTAGAGGTAGCCTTCGGTGCTGACGGAAAGCCCATGGGTGTTACGATTACACTCAACGGGATTGAAACGTGGTTCAGTAATCAGTAAATGGATATTGTTTGATAAATAACCCTTATGAGGCTGGAAATCCCAGCCTATTTTTTTTGTTTATTGGTTAGAAATATGTTATTCTAACTTTTAGTTATGGCGCAAACAAAAGATAAAAAAGAAAATTTAATGGAAAAAATTGTGTCGCTTTGTAAAAGGCGGGGGTTTATTTTTCCCGGCAGTGAAATTTACGGCGGTCTCTCCGGCACTTGGGATTATGGCCCGGTGGGCGCGCTTTTTAAAAAAAATATTAAAGATTTGTGGTGGCGCGACACGGTTCAGTTGCGGGACGATGTTGTTGGCGTTGATGCGGCAATCATGATGAATCCGAAAGCTTGGGAGGCATCGGGTCATACCGAGGCTTTTAGCGATCCACTTGTGGAATGTAAAATTTGTCATGAAAGATTTCGCGCCGATAAGGAAATGGAAATTAAAAATCACGAAAAAACTCATAATAAAACAATAGAATGGACCAAATCAAAGAAATTTAATTTACTAGTTAAAGCTTACCTCGGTGTTTTAGAAGGCGAGGAGTCCCAAATTTATCTTCGCGGTGAAATAACTAATGGCGTTTCTGTAAATTTTAAAAACATCATTAATTCAACTCGGGTAAAAATTCCTTTCGGCGTCGCTCAAATCGGCAAGGCATTCAGAAATGAAATCACGCCGGGCAATTTTACTTTCCGATCGCGCGAATTTGAACAAATGGAAGTCCAATTTTACATTAAGCCCGAAGAAAAAGAAGGAAAAAAATGGTTTGACTACTGGAAAAAAAACCGGATGGATTGGTATCTTTCTTTGGGCATAAAAAAAGAAAACCTAAGATTCAGAGATCATGCCTTAAATGAGCGGGCTCATTATGCCCGAATGGCAACCGATATTGAATATAAAAGTCCTTGGGGCTGGCAGGAGTTTATGGGCATTCATCACCGGGGCGACTGGGATTTGAAAAGGCACCAGCAATTTTCTGGCGAAGACATGTCTTTTAGCGACCCCCAAACCGGTGAAAAATATTTGCTGTGGGATATAGAAACTTCTGCTGGAGTTGACCGCTCGATCCTTTTTTTATTAATTGACGCTTATCGGGAGGAGGGCGGCAGAGTTTATCTTAAACTTCATCCGGCGCTTTCGCCCTATAAAGCGGCGGTTTTTCCGCTTTTAGCCAACAAGCCCGAACTTGTAAAATTGGCGAGAAAAATTTATGATGATTTGCGGCCGCAATTTATGACGGCTTGGGATGATCGTGGCAACATCGGCAAGCGTTACTACAGCCAGGACGAATTGGGGACGCCGTTTTGCGTTACGGTTGATTTTGACTCCCTTGAAGACAAAAAAGTTACGGTTCGCGACAGAGACACGATGAAACAGGAAAGAATCTCAATTTTAAAATTAGCGGAATATTTAAAAAATAAATTAAATGAAGATGAAAATAAAATTTTAAAATTGTAGGCGGGGTCGTGCCGTTCGCCGAAGGCGAATGGGGCTACGACAATTTTTAAATTTTATTTTCATCTGAATTCGAACAAATCAATGTACAAAAAAACCACATTATCTAATGGCTTAAGAATTATTACTGTGCCGATGACCGATACCAAAACGGTTACAATTTTAGTGCTTGTGGCGACCGGTTCAAAATACGAAACCAAAGAAATAAACGGAATTTCTCATTTTTTAGAGCATATGACTTTTAAAGGCACCGACAAGCGACCAACGCCCTTGGCCATTGTTGAACCTCTTGACAGGATTGGCAGCCAGTATAATGCGTTTACCGGACAGGAATATACTGGATACTACGCCAAAGCCAATGGCCGCCACTTAGATTTATTGCTCGACATTGTGTCCGATATTACTTTGAATCCAAAGTTCAAACAGGAGGAAATCAATAAAGAAAGAGGAGTAATTATTGAAGAGATAAATATGTATGAAGACAATCCGGCTAGAAAACTTGGCGATATTTGGACGGATCTTTTATATGGCGATCAGCCGGCCGGTTGGGATACAGCAGGCAAAAAAGAGATTATTGCTAAACTAATGCGCGATGACTTTATACGGTATCACAGCGATCATTACGTCGCGTCTAAAACTGTCGTGGTTGTTTCGGGGAATATTGAAAATGACAATATTGCTAGTAAAATAAAAAAACTTTTTAAGTCAATTAGTGACGCTAAAGGAAAAGAAAAAGTTCCGGTCAAAGAATTCCAAAAAAAGCCCGAAATTAAAGTTTTTTATAAAAAAACTGATCAAACCCATATTGCACTGGGAGTAAGATCTTACAATATTTTTGATAAGCGACGCTACGCGGCCGATGTTTTAGCAACGATTTTGGGCGGTGGCATGTCTTCGCGCCTATTCCAATTGCTTCGAGACAAAATGGGCGCGGCTTATTACGTAAGAACGTTTTCCGACGAGTCAACTGATACAGGTAATCTGGCTACGTGGGCTGGAATAGACAATCGGCGGACGGAAGAAATTATTAGAGCAATTCTTAAAGAATACAAAAAAATTAAGAGCGTTAAGGTGAGTTCGGCGGAACTGACTAAAGCGAAAGAACACTTGGAAGGCAGTTTGATTTTAGGAATTGAAACATCCGACGAACTTGCCAGTTTTTACGGTTTTCAGGAAATTTTAAAAAGAGAAATTTTAAAACCGGAAGAGGTAATAAAAAAAATCAGAGCTGTTACCATTGATGATGTTTTAGCGATAGCTCAAAATGTTTTCAAGTCCGAAAAATTAAACCTGGCCATTATCGGTCCATATAAAGAAAAAAAACAATTTGAAAATTTACTAAGAATATAATATAATAATAAAGAGAATAAAATTTAAAATAATTTCATTCTCTTTATTATGGCTTTATCCAATCGAAAAATTATAGAAATTTCACCCAAAACAATGCTTTGGGCGCTTTTAATCGGCGCCTTGGTTGCTTTGCTTTTTATGGTTCGCGACATTATAGCGGTTTTAATTTTTGCCATAATCATTTCTTCGGCGCTTGAACCATTGCTCAGGTATTCTGAAAACAAAAAAATTCCTCGCCTCTTATCTTTAATTGTAATTTATCTTTTATTTTTTGTATTTTTTGCGGCCCTTATTTACATTCTTTTGCCGCTTATGCTTGATCAGCTCCGTGATTTTTCAGAAAATTATCCGACTTATTTCGGCAAAATAGAAGAAGCTGCCGGCACTATAACATTTTTACCCGGACTTTCCGCGAATCTTCATGATTTATTAATTCAATTGACCGGTCAAATACCAAGTTTTACTTCGCTGATTTCTTATGCTTCATCAATATTCGGCGGCGTTATTTCTTTTATAGTAGTTTTGGTGGTTTCTTTTTATCTGTCTTTATCCAAAGGCGCCTTAGATGATTTTTTAAGTTCGGTAATGCCGCCTCAATTTGAGGCCTATGCTCACGGCTTATGGATTCGGGCTCAGAAAAAAATGGGCCGTTGGCTTCAGGCCCAGTTGCTTCTAAGTATTTTTATGGCGGTAGTTGTCGGCTTTGGCCTTTGGATTTTAGGAGTAAAGTACGCTTTTTTGATCGCTATAGTTGTCGGCATGCTTGAGGTCGTTCCTTTTGTTGGGCCGATAGTATCCGGGGGCCTCGCGACCATTTTAGCGTTATCTCAATCAGCGGTTTTGGGACTTTGGACTCTTATTTTTTTCATTGTGGTTCAGCAGCTGGAAAATCATATTTTAGTGCCTATTTTAATAAAAAAGCTGGTGGGACTTAATCCAGTGACGGTTATTCTTGCTATTTTAGTCGGTGCCAAATTGGGAGGAATTTTAGGAATTCTTTTAGCCGTGCCTTTAGCAGCGGTTGTTGACGAATTTTTTACCGATATAGCGAAAAAACGACCGGCCAACTCCCCGATTGGATTTACGTCTGCGCTCGCAGAAGATATAAAACCAGAAAAATTAATATAGTGATAATAAAATTTCTACTTTTACTATTTTTAGGAGGCCTTATTGTTCTGGTTTCTTTTTTATTTGGTTGGTATTCTGACTTAACATCACTACTCAGTTGGTGGGTAGCTAACAGTCTTCATTTTCTCGGCGGAATTTACGCTTTTTTCTTTGTTAAGTTTGTTTTTAACGCTACGCACAAGTATCACAAAACAGAAACCGCATTTTTAATGAAAATTATAATTTTTACCGGCGGCGCTTTAGTATTAGGAGTATTGTGGGAGTGGTATGAATTTATTTTTATTTATAATTATGGAAATGGAGTTTTTAGATTGCTTCCAAAAAGTATCACCATTTATCATGACACCATGACCGATTTAATGTTTGATTTACTCGGTGCCGCATCAGTTGGAGTTTATTTAATTGTTAAAAATGGCAAAAACAAATAAAAAATTTTACGTAACAACTTCTATTCCATATGTTAACGCCGACCCTCATATTGGATTTGCCTTGGAAGCAATTCAGGCCGATGTTTTGGCGCGTTATCACAGATTAAAGGGAGAGGATGTTTTCTTTCTTACGGGGACAGATGAACACGGCGTTAAAGTTGTAAGGGCGGCCGAAGCGGTTGGGGAAACCCCGAAAGAATTTGTTGATGAAATTTCAGGGAAATTTAAGGCGCTCAAAAAAACACTGATTTTATCTTGGGATGATTTTATTAGAACTTCGGACCAAAAAAGGCACTGGCCCGGTGCCCAGAAATTATGGCTGAAACTTTATAATGCCGGTAAACTTTATAAGAAACCTTACAAAGGCCTTTATTGCATCGGGCATGAAGCATTTATTACGGAAAAAGATTTGATAGACGGGAAATGTCGTGACCATCAAAAAGATCCGGAAGTCGTTGAAGAAGAGAATTGGTTTTTTAAATTATCTGAATATAGTAATGATATAAAATCAAAAATTGAAAGCGGCGAATTAACAATAGTCCCAGAAGGACGCAAAAACGAAATTATTTCGCTTATTAACGAAGGACTTGAGGATGTCAGTTTTTCTCGTCCGGCAAAAGATTTAAGTTGGGGTATTCCGGTGCCAAACGATCCGAAACATACGATGTATGTTTGGTGCGACGCGCTTTCAAACTATATTTCTGCTCTTGGCTATGGGAGTACTCAAAATATCGATATATCGAAATTTCAGAAATACTGGCCGGCCGATATTCATATTATCGGAAAAGATATTTTACGTTTCCATGCCGCCATCTGGCCTGGCATGCTTTTAGCGGCTGAATTACCTTTGCCGAAAACTATTTTTGTTCACGGATTTATAACGGTTGGCGGAGAAAAGATGTCAAAAACAATAGGCAATGTCATTAACCCGGTGGAAATTGTTAATAAATATGGCGCCGATGCCTTGCGTTATTATCTTTTGTGGGATATTACACCCACTGGCGATGGCGATTTTACTTATGAAAAATTTGAGGAAAGATATAACAGCGGCCTTGCTAATGGTATCGGCAATCTGGTGGCGCGCGTTGCGAAATTGGGCGAAACGATTTCTCCCATTGTCTATTCGGAAGATGATATCGCGGAGTGGAATAGGAATACCAAGAAAAATATCCATAATCTGTACGATAAGTTGGTTGACGATATCAAACTCAATGAAGCATTGGCCGTGGCCTTTTCCCTTGTTTATTCCGCAGACAAATATAATGATATTGTAGGAAACATTAAAGGCGGAGATAAGTATATTGATGAAACACAGCCATGGACTTTAAGGGGTGACGATTTGAAAAAAGTTATTATCAATGCCTCATTCTTAATCAATTCGTTTTCCGAGTTAATTGAGCCGTTTTTGCCAGAGACCGCGGGAAAAATTAGAGAGCAAATAAAATTTGTGGGGAACAAAATAGAAATCACAAAAGGTGATAATATTTTCCCGAGAAAATGACATTATTCGATTCTCACTGCCATCTTCACTTTCGTCAGTTTGACAACGACCGCGAAGAAATTATAAAAAAACTTCGTGATTTTAATATTAAGATTATAAATGTTGGAACTGATTTTAAAGAATCTGAAAAAGCTGTAGCGCTCGCTAAACAATACCCAGATTTAATGTGGGCATCGGTCGGGTTGCATCCAAATGATAATTTGGAAGAAAATTTTGATATTAACAAATACAGAGAACTGGCAAAACTCCAAAATGTTGTCGCTATAGGTGAGTGCGGGCTGGATTATTTTCGTTCGCCAAGCGAAACAGAAATTAAAAGGCAAAAAGAGATTTTTGTTAAACAAATTGGATTGGCGAAAGAATTAAAAAAGCCATTGATTTTACACTGCAGGCCTCCTAAAGGAAGCCAAGATGCCTATGAAGACGCGATTGAGATTTTGAAATATGAAAATTTTAATATTTCAACCGGCAATGGAGTAGCTCATTTTTTTTCCGATTTAAAGGAAACGGCCAAAAAATTTTTGGAATTAGGATTTTATATTTCTTTTGCCGGGCCAATAACGTTTGCGCCAGAATATAAAGAAATTGTGGAATTCGTCCCAATGAATAGGATTTTAATTGAAACCGACGCGCCGTTCGCGGCGCCGGCGCCCCATAGGGGCAGACGCAACGAACCGGCTTATGTTGAATTTGTGGCGCACAAAATCGCCGAATGGAAAAGATTAAGTATTGAAGAGGTGGCGGAACAAACTACAAAAAACACTTTGCGACTTTTTCAAATAAAATAAATTACGTATTTAAAATCGATCACTTTTTTATACGTAATTCAAATACTGATTAATTATTGCCTTGAGCAATTTTTTTAGTTAAACTGAACAATATGTACGATGCTAAAAAAATAGAATCCAAATGGCAGAAAATCTGGGAAAAGGCGAAACTTTATAAGACGAAAGACAAAGTTGCTGGCAAAAAGAATTTTTATCATCTTGTAATGTTTCCATATCCGTCGGGCGATCTTCATATCGGGCACTGGTATAATTTCGCGCCCGCCGATGTTTACGCGCGTCTTAAGAGAATGCAAGGGTTTAACGTTTTAAGTCCAATCGGATTTGATGCTTTTGGCTTGCCGGCGGAAAATGCCGCTATAAAAAATAAAATTCATCCGAAAATTTGGACCTATAAAAATATCGATAAAATGAGGCATCAGCTTAAGTCAATGGGCAATGTCTACGACTTTTCGCGCGAGGTAATTACTGCTGACTCGGAATACTACAAATGGACTCAATGGATGTTTTTAAAAATGTATGAAGCTGGCCTGGCTTATCGCAAGAAAGCTTTAGCTAATTGGTGCCCGAAAGATCAGGCGATTTTAGCCAACGAGCAGGTTATTGATGGCAAATGCTGGCGACATCCCGATACTCTGGTGATTCAAAAAGAAATTGAGCAATGGATGTTTAAAATTACCGATTACGCTGAAGATCTTATTGATGGTTTGGAGAAATTAAACTGGCCGGAACGCACGAAACTAATGCAAAAAAACTGGATAGGGAAATCTGTCGGCGCTATTGTTCAATTCAAAATACCAAATACTAAATACCAAATACCGGTTTTCACTACTAGACCGGACACGCTTTTTGGTGCTACCTACTTAGTGCTTTCTCCGGAACATCCGCTTGTTGAAACAGTAATCGCAAAAGAACAAAAAGAAAAGGTTCGTCACTATATTACCAATGCACATTTAAAATCCGAACTTGAAAGAACTGTTTTGGAAAAAGAAAAAACCGGAATTTTCACTGGAGCTTTTGCTGTTAACCCCGTGAATGGAGAAAAAATTCCTATTTGGATTTCCGATTATGTTTTAATAAACTATGGCACGGGCGCCATTATGGCTGTGCCAGCGCACGATGAACGCGATTTTGAATTCGCTAAAAAATTCAATCTTTCAATAATTAAAGTGATTAATCCCGGCTGCGATTGGCCGGAAGACAAGCCCTACACCGAAGGCGGGTTGATGGTTAATTCCGGAGAGTTTACCGGTCTTAATTCGGTTGATGGAAGAAAAAAAATTATCGAATGGCTAAAAATAAAAAGACTCGGCGATTTTTCTATTCAATATAAAATGCGCGACTGGATTATTTCCCGCCAAAGGTATTGGGGCGCGCCAATCCCGATAGTTTACTGTAAAAAATGCGGCATAATACCTGTTTCAGAAAGCAAATTGCCGATTAAATTACCGCCACTTAAAAATTTTAAGCCTGTAGCTGGAGGGAAATCGCCGTTAGCTAGTGCAAAGTCATTTATTAATGCCAAGTGTCCTAAGTGCAAAGGAAGAGCGGCGCGGGAAACCGACACGATGGACACGTTTGTTGATTCTTCGTGGTACTTTTTGCGCTACGCCGATCTGAAAAACAAAAAACAATTTGCTTCAAAAGACAAATTAAAGGCCTGGCTGCCGGTTGATATGTACGTCGGAGGCGCCGAGCATGCGGTTTTACACCTCCTTTATTCAAGATTTTTTGTTAAAGCGTTAAAAAGCATGGGACACTTGGAATTTACTGAACCTTTTACGGCTTTGCGCCATCAGGGAATTATTTTAGGAAGCGACGGGCAGAAAATGAGTAAGTCCCGCGGTAATATCGTTGACCCGGACGAATTGGTTAAAAAATACGGCGCCGATACGATTAGAATGTATCTTTGTTTTATGGGCGAATACAGCCAGGGCGGACCGTGGAATTCCAAGGGAATTCTGGGAATTAAAAGATTTTTGGATAGAATCTATGCTAAATTTTTCTCCCTTCAGGAGATGTCCTACCCGCTTCGCCGAAGCTCCAGCGCGGCGAGCAGGGACACAATTTTGAAGTCCGAAGAAAAATTACAAAGATTATTGCACCAGACCATTAAGAAAGTGGGGGATGATATTGAAAACCTTCGCTTTAACACAGCTATCAGCGCGCTGATGATTCTTTTTAACAGTATTGAAAAAGAAAATTTTTCAAAAGACGAAGCAAAAATATTTCTTAAACTCTTATCACCATTTGCGCCGCATCTTACTGAAGAACTATGGCAAAGAATAGGCAATAACCCCGACGCTATTAAAGGTCGGGGCTACGACCAAGAGCGTCGGAGGAAATCCATTCATATAGAAACATGGCCGGAATACAATGCCAAGTTCATAGAAGAGGAAGAGTATGAACTTGTTATCCAAATCAATGGCAAAATGCGCGACAAAATAAAGATTTCAAAAAAGTTAGAGCGACCGGAAGTAGAAAAACTAATTTTAGAACGAGAAATAGTTAAAAAATATCTCGATGGTAAATTTCCACAGAAAATAATTTTTATTCCTAACAGGTTAATAAACCTAGTGGTTTAAAGTTAGTATTCATTATTAATATTTAACATATCTTTAATGTATAATAAATTAGCTATAGCATAATTATTATATAATATGAGGACAAGTAATAAAATTAGCAAAGATTTATTAAAGTATCTCGCAATGGGAGGCCTTGTTACTTTTGCTATGTTGTCGCCAGTTGGCGGTCCAAAAATTATTAAAGCACTATTTAAACAATTAAAATACAAAATTAAACAAATAAGAAGTAGTGCTTATTACCTTAAGAAAAGGGGATTAGTTCAATTCGTTAAAGAAGATAAAAATAATGTTACGATAAAAATCACCAGTAAAGGTGAAAAATATTTCAGAACTTTTGATATTGATAATATGCTATTAAACAGACCGGCCCAATGGGACGGCAGATGGCGTTTAGTGATTTTTGATATTCCGGAAAAATATAAAAAGGCAAGAGAGGCGCTGCGGCGTAAACTTAAAGATTTAGATTTTGTTAGATTACAGGATAGCGTTTGGGTTACTCCATACCCCTGCGATGATGAAATACGATTTTTAAGGGAAATTTTTTTTATTTCATTTAATGTTGATGTCATTGAAACAGATGATTTAAAACATCACGAAATAAAACTTAAAAAATATTTTAATATTATTTAAAAATCCAGTATTTGAGGTTTTAAAATTTCTATAATAAATTAGCTATAGCATAATTATTATACATTGTGTTAATTTATTAATATAAAAATGTAATATCATTGATAGATGGTGTTACTATCTTAATTATAATAATGTTTAAATATTAGAAATATGTGCGGGATTATAGGATACATAGGCAAACACAAAGCGACACCTATTTTAGTAAATGGGTTAAAACGGTTGGAATACCGCGGTTATGATTCAAGCGGAATTGCCATTTTTAACGACGGTAAAATTTATTTGGCAAAGGCCAAAGGCAGAATTATCGAATTAGAAAAGAAAACTCCATCAAACTGGGATGGAAACATCGGCATTGCTCATACGCGATGGGCGACTCATGGCGAACCAAACGAGCAAAATGCTCATCCTCAAGTTGATTGTTCTGGAAAGATTTTTGTTTGCCACAATGGCATTATTGAAAATTATAAAGAATTAAAAGAAGAACTTATTAAAAACGGACATAAGTTTAAATCGGACACAGACACCGAAGTTTTGTCGCATCTTATAGAGAAAAATATGCGATATGGTCCGGAATTGGCAATTGCAAAATCATTAAAATTAGTAAAGGGAACATATGGCATTGTTGTTCTTTTCGCCAATTATCCCGATAGAATAATTGCTGCGAGAAATAGCAGCCCCTTGGTTATTGGCATAGGCAATGGCGAGCGCCTAATAGCTTCTGACGCTTCAGCAATTTTAAACCGGACACGAAATGTAATTTATATGAATGATGGGGAAATGGTGGTTATCAGAAAAGACAACATTAAACTCTTTGGTTTTAATAAAAATCAAGACCCCTCAGCATTTCAGGGTTTAAATATTTCAAAAAGAAAAGAAAAAGTAGAATGGACTATTGATAGCGCGCAAAAAAATGGCTATCCGCACTTTATGCTTAAAGAAGTTTTTGAACAGCCAGAATCGTTAACAAATAGTTTGCGCGGGCGAATTATTAAAAATAATGGTTTTGCTAAATTAGGCGGTCTCGAAGAAATAAAAAACCGACTTAAAAAAATTGATCGCATTATTATATCAGGTTGCGGTACGGCTTATCTTGCCGGAGCTATTGGAAAATTAATGATTGAAGAGTTAAGTGGTCTTCCTTGTGAGGTAGAATTGGCTTCCGAATTGCGTTATCGTAATTTACCGGCGAGCAGACAAAATTTAGCCATGGTAGCCATTTCTCAGTCAGGGGAAACAGCTGATACATTAGCTGCTCTACGGCGTTTTAAAGAAAAAAACATCTTAACGCTCGGAATAGTAAATGTTGTCGGCTCAACTATCTCGCGAGAAACCGATGCGGGCATTTACAATCATGCCGGACCGGAAATAGGGGTGGCTTCAACCAAAGCCTTTACTTCACAACTCGCAGTTTTAGCGCTTTTAGCGTTATTTTTGGGGCGGCAACGGAATCTTTTAAAACTTGATGGTAAAAAAATTGCTGAAGAATTAGCACTACTTCCGCAGCTTTGTCATCATGTATTAATACATAGTAACAAAATGGCAAAAGCAATAGCGGAAAAATATAAAAATTTTAATAATTTTTTATATATGGGGAGAAAATATAATTTTCCAACAGCTTTTGAAGGTGCGCTTAAACTAAAAGAAATTTCTTATGCTCATGCAGAAGGATGCGGAGCCGGAGAAATGAAACACGGACCGATCGCCATGATTGATGAAAATTTCCCGACCATAGCTATTGCTCCGTTGGATAGTGTATATGATAAGATGGCTTCCAACATGGAAGAGATAAAATCAAGACATGGAAAAATTATTGCTATAACAACAGAGGGGAACAAAAAAATTAAGCATATCGCGGATGATTGGCTTTACATACCTAAAACTTTAGAAATGTTAACGCCAATTCTTGCAGTTATCCCATTGCAGTTATTTGCTTATTACATGGGAGTTTCCAGAGGTTTAGATGTAGATAAGCCGCGTAATTTAGCAAAAAGTGTCACTGTAGAGTGATTATCATCATCTAATAACGAATATATTATGAATAATCGAATGAAATTGTAAACGAATAACGAATAACGGACAAATATAAAAAAGATAAAATTCAAAATTCGCTAATTTGCAACAAGATTCGATATTCGTTGATGAAAATACCCTATATCGGGTATTTTTTAGCCCAATAAAGGCATATAAACGACTCGGTTTTTAAGTGCAATTATTGACGAATCTCGATTTTTAGTTAAAAATCGAGATTTTTCTTTATGTTTAGCCAAAATACGCAGGTTGATTTGCTATAATTTAACTATGATTGGATACCAGATCAAATGATCTGAAATACGATATAAAAAATAATTTAATTCTATATTGAAATATTTTTTAAAATGCAGAGTGAAATAAAAAACACGAACGATAAAAATTTTTCCCTCTTCGAAGGATCTCCCGAAGGGAGACAATACATTCCACTTTCCGAAGCCGGGAAGATTTTGAATACCTCGCGCGACTATATGAATGTTTTGGTTCGCAGAGGAAAATTGCGCGCTGTTAAACTTGGCCGCAACTGGGTAACAACTAAAGAATGGGTAGCTGAATATCGCACGAAAGGCACACCTGTTTTTGCTAGTGATATGGAGGGCAAGCAAGATTTCAAAAAAGAAGAAGAAAAAGAATTTAAAAATCTTAAGAGTAATTTGATTTTAGAGCGAGAAAAAGCTTTAGAGATTAAAGCATTAATTCCGGAAATTGCGCTTTCTTCCCGCGAATTGAAAGCTCAGGAAAAAAATCAAATTCTTGAAGCGGTTAAAAAGCAGTTTAAGATTATTGATGTTTCAGAGTTTCAAAAAGCCAGCAGGCACCTCGGTGTTTTGAAAAGTTTGCGCTGGTGGTCTGGAGGCAAATTTATTGCCGCTTCGGCAGTTGCGGTATTTCTTCTCGCAATTTTTCTTAATTTAGCAATCGGAGGTTTTGATGTTTCCAAAAGTTTCAAAGTTTCAAAGTTTCAAAGTTTCAATATTTCGAAATATCAGGCATCAATTTTTTCCGATGTTTTTAAAAATTTCCCAAACGATATTCCATTTTTCTATAGGTGGTTTACCCTGAGCTTGTCGAAGGGCCTGACTTTCTTAAAATCAAAATCTCCATCCGAGTTAGTTGTCGGCGAACTCCCCAAAGGTGAATCAAAAATCGTTAAGCCGCAGGAAACAGCGTCGCGCATAGATACTTTAGACGATGCCTTGGCGCTTGATTCGCTAAGTCCGGGCGAAGAAGGGCCACAATTTGCAGAAAGTGAAGAAATTCCATTAAGCGGGCTTTCCTCAAACCAATTCACTCTTATTGAAAATCGGCTTTCCGTGGTTGAAGCGAGTTTAGTGGAGCAAAAAACCCTAACCCAAGCTGAATTGTCACTTCAGAAAAAAACTATTTTAGGAACTTTAGAAACATTAATTGGCATCTCTAAACTTCTCCCATCTTATCCGATTTCAACTATTGTGGTTCAGGGACAGCCGGCTACTTTAACTTCTTACTCCATTTCTCCGTCGGTTCACAGCGGTTTTGACCGGCTTAGCGCAAATTATTTCAATTTAGCAAATAATGCCGAAATTAATGGCAGTTTAACCGTCAAATCGGGGGGGACTTTTAATACTCTTTCAGTTTCCGGCGCGACATCTTTATCCGGCAATACTACTATTGGAGGTACACTTAATGTTTCCGGTGAAACCACTTTAAATAATCTTATTGTTAATGGCACATTTAATCTTGCGGGAAGTTCCAGTTTAGGCAATGCTTCATCAACTAATTTAACAGTTTCAAATAAAGCATGGATTAACCAACTTATAATTACCGGAACTGCCACAACTACTTTCAATAATCCCATAACTTCAGCTTCAGGCAATTTCATTGTTGCCGGCGATTCTGCAAGCAATGTTTTACTCAATCCTTACGGCGGCAATGTTGGTATCGGTACTACCAGCCCCGGTTCGCTTCTTTCTGTTCACTCTTCCGGAAATGTATATATCGGCGGGAATTTAACAGTTTCTGGAACTACAAATTTAAGCGGCAGTAGTTTCAGTTCGACAAATGCTTCCTACAAACGCTTCTACCACTTATGCCACTCTGCCTACTTTCTGGTCAACCAACGGAACCATCACCAACGCTTCCACAACATATCTTACCGTTTCAAACGCGGCTTGGTTTCCAAGTTCAGGTATTTGGAATTCATCGGGAAACGTCGGAATTGGAACAATAACTCCTTTATCAAAATTAGATGTTAGTGGCGGAACAGCCATCGGATCTTACGCCGGAAGCAATTCCGCTCCTGGCAACGGCCTCATAGTCAGCGGTTACTTAGGCGTCGGTTCCAGTTCTCCCATGGCGGTTTTATCAGTCAATGTCTCTAACGCCACCGGCACTACCGCGGCTTTAAATATCAATTCCGCAACGAGTTCGCTATTGTTTGTTAGAAGCGATGGCAATGTTGGTATCGGTACTACCAGCCCCGGTTCGCTTCTTTCTGTTCACTCTTCCGGAAATGTATATATCGGCGGGAATTTAACAGTTTCTGGAACTACAAATTTAAGCGGCAGTAGTTTCAGTTCGACAAATGCTTCCCCAACGCTTCAACCACTTACGCGACATTACCTACTTTCTGGGGTACCACTGGCACCGTTACTAATTTAACTGCTACAAACGCTTCTACCACTTATGCCACTCTGCCTACTTTCTGGTCAACAACGGGAACAATTGCTAATGGCACCATCACTAATGCTTCTTCAACATATCTCACAGTTTCAGATACCGCTTGGATTAATAATTTATTTGTTTCTGGTTCTACCACTATCACCGGAGGCATTTTTAGCGTTGTTAACTCTTCATCCACTTATCTTTCGGTCTCCGACACCGCATGGATTAACAAGCTTAATGTCACCAACACCACCGCCACCTCAACCATTACCGGAGGATTAACCATTGGAAACAACGCCGCGCTTGTTGTGAACAGCGGGTCATCGGCTAACAGCTTGTATATCGCGGGGAATGGAAATGTGGGGATTGGAACCACAACTCCAAGCAATCTTTTCTCCGTCCATTCAACAGGGAACACT
>JACPHB010000007.1 GCA_016188835.1 Parcubacteria group bacterium
TTTTTGTTTGTCGCCAGTATCAAAAACAAGTTTAATGAGTTTTAGAGAATCAGAAACTTTTTCCGCTGAAATAATTTTACCAATTCTAATATCTAATTTTTTAAAATCTTCTATAGTAATCATAATATAACAATACGATCACCGAGCTGCGCCGCTAAAACAATTATGTCTTTCATTAGCATAAATTCTAACATAATTTATATTTAAAATAAAATAAAAAAAACCGCCATAATAGCGGTGGAGAACAGAAATCCACGAGGCTTTACGAGTTAAAAATACTTATAATGTTGGTCAATATCCGTAGGTTTTAATGGGATATTGTAGTATTCTCTTATTTTCTCGGCAACTTCTTTTGCCGATATTAGAGTATTGTTTATTTCAAGGTGTTCTCCAATAAATTCAACCTTCCGTGTTAAATCTTCTCTTTGTAATGCCCAGCTTAGAGCTTCGATACTGTGTAATTTTGCAGAATAACTTTTCCTAGAGAGTGACTCAACTCTCTTGCATTCATCTTCAAAATTACAATAAATCCTTGCAAATAAAACACTGCCTTCATGTCTGATTGATAATTCAACTATTTGTCGCATGAAATCATAAGCTGACGGGTCGGGGCAACAAGTAAAAATTAGGTTAATATTTTGTTTCATGGCTTCCTCAAAAATTCTAAATCTAATTTCGGGCATTAACTTTTTAGTAGTAGGAGAATCGTGCCCAAAAATAGGAAAAATAATATCTTGAGTCTGGTGACCATGAAAAATCTTATATCCCGTTATTTTTGAAAGCTCTTGTGCGGTCGTTAACTTCCCAACTGCCGGAGGACCATAGATTATGACGAGGTTCATTAACTACTCCTTTTGATTTAAGTAAGCTGTTAAAGTACAACATATACAACCTATTCATTCAGTAGGAAGTTTCCAATAAACAGCAGGGACTTGTTCAAGACATCACTTGTGGTGAGTCCTATCGAACCAGAACCGAGTTTGAGAGATTAGATAGGTTAGTTTTGATTCTAGATTTTAAATAAAAAATGGCTACCCAATTGATAGCCAATACTTAAATATCTATTCCAACCATCCCAAATCTTTCAATGCCTGACATTCGTCGCATAACTTCTTTGGAGTTGAGATGAAGTAGCTCTCGGGAAGAGTATCAGCGAGTCCGCCACAGCTCTTACAATAGAAATATATCGGTGAGCCTGCTGGTAAAGAGCTATTATTAATTCTCTCTTTCTTTGCGTTTTCCTGCCGCCTTTTGACAAGAGCATTAAGAGCAAAATACTTACCCTTTTCAGTTGCCAGCGCTATTGCCATCTTGTGCTTCCCTTTCTAATTGATTTTATGTAAACAAAAAGAACAAAATTAATATTTGTTATTTTACCATAAATAAATTATCTGTCAATATTTGCAGGGGCACTCCGATTCGAACGGAGAAGTCGGGTTTTGGAGACCCGCAGTTTACCGTTAAGCTTATGCCCCCATTCTGTCGCGAAACAGCAAAAGATTACTTTTTTCCTTCTTTATGAATTGTGTGCTTTCTGCACCACTTACAAAACTTTTTAAATTCCAATTTTCTTTCAACAAGTTTTTTGTTTTTCTGCGTATGGTAATTAATCCGCTTGCAATCGCTGCACACTAATTTTGTTATTTTTTCTTGAGCTTTCATAGTTTTTTATTTATTTTAATGCCAGAGCCAGCAGAGGGATTTGAACCCCCGACCTTCGCTTTACAAAAGCGCTGCTCTGCCGCTGAGCTATGCTGGCACATTTTATAATATTTTAACATATTTTTCTTTCAGTAGCAAATTTAATTTTATAAAACCGCTTCTTCCAATTTCAAGGAAAACAGCTTGGAAACGCCATCACCATCCATTGTAATACCGTAAAGAATTTTAGCGGCTTCCATAGTGGCGCGATTATGAGTAATCAAAATGAATTGAGTGTCTTTTGCCAGGTCCTCTAAAACTTTAGCAAAACGCGCAGCGTTAACTTCATCCAGCGCCGCGTCAATTTCATCCAAAACCAGAAACGGCGGCTTACTCGCGGAAACTATGGCAAAAAGAAGCGCAATAGAAACCAGTGATCGTTCACCGCCGGAAAGTAAGTTGAGATCCTTAATCCGTTTTTGCGGTATGTTAATGGTTATATTTGCTCCGAAGCCGCTCTCGCCAAAGTCATCAATGGTTAGTTTTGCAGATCCGCCGCCAAACATCAGCCGAAAATAATGATGAAATTCTTTATTGATCCGCTCAAGTCCATCTTTAAAATCATTGTTAATTCTAATAGTCAAATCGCCGATTAAATTTTTAAGAGATTGGGTGGCACGATTTAAATCATCAACTTCGGCAGTTAAAAATTCGTGGCGCTTACCCGTTTCCTCATATTCCCGCATCACCTCTTCGTCGATACTACCGATATCAGAGATTTCCCGTCTTAATTTAATTATTTTATTTTGAAGTTCCGTTATTTGAAATTCCGTTAATGTTGAAAACTCGGCTTCCAAAATTTTCACGGGTTCAACCGCGGCAAACGTGGCGGTAAATTCTTCATAATTTTTTCCCGAACCCCACATTTCCGATTTAATATCGGCTTCTTTTAATTTTATTTTTTCGTCTTCCAAATCAAATCCTCTTATTATGTCTTGAGACGAAAAATATTCTCGCCGAGCCAATTCCAATTCTTTTTGGGAATTAAGATAATCAGTCCGCCAATTATTTTCTTCTAATCGAATCTTTGCTATGGTAATTTGGATTTGTTTCGCTTGATTTTCAAGTTGTTCTAATCTTATTTTAAGCTCATCCGTGTCTTTTTCGTAAGGATTTTTATCCGGCCCTTCTAAATCAGCTAAACTCACCGAGGCCAAAATTTTATCAGTTTCATTTTTTATCAAATAGTTGCCTATATTTTGAATTTCATCAGCTAGAGTCCTGATTATTTCTTTAATATCGTTAATTGTTTTGAGTCCAAAAACGGCATTCAAGCGTTTTGCCCAATATTTTATTTTTATCGCTAAAACCGCTTCAAGAGTTTTAGTATTATTATTATTTCTCTTAGCGTGTTGGGCAAGGCCTTCAAGGCTGCCAATTTCACGCATAACGCTTTGCCGCTCCGTGTTTAACCTTTCCAAATCCGCCTCCATTTGTTTGGTTTTGCCGCCTATTTGAAAAACTTCAGCCATTCGAACTTCAAATAATTTTTCTTTAGTTTCAAAATTTTCACGCGCCGCAATTATTTTTAATTCTAATGCTTCTCGGGCTTTTTTGTTTTTATTTTTATCGCTTAAAATTTCAAAAAATTTCGCTTTGAAAAATTCATTTTCAAAATTATTCAAATCACTTACTAAAAATTCGCGTTTTTTAAATTTTTCAACCTGCCTTTTTAAAGAACGAAGATGGGGAAAAATTTCACTTAATAGACCATGGGTTTTCTCAATATTAGCGCCGGTTTCCGTTAATTTGTCTTCGGCTTCTGATTTTTTAAGCTGAAATTCGCGCAATCCCAGCGCTTCCTCCAAAATGCCGCGGCGTTCTTCCGGGTTGGACTTTAAAATTTCATCCGCCGAACCCTGATTAACTATAGAATGGCCACGAAGCCCAAGTTTGGAACGCGCCAAAAGCTCGGCAATATCCTTAAGCCGCACCAAACTTCCGTTTAAATAGTATTCATTCGCACCATCCCGATATACTTTGCGGCCGATAATCACTTCCTCAAAATCAATAGGGAAAAATCCATCTTTATTATCGAAATACAAATTAACACTGGCTTTACCTTGAGCCGATCTGGTCGTCGAACCGGCCCAAATTAAATCGGCGCCGGATTTGGAGCGTAAATTTTTAAAACTTTGTTCTCCCAAAACCCACCTTACGGCATCAACCACATTTGACTTGCCGGAACCGTTCGGCCCAACGATAGCGCTAACGGCAGTCGGAAATTCCAAATCGGTTTTGTGAGCAAAAGATTTGAAACCGGAAATTTCTAATTTTTTAAGTCTCATACTAATGCCAATTTTTTTCCTTAAGAGCATTTTCGGCAGCTCGTTGTTGGGCTTCGTTTTTTGAAGAGCCCTCGCCTTTTGCGACCAGTTCTTTTTCAAGATAAACTCCGACTTTAAATATTTTAGCGTGATCCGGACCGTTTTCTTCAAGCACTTCGTAAGTCGGTGTCACGCTTATTCTCTCCTGCGCCGCTTCTTGAAATAAACTTTTGGCGTCGCGCCATAATTTATTTTTTATAATATCGCCGAGCTCCGGAATTAAAACTCTTAAAATAAAATCTTTGGCCGACTGATATTCCTTATCAAGATAAAGCGCGCCAGTGAAGGACTCAAAAGTGTTCGCCAATATATATTGCCGACCGCGGCCAATTTCTTTGGCTTCGCCCTTTGATAAGTATAAATAACCGTTAAAATTCAATCGTTCGGAGATTTTGGCGAGCATCTGGGTATTAACCAAAGCCGCCCTTAGATTTGTCATTTCGCCTTCGGCTATATCGGGATAATTTTTATAAAGATATTCGGTAACCACCAGTTCTAAAACTGCATCACCCAAAAATTCCAGCCGTTCGTTGTGGCCCAGTTCAAAAGCCGGATTTTCGTTTAAATACGAACGATGAACAAACGCCTGTTTCAGTAGGTTTTCATTTTTAAATTTTATTCCTAGATCTTTTTGTAAATCTTTAAAATCCATCAAACGTTATTATATTATATTTAAATGATAGTAAATAAATTATTTTCCGAAGCTTATGAAAGCGTTTTAGCATGGTTTCGCCAAAGGCGAATAAAACGCTTTCATCGGACAGCGAGGGAGCCGCTGGGCGACCGAGAGCGCGAGGAAAATGAATTATTTACTATCATTTCCCTCCAGTTTTTCTTTGCCGCGGCGAGGCCCGCCTTCATCTTTCCCCGGTTCGCCGATAGCCCTGTAAATTGTTCCTAAAACGCCATTTACGAATTTGCCGGAAGTTTCACCGCCAAAACTTTTAGCCAGTTCTATCGCTTCATTAATCGCAACCTTCGGCGGCACTTCTTCACGCTTACCAAACAAAAGTTCGTAAATGCCGAGCCGCAAAACGTTTCTGTCAACCAAACTCACCTGCTCAAGCGGCCATTCCGGCGCTGTTTTAGTAATAATTTCGTCAATTTTGTCTCGATTTTCCAAAACGCCTTTTATTAAATCCCTGGCAAATTTATCATCTTCAAGGCCGGGTGCGAATTCACCTATATTGCGCTCTAAAATTTCTTCTATTTTTAGTTCTTTGCCGCTATTAAAATCCCACTCGTAAAGCGTCTGCATCGCGATTGAACGTGAAAGATGTCGGTTAGCCATTAGCTACTATAATATCACGAAAAAATAAAATTTACTATATTTGATTATTTTTTATTTTTTCTCGGATTTTTTCGACATATGTGTTGAAAAAATGAAGATTGTGGAAAGTCAAAAGCCGCATCACCGTAATTTCCCCGGCTTTAATAAGATGGGTAATATAATTTCTTTTATAATTTTGGCAGACAAAACAATCACAGTTTTTATCAATCGGTTTTTTATCTTTTAAAAAGATTGATTTATTCAAATCCAGCTTACCAACGTTTGTAAACGCGATCCCCCGCCGGCCGTAATGAGTCGGTACGGTGCAATCAAAAGTATCAATGCCACTTTTTATGATATTTTCCATATCTTCAATTTTTCCGATGCCAAGAAGATGGCGCGGTTTTGACTCATCAAGATGGGGTAATGTCCAATTTAAAATTTTCTTTGTATCACCTTTACTTTCTCCCAAATCGCCGCCAATGCCGAAACCATCAAAACCAATAGAGTTTATGTATTTCGCGCTTACCGTGCGCAGATCCTGATACTTTGAACCTTGAACAATGCCAAATAACGATTGGAAGCTCTTTTTAGTATTAATGCAAATTTTTGCCCACTCATTCGTTCTTTTGACCACCTGTTCAATATAGGCACGGGTTGAAAATGGCGGCGTACATTCATCAAAAGCAAAAATAATATCGGCGCCAAGTGATTCTTGAATTTTTATTGACTCTTTTGGCTCGATAAACAGTTCTCGGCCGTTAATTGGAGACCTAAAATAAACGCCCTGCGAAGTAATTTTTACTTTTTTTGGTTGTGAATTTTTATCAATGATAATTTTTCCGTTTTTTGAAAAATAACCAATTTTGCCTATATTGAAATCATGCCCAAATCCCAAACTAAAAACCTGAAAACCTCCTGAGTCAGTCATTAACGGCTGTTGCCAATTCATAAAATTATGAAGTCCGGAACCCCGACCTTGCGTCGGGGCCGCAACTATTTTGTCTACGCCTCTGACGTGCAAATGAAAAGTATTAGCGATAAGAATTTGGCATTTAGCAGCACTAGCTTCTTCACTCGTAAGAGTTTTAACGACTGCCTGCGTTGCCACGGGAACAAGCGATGGCGTTTCAACTTCTCCGTGCGCTGTTTTTAAAATTCCAAGTCGCGATCCGCTTTTTTTTGATTTTTTGAAAATTTTAAATTCAATCATTTATTACCTATATTACCTAGAAACGTGCCAACTATAACGCCAACAAAAATTGCCGCGCCGCCAATTAAAAACATTCGAAAACCGCTTTTGGTCGCGTTTATGTTAGAAATTTTTGCTCCGATAACACCAAGAAGAAATAAAGCTAAAAGAGATAAGCTAATTGAAAACCAAACGGCCAGTTCCGACACTAGAATAAAGTATGGAAATAATGGGATAAGTCCAGCCAGAAGATAAGAAAAAAACATAATGAAAGCAGCCACAAAAGAACGGTGAGATGACACTTCGGCCTGCCGCATATAACTTTCAGAAGAATATTCTGAGAGAAAATCGCCCATAGCCATAGAAAACGCTTCAACCAAAATTAAAATCACGCCAGTCAGTAAAATTGTTTCCCGGGCTACGCCGGCAATGGCAATCCCGGAAAGCAAACCTACAGTTGAAGCCAGGCTATCTTCAACTCCAAAAACAAAAGACCGCAGATACTCGGCTAAAACGTTTTTTGAATATCGTTCAAACAATATATTATTTCGTGTAATAGAAATCGGCAATAGCGGCGCCGAAAAGCTTAATCGCTTCAACGGCTGAAAACTGCGTATTTGGCCGTTTGTAAGATTGAGGTGGCGCTTCATCAGGTATAGGAGGCTGGACTTCGGCTGGCGGCGGCGCCATTTGTATTGGCGGCTGTGCTTCCATTTGCGGTTGCGACGGCATCATCCCCTCGGGAGGCCTTATTCCTTCAGGAGGCATTGTCCCTTCAGGAAATGGCATTCCTTCAGAAGGTCTTGGTCCTTCAAAATTTCTTATTCCTTCAGGAGGTCTTATTCCTTCAGGAAATTTCATTTCCTCTCCTTCCGGGGGTCTCCTCATCTCTACTCCCTCCGGAGGTCTCATTTCTTCGGGAGATCTTCTTTCCATTTCTCCCTCTCTATTTTGTTGAGGCGAAAATTGACCGCACTGTTCCGGATTATTGCGGCAATAATTCTCACATTCTTCCGGCGTCTTGCAGCCACCGGGACCAATAAATCCTTCTGGCGGCATCATTCTTTTGCCGTCTTCGCGAGGCGGCATACCTTGCTGCGGAACTTCTCCGGGCATTTCTTTTGGCGGGCCCATTTTCTCAAAACATCCCCGCATTTTATCGCCCATATCGCGCGAAGGCATTGCTGTTCCGGTTTTTAATTTTTCAATAAATTCATTGCCAAAAGCGCTGGTTAAACATTCCAAAACTTCCGGCGGCACGTTCAATAACCCCTCTTTCATTTTTTGTTTGCCCTCTTCCATTTCCTTAAGATCTCCTTCGGGGATAAGGCCATGTTCTTTCCCAAAATTAAAACAGGTTTCTTGGTTTTCCGGATTCTTGCAAAATGCCTCGCACTCGTCTTTGCCGCGGCAATCGCCCGGACCTTTGCCTCCGGTCTTTCTTGCCATCGCCGATTCTTCAGAAGACATAAAACCGGCGGTTTCGGCAAAATTAATACAGGCCTCAAAATTTTCCGGCTTTTCGCAATAAGAATCGCATTCATCCTTGCCACGGCAAGGCAAGGGCTTCGCCCCCTTCTTGATCGCTTCAAGCGCTTTTTTGGCGTTGGCTAATTCTTCCGGAGGAATAAATCCAGCGGCTTCGGCAAAATTAATACATTCTTCCATGTGTTCCGACGCGCCGCAATAATTGTCGCATTCTCTTTTATTTTTACAGCCGCCTGGAAGTTTCGCTCCTTTTTCCAAAGCCGCTTTTACTTTTTTTGCTTCTTCTAATTCTTGCGGCGGAATAATGCCGCTTTTTTCGGCAAAAGCAATGCACTCGCTTATATTATTAACGTCATTACAGTAATTCTCGCACGCCTCCTTTGAAGTGCAGCCGCCCGGTCCTTTTCCGCCCGCGGCAACAAATTTTTTAGCTTGCCCAACTTCCTCAGAAGACATCAGATTATGTTCTTCTGCGAAACTTATACAGGCCTCAAGGTTTTGAGGATTATCGCAGTAAGATTTGCAATCATTCTCGCTTTTACAGCCGCCAAGTTCCTTAACTGGAAATTGGATGTCCGGAGAGCCGGCAGCATTTTCTTGCATTTTAGCTACGGAAGCCGCGAAAAACACCATCGTCACTCCGATTAAAACCGCGAAAAAAATTAATTTTATTTTTTGATTTAGCAATGCCATAAATTATTCAAACGGATTGGTTTTAAGATTTTTAAACGGGTTAGTTTTATTTACCGGGTTTGTATCCGGCAATTTTTCGGTCGGACTTGGCGGAGTAACTTTATCAATAAGATTTTCAACGGTTCCTCCGCTTGGTACAACCGGCGCTTCGGCCGTTTTATAATTTTTAAAATAAAAATAGCCGGCCGCAATAAGCCCAGCGGCAATAATGATTAAAAATAAATAAAGTAATTTTTTATCCATTATCTTTAGTATTTTTAATAATAACTGAAATCGAGCAAAAAATAAATAGAAAAGTTATCCACTATTTTATTATTAGTTTCCCCCTACATCATAACCTCCCTATAGGATTATTATGATACCAATGATGCCAAAAGAAATAAAATACAAAAAAATAAAATCCCCCGCTTAGCGGGGGTAAAAATTCTAATTTTTTTTATCTCTGTTACTGACAAAATCTTCCCAAATTTTCCGGAATTCATCTGAAGATTCGAGTAATTCATCAAACTTTCCTTCCGCAATTATTTTTCCATTATCAAAATAATGGATTTTATCAAACAGCGGCAAAAGATGGAGACCGTGTAGAGAGCAGATAATTGCTTTGTCGGCAAACGTTCCAAAAATATTTTTGAATATTTTTTCTTCGGTAACCACATCAACGCTACTAGTTGGCTCGTCAAGAAGAACAATTGCCTTATCACGACTGGCTAATAGTCCACGAGCTAAAGCTAGGCGTTGTTTTTCTCCGCCGCTTAGATTAACCCCCCTTTCTTTTATCATAGAATTAAACTTTTTGGGCAGATTCATGGCAACGTCAGTAAAACAAGCCATATCAGTATATTTAAGAATCTCGGCCATATTATAATCAGCCCCAACGGTAATATTATCCATAATTGTTTCCTGAAATATCTCGGGGTCTTGGGGAATTAAAGCAACTTCTGAGCTTATTGATTTAAATCCGTTTTTAAGAAATTTGCCATCAAGATAAAGATTCAAACTGGATGGATGATATAATTCTCGGATAATTTTAAGCAGAGTGCTTTTACCAGAACCCGTCGATCCTATAAGTGCTATTCGCTCACCCTTTTTAATGCCAAGCGAAATATCGTCTAAATGCAGGTCTGCTCCTTCTTCACCATTATATGAAAATGACAAAGATTTGATTTCCAGTTTGTTCCAATTATCATTAAGAGTCATAGACTGAGTTTTTTGATATGCCTGAAAATCGTTGGCGATTTCTTCGGCGTTGGATATCTTAGCTTTTTGCCGAACCATATCACTATATCTCCAGGCAAATTCGTGAAACAAACTTTGGATATTTGATATATAACTATAAAGCGCAAATATTGTTCCGATCATTATCATGGTGTGAGCGCGATAATTCCCATAAAAATAGGAGAATAACACCAAAACCGTACTAATAGAGCTGAATAAACTTACCAAAAACCATTTTATTTCAGTAGTTTTACACTCACTTTTATAAACCGAGAATGGCTCCACAATCTTTTTGGCAATAGCTTTTTGGACATGTTTTTCAACTCGTAAGATAATAATCGTCGAAATGTTCGTTATAGCATCAATAACTTTTTCTGAAATTTTATTTCCGGCTTTGTTGAGATATTCATATTGAGGAACGAGAATTTTGTCATACTTTACAACTACATATCCGGCAAATAAAATCACAAATAGAATTAAATAAGCGGATGGCGGATGAAAATAAATTAAAGCGATGTACGAACCTATAAGCTGAATGATCATTTGTATAAATCCAAACGTATTTTCTGAAAAATAGAAGAGAGACGAACTGCCTCTTTCAATTTTATCAGAAGTGTCACCTGTATGATGCTCAACGTGCCATTCCATTGGGAATGCCATTGTGCCGGCAAGCAGAAATTTCTTATAATTCGCCTCCGCAATAAAGGCATTTTTTCTTTCCATCACTCTTGCCGGGCCATGAAAAACCCAAAATAGTAATTGAATAATCGGTAACAACAACATCAAAAAAAATAATGTTAATAAATCATTACTATCAATCAGCTGTTTTTTTGTGATAATTTCCTGAACTACATTCATAATCTTAGCAAAAATTAGTGGCGTCATTAAGCTAATCACATTGGCCATGACAAACATCAGCAAATACAGGATGAGATTTTTCCTGTTGCCAACAGAATACTGCCAAACCTTTTTAGTCAGGTATATTAATGGATTGTTTTTTATCATTTTTTCTCCTTTCCTTTATTTTCAAACATTTTTAAGGTTCTGTAAACTAAATCCGCCCTGAGCTTCGTCGAAGGGCGGATTTTAATCTAATTTAAGCTAAAAATTAACTAAAATAGAAACATAAACCGTCCCGGCAAAAATTGCCCGCATTGCGAGTAAAAACATATATAATCAGTTTTTCTTTTTTGCTCATAACTTTTACAGGGTAAAACATATATAATTTCTTGTCAAGCGGCAAGCCAGCCGCCATCAACGAAACCATTCTTTAAAACTTTTCGGCCAGCCGACAACCAAAAGCAAAGCTAATGGAGCGCCCCAATTCGCCCATCTTTCAACAAAATCCCAAACCGGCATTCCTACAATCGGGCGAATAAGCGCCGTCCAAAATCCCCAGAATACCATCCATAGCAAAGCGATGCGAATCGGTTTTACTAAAATCAAAAGCGCTAAAGCAATATCCATTACGCCAACCAAAAATAAAAGAGTAGTTGCTGTTCCAGCATCAGATACGCCAAACTGAGCAAACCAACCAACCCAATCTTTTTTTCCTTGCAGGGCGAAAACTCCGTGTCCGATAAATTCACCGGCAACAGCAACGCGCAAAACCCAGCTTGCCCCGTTAAATTTGCTTTGCAAATTTTCTTCGGGGTCAATAAGTTTTGTATTCATAAAAAAATTTTATTAATAATAAAAGCGACGTTTTAATTATACCTTAATACGCTTTAATCTCAAAGAGTTTAAAACCACCGAAATTGAACTGAAAGCCATGGCGCCTCCGGCCAAGATTGGATTTAAAAGAATGCCCCAAACGGGCCATAAAACCCCGGCCGCCACCGGAATTAAAATAATATTGTAAATGTAAGCCCAAAAAAGATTTTGTTTGATATTTCTTAAGGTTTGCCTGCTTAATTTTATCGCTTCATAAATCCCCATCGGATCGCCGGAAATTAAAGTGATGTCGCCGGACTCTATGGCAATATCGGTGCCGGTGCCAATGGCAATGCCGACATCGGATTCGGTTAAAGCCGGCGCGTCATTTATGCCATCGCCAACCATCGCGACTTTCCTTGCCCCGAGTCCTGTCGAGGGGTTGCCGCGTTGGAGTTCTTTAATTTTTTCCGATTTTTCTTGAGGCAAAACTTTGGCCATAATATTTATTATTCCAATTTTTTCGCCAATGGCTCTAGCCGTCCGCTCGTTATCTCCGGTAATCATCCAAACTTCAAGTCCCAGTTTTTGAAGCAACTCGATTGATTTGCCGGCAGTTTCTTTCAGAGTATCAGCAACGGCAATTATTCCCAAAAGATTTCTAGAATCGGCCAGGAAAAGCAATGTTTTTCCATTGGACTCAAGATTAGCAGCGCGATTTTCCATTTCCGGAATCAGAAAAATATTAATATTTTCCAAAAGAGAACGATTGCCAAGAAACATTTTCCCGTTTTTGCCATTTATCATAATTTCCCCTTCAATTCCTTTGCCTGGATAAGCCCTGAAGTTTTTCACATTGTAAAAATCCATTTTTAATTCTTTGGCTTGTTTTAAAATAGCTGTGTCTAGAGGATGCGACGACTGCTTGCCCAAACTAGCCGCGTAAGCAACAACAGCTTTAGCAATCGGATGTTCTGAAAATTTTTCCAAACTTGCGGCAATTTGAATAAATTGTTCATCCTTAATTCCTAATTCATTACTGCCGATTCCTATAACATCTGTTACCGCCGGTTCGCCTTTGGTTAAAGTGCCGGTTTTATCAAGCACCACCACATCAACTTTTCCAGCCAATTCCAAAGCTTCGGCGTCCCGAATAATAATTCCTTTCTCCGCGGCTTTGCCGGTGCCAACCATTATGGCGGTCGGCGTGGCAAGGCCCAAGGCGCAAGGGCAGGCAATCACCAAAACCGCCACGGCATTAATCAAAGCGAAACTTAAAGACGGCGCCGGGCCAAAAATCAGCCAAACGATAAACGAAAATATTGAAATTACCAAAACAACCGGCACAAAATAACCTGTTATCTGGTCGGCCAATTTTTGAATCGGCGCTTTAGATGACTGCGCCTCCTCAACCAGTTTGATTATCTGCGAAAGAAATGTTTCTTTACCAACTTTAACCGCTTTGAATTTAAAAGCGCCGGTTTTATTTATGGTGGCGCCAATGACATTGTCCCCTATTTTTTTATCAACCGGCATTGATTCTCCGGTAACCATTGATTCGTCAACCGCTGAATTGCCTTCAACAATTACGCCGTCAACGGGAACTTTTTCTCCCGGTTTAACTAAAATAATGTCGCCAACTTTTACATCTTCAATCGGCATTTCCATTTCATTGCCGCCTTCGTGCCCGCCTGCCGGCGAGGCAGGGACAACGTGCGCTGTTTTTGCCTGAAGTTTTAAAAGTTTTTTAATCGCTTCAGAAGCCAAACCCTTGGCTTTAGCTTCCAAATATTTTCCTAAAATGACCAGAGTAGTAACTACCGCCGCTACGTCAAAATAAACTTCAAATCCTCCTCTGTTGGTGAATTCTAAAAACGTAACAACGGAACTGTAAAAAAACGCGGCGCCGGTGCCAAGAGCGACCAAAGTATCCATATTGGCCGTAAAATTTTTCAAGCCGTAAAAAGCGCCGCGCCAAAATTGCCAACCGACCCAAAACAAAACCGGAGCGGTAAGAATAAATAATAGTAAAAGCCAATAATCCTCCCTGCTAATGGAATAAATTCTGGAAAACTTAAAATTATCACAAAAACCGATAAAACAGCGCCGAAAATAAATTTCTTTTTCAGAATCTTGATTTCCGCTTCTTTCAGCATTTTATGATGATCATGTTCTGCTCCACCGCCGGGTTTTGCACCCATTGTCGTGTGTACGCCATAAATACTTTCGGCTGATACGTTATCTGTTTGGATTATCAATTTATAACCGGTTCCCGCAACGGCGTTTTTTAAAATCTCCGGCGTCGCCGGTTCTTCATATTCAATAGTCGCCCTTTCCGACATTAAACTAACCGAAGCGTTTTTAACGCCCGGCACTTTTTTTAATACCTGCTCAATAGTCAAAACGCAGGAAACACAGTGCATCCCTTGGATTAAAAAGGTTTCTTTTTTCATAAATTATATACCGCATCCTTGCCCTCTATTATTGCTTGGAGGAGCAACTTGGCTTAAAATATTTTGATAACCGGAGGCGCTTGAATAATTTCGTCCTAAAATTTCTTTCGAATCGGCATCAATCCAGTTGATGTTTTTCTTTTCCTTCAAATATTTGGCGATTGTTAAATAAGTGTCCGGAAACCAATATGAATTTACGGCAAGCGCGGCCTTATATATTTCTTGTTCGGAGACGCCCTGTGACGCTAAAAGCTCAAGAAGACCGAGCATTGCCATTCCATGGTTGCAGTCGGGAAAATAAGTCGGATTATCGCAACATGGACGATAAATATTTTTTGAAATTTCTTCAACTAATTTTTGCTGCTGTGGCGTAAGTTTTATAAAAACGTGTTTTGAATAATGATTCATCGCACCCTGTCCTAAGCTTGTCGAAGGATCGCCCCTTGCTAAAGTCCAGCCGCCAGTGGAAGCAAAGTTCCCAATTCCGCCGTAGCGTGAATCCGTCATTGGACCTTTTTCCAAAATTTCATTTTTATTGCCGAGTCCTAAAGCCCATAAAATATTTAAAATGAAGCTGGAATTTTCTTGGTTAATTTTCAATTTTCCGGTTTCCCCTTCTAAAAGTTGTTTTTCATAATCAGTGAGCTTATCGCGCCGTGCATAAATCGCTTCAAACTTGGACCTATCAATAACGCCGGCGGCAATCATTTGAGAGCCGAGATTGCCCCAAATAACCGGCAATTCAACTGAATCGGGCAATATTACCTGGTTCGACTCTAAAATTTTAGTTTCTGCCACGCCCAGCCATATATAGGCGGCAATAACCGCTGAAAATACAATGCTCGCGGGTATTAAATAATTTTTATTGTCATCCATTAAAATCGCTTTTACTTTTTAATTTCAACTACTTTTTGCCTTGAGGTGTGGCCAGAAATAATCCTTACCGCCGAAAACGGCACCCCAAAATGCTTGGCAAGCGCCATAATAATCGCCGCATTGGCTTGTCCTTTGACCGGCGGTTCTTTAACACAAACTTCAAAATTGGTTTCACTTAATTTCTTGATGCTTTCGTTTTTTGAATTGGGTTTGGCTTTTACAAATATTTTCATTTTAAAAAATGCCTCATTAATTCCTTCCACGATTTTACGCGATTATAATCCTTAATATTTTTAAAAGCATCCAGATTATCAAAAAGAAACCGGTTTTTTACATCAACCAATTTTTCTAGTACACCTGTTTCGTCATCCACGTAATGCGTCACTCCTATTTCTCGCGCTTTTATATTTTTATCTTCTTTCTTTGCAACAAAAAATACATTTTTTTCATTAAAAAATTTGGGCCACAAACCATAATATTTAAGGGCCGTCACCGCTATTTCCGGTTCACTGCGTCTTGATATTAAAAAGAACGGTGAATTACTCTTTTTTAATTTTAAAAGTCCGGATTTCGCGCCCCTCATCAATGGCGTTGATTTGAAAAATCTATGGTCATGGTACAAGCATTTTTGGATTTGTTTTAAGGTCAAATCGTCAACCAATGTTTTAATAATCTCAGATTGAGTTTCTTTCGGCCTTAATTTAAATCCAAATTCTTTAGCTAATTTTATTTTTACCGGCGCGTGATTAATTATTACGCCATCTAAGTCAAAACCGATAATTTTTTTGTTATCCACATTTTTCATTTGCTTTAAGTTAAATTATAGATTATTTTCATAATAAATAGTAGTTCAGCACTTTAAAAATTACAAACGGAGATCTCTGTGAATCGCGAAAACGTTTTTGAAACTCAAGCGAAAAAAATTCTTACCTATCTTAAAAGTAATGTCCGTTATGATGAAAGTTTTTTGCCGCGGCCATTTTTTCTGGAATTTACCGGATCGCCATCGTCCGGTAAAACCACAACCATTACGGAGCTCGATAAATTTTTACGCCGACACGGATTTCGCGTTTTGCGCCCCCAAGAAGGCGCAGAAGTAATCCGCCATATTCCGCGAACTACGCCTCTATACAACATTAGAACCGGGCTTTACGCGCTAAGCAAGTTGATAGACGAAAGTTATGGCCATCTTTACGATGTTGTTATCTTTGATCGTTGCATTTTTGATGTTTACTTTTGGATGATGTACTGGGAAGAAAAATTGAAGCTTAACTATAAAGAAAAAATTTTAATTCAGCAGTTTTTTCTTTCGCGATTCTGGACTGATAAAATTGACGCGGCTTATTTTATGATATGCGACCCCAAAGAGTCATTAAAACGCGAATTGCGAATTGCTTTAAGCCAAAAATTAGGTGAAACAACTAATCCGGCAACAATCAAAACTTTGGTTAAGCGATATAAATCGGCTTACGAAATTTTGTCTCCGAAATATAAACAGCTTCGCCTTATGGATACTACCGACGTTGACGAACAGGCAATGATTGAAACTATTGCACAAGAAGTTCTCAATGTTTTTGAAAAAAAAGCGCAAAAAGGAGAAAGCAATGAATAAACGGAGCGCGCCCTTACGGATACATCCGTAGTTTTAGTAGTTGGAATGAGAATCGCTCAAATTCCTTTTTATCAAGTTGATCCGCTCAATGAAAGTTATCATTCAAGCGGCGGGCAGTATCAAAAGACCGACGATACAAAACAGATGATTGAGACCTGGTCGCCGTATTTAATGCTTTCGAAATTCAATCGGGATAATTATTAAAAAATTATGGAGCGAACAAACCCCACCCTTGAGCTTAAGGGTGGGGTTTAAAATTACCTTAAATTGTTTTTTCCGGACGAGATTCAACCACATTATTGAACTCGCCCCACTTAATATTGACAGAATCTTTAACTTATTGTAAAATACTTTTAATCTGATATTGATGTGGTAACTTAACATTTTAATCAGGAGAAAAATTATGGACCTATTTTGGCTACTTTTTGCTGTTATTTCACTTATTGTGGTTATTTTTGCGATATTTTGTGCTGCAAGTGATTATGTCGCAGTGGGTCACGTAGGGGTGCTATTGCGCTCTGGAAGAGTTCAGCCAGTCGCCCTGCACGAAGGTTTCCACCGGATCAATCCGCTTTACGACAGGATAATTCAGATGAATACCCGTACCCAGAAATACTGGGCAAAATATGACGTAGCCAGCAAAGATCTCCAATCAATCTACGTACAAATGGCTTTAAATTATCGTCTCCTTCCGATAAAAGCAGTAGAAATGTATCAAAATATTGGCTTAAACTATTTCAATGTCATTATTAGCCCGGCTGCTGAAGAAACTCTTAAGGCCAACATCGCGCTTCATACGGCAACTGAAATGATTCAAGAACGATTAAAAATTAAAGCAAACATACAAAAAGATCTTACTGTTCGGCTGGCTAAATACGGGGTTGAGTTAAAAGAAGTATCACTAACAAATATCAGTTTTGATAAAGGATATGCGCAAGCTATTGAGGTTAAGCAGATTGAAGAGCAGAGGGCAGAGCAAAAGCGTTATGAGTTGATTCAGGCTCAGCGCCAGGCGGAAATTGTTACCGCTCAGGCCAAGGGACAGGGAGATGCCGCGCGCGAAAAGGCAAAAGGCGACGCGGAAACTATTAAGATTCTCGGTTTAGCCGAAGCTGAGTCGAACCAGAAGGTCGCGGCTTCACTAACTCCAACACTTATTCAGATGCTTATCAATAAGTATTATCTGGAAAAGTGGGACGGGAAACTCCCACAATTTTCCATAGGCAATTCCACTAGATTGCCATTACAACTACCTATGCTAAATGATTTAACAGAAAAAAAATAATCACTTAAACCATAAAAAACGCGTGGGAATTAGCCGCAAACGGATATTCCTATGCGTTATTTTTTTGAGCACCCTCTTTACCATTTTTATATTTCAAAAAATTTTTTATTTTTCATACCTTTTAATCAAATGAAAAACCGCGCAAGCTGATAAAATGCCGATAACCGCGCCGGCTAAAATGTCGGTAGGATAATGAATGCCGGCGGCAATGCGAGCCAAGGCAATTAAAACAGCGGCGGCAAAAAACCAAACGCCCCATTTTTTATTGTAAAAATAAATCGCCATTGCCAGCGCGAAAAAAAACGCGGCATGGCCTGAAGGAAATGAAAATTCGTTTTTAGCTATTAATTGATTTACTTGATATTCTAAAAACGGCCTTGGCCGCTGGTAAAAAAGGCGAATAATACTAACGAAACCGAAACGCGAAATAATCGTTGAAACGGCAGTAGTTAAAAATATTTGCCGTTTTTCCCGGCGAGGATATTTTGAAAAATATAAAATCAAAAGAAATGCCGCCACCAAAAAATACGGTAAATAATATCCGAAAAACACAAATAATCGATCTAAAATAAGCCATTGACCAGCTAAATCATTGAAAAAATAAAAAACTTTTAAATCAATTGCCATTTTTAAATTTTACCAAAAAAACTAAAAATTGGGAAATAAAAAAACCGCCATTTTCTGGCGGCATTTAAAAAATCAATCTCCTTTTTTCAAGCGAACGGTATCGCTTTCAAAATGCTGAGTTGAAAACTCAAAAATTACACTATTTTTGAGCCCTAAAAACCGATGAATCAAACCCGGCTTGATATGAAGCGAGTGTCCGGCAGTCATAATTATGCGCTTTTTCGGCCCGGGGTAGCCCTCGGGATATAAATTTATTAGAACTATTCCGCTCTGAACGTAAAAGGTCTCATCTTTCTTTCTGTGATAATGGATGCTGCAATTTTTACCTTCTTTTAAAATCAGCTTTTTACCGCAATATAAAGGAGTGTTAACAATCCAGAGTTCCTCCCCCCAGCCCTTCGGATGTTTTTCCATTCATCTCATCCCTTCCTTTCCATAGTTTATTAATTTTTTATTAATCTATTTTCTTACTGACCATTTTTTTAAGATAAATCAGAAAATCTGGAAATGACATCTGAGTAAGAACTTTATGAATTTGCACCCTATAATTACTCACCAGACCAATGCCGTCCGCCGTAAGATCATAGATTTTCCATTTTCCATCAACATGATGCAATTTATAATCTAAAGCTACATCATTATTAGGGATCTTTGTTCGAGTGTGAACAATTGCTTTTAAGCCGTCAGTAAAAAATTCGTGTCCCTTATATTCTACAGACAAATCATTAGATGATTTTACAAACATGCCGTAACGCATCTTTAAAAGCAAAGGGAAAGTATCGGTAAACGCCATTTTATCTTTATCATCAACTTTCAATTCGTGAAATAAATCTTCGGTAATGCTCGGAAAATCAAAAGAGGCCTTCATGAGATTTAAAATCTTTTCTTTTTGAAAATCTTTGTTTTTCTCCGACTGAAGAATGCCAAGAAATTCGTCAACTACGTTCTTTACAAAAATTGTGGGACTTTCGTGGCCGGCAAAAGAAACTTTAGGAGAAACAACAAAAACAAAAAAGAGAGGTAGAATACATGAGAGTCGTTTGAAATCCATGTGCCCGTTCCTTTGGTTTATAATATGTTAAGGTTCCGTCTAAAATCTTAATACCATATCTGGATATTAATTAAAAGTATTAAAAATATTCTTATGTTATTCTTGGCCGGATTTCTCTAAATCGGCGAAAAGTTGTTCCATTTGCTCTTTTGAAAAAGTATCAACATTATAAAGCTCGTCAAGATAACCTTGTTCATACTCGTTAAGAAAACCATTCACAAACTCAAAAATTTTTTTACGGCCGCCTATTTTTTTCAAAATAGAAATCCCATAGGTCCGCTCAAGCCAGCGCGCTTTTTTCAGAGCAAAAGCCCAGGCATTTCGTTCGTTTAAAATAACCGCTTCCCGCTCATGTTTCATCGCTGATAAGCGGGAAGTATTATAATTGTTTTTTCCCCACATACTAATTTCTGACCTGTGTTTTTGTTTTGATGACAATGCCAAATTAGAAGAAATCTCATTGGCAAGATGGCCCGCCTCATGAAGAAATGCCAATATTCCATCAATATCATTTCGTTTCCGGAGGAGCAAAACTTTTGAAATTAAATTCTTCCCGCCCGTCTTTCATTAATGCTAAGCGCGATTCTTCCTCTGTTATTTTTGCGACAAATGAAACGCCATTCTCCAAATAAATTTCCCTCGGCCCCATAAATTTCTCCCTCAATTTTTCAGTTTTTTCTTTAAACCTTTCAAACATATTTACATAAATTTTACCGCCTTTTGCCTTTTGGCGCGAATTCTTTCAATGTCGGTTAGAAGCTGTTTTCTCAAACGAACACTTTTTGGCGTTACCTCAAGATATTCGTCTTCCCCCATTATTTCAAGCCCTCTTTCAAGAGTAAGTTCGAGCGGAGGTGTTAAGGTAATCGCTTCGTCAGAACTTTTTGACCGCATATTAGTGAGGTTTTTTCCTTTGGTAGGATTTACCGACATGTCATTTCCTTTCGCCGCATTGCCAATAACCATGCCGTCGTAAACTTCGGCGCCGGCGCCAATGTAAAGCATTCCTCTTTCCTGCAAGTTATACAAAGAAAATCCAAGCGCTTTGCCTTTCGCCATAGAAACCATGGAGCCGGCTTTTTGCCGGTCGATTTCTCCCGCAAACTGCCGAAAACCGATAACTCGGCTGTACATTATCCCCTCGCCCTTAGTATCTATGATAAATTCTCCGCGATATCCCAAAAGCCCTCGTGTCGGCGCTTCAAAAACGATTTGAGTGTGTTTTTCATCGGCATCAATGCTCATCATTGTTCCTTTCCTTTTTGATATTTTTTCTATTATTGATCCGGTGAATGTGTTTGGTACGCTTATTATCACCTCTTCAAACGGTTCGGTTTTTTTTACTTGCCCCGAGCTTGTCGAGTGGTCAGATTTAAAAATGACTTCCGGTTTTGAGACCTGAAGTTCATAGCCCTCCCGTCTCATGTTTTCTAAAAGTATGGCGATATGAAGCTCGCCGCGGCCATAAACTTTGAAATAATCGCTTCCGCTAAAATCAACTTTAAGGCCAACGTTAACCTCAAGTTCTCTAATAAGCCGTTCGCGAATTTGCCGGCTGGTTACAAATTTTCCTTCTCTTCCGGCAAAAGGAGAATTATTAACCAAAAAGTTCAAAGATATCGTCGGTTCGTCAATGCTTATCGCCGGCAGGGCATTTTGTGACAAATCGGCGCAAACCGTTTCGCCGATGAATATGTCGGAAAGCCCCGCGATCATCGCGATGTCTCCCGTTTGCGCTTGCGAAACTTCAACTCTTTTGAGTCCTTCAAATGTAAAAATCTTGGTTATTTTCCCCTGGCGTGTTTCTCCGCTTTGCGCGTTTTTTATGTAAACATTTTCGCCTGACTTAACAACTCCTTCATAAACCCGCCCAATGGCGAGCCGACCCATATAATTGTCATAAGCAAGATTAAATGGCTGGAATCTCATTGGCTTGCGGTTTAATCCTTCCGAAAACGCCTCGGGGACTTCTTTTAAAATTGTGTCAAGAAGCGGAACAAGATCTTTCGAATCGTCTGTTAAATTAATTTTAGCAACGCCCTCTTTAGCTATCGCGTACACTACCGAAAAATTGAGCTGATTTTCATTCGCGCCAAGATCCATAAAAAGTTCCAGCACCTTTTCATGGGTTCGTTCCGGATGCGCCGCCGGTTTGTCTATTTTATTTATAACGACAATCGGTTTGAGGCCGAGCTCTAACGATTTTTTTAGAACAAATTTCGTCTGGGGCATCGGCCCTTCCTGCGCATCAACCACTAAAAGCACCGAATCGATGGAACGTAAAACCCGTTCCACTTCCGAACCGAAATCGGCGTGGCCAGGGGTGTCCACTAAATTTATTTTCGTGTCTTTATATATAATAGAGGCATTTTTTGAATAAATGGTAATCCCCCGCTCTTTTTCAAGAACGTTGGAATCCATGGAAATTCCCTCTTCAATAGCGCCCGTCTGGCGCATCAAGGCGTCAGTCAAAGTAGTTTTGCCATGATCAACATGGGCGATAATGGCTATATTTCTGATTTTCATTCTAATCTGCCCAGATGACGAAGGTGAAGAGCTTGCGGCCCTTACCCAGGTCACGCTCGTGGAGAGAGCTGCGTCCGTCGCCGGATTTTCGTATCACTTTACCCCATTCTGACGGATTTGAGGTATCGATGTCAGCCGCCGCCGCGGGAGAAATTTTGGCGAGAAGCGTAGTGAAGCCGTCGGTAAGATGCTGATAGATTATTCCGAGTTCGTCGTAATCGTGAATGTTCGGGCGCAGATTATCGCCGAAGCCGTCATTTCTGGCCGGGTCGTTCGTGTAGTCCATGCACGTGCCCATATTCGTATTGTTGAAATCCACGTCTTGGTGGTCAAGTCCGAAAGTATGCCCGATCTCCTGGCACACGACGAATTGTTTCCATGCTGGAGTGTTATAAAACGAAGTGTTGAAATAGGTGTCGTTCATTTTCGTAATGGCCTGTGTAATGTGACTGCCGCTTACCCAAATTTGCGCGATCCCAAGCCAACCGGTCTTGCCGTATTTTGAACTACAAACCTCCACTTGGCCATTTTTCGGCTTGCACGATTGCGGTTTGGTACTGCCGGGAACGACTGCGGTATCAAGCATATCTGATAAACTCCAGTCCGACGATGCTTCTACAAGATGAGCGTCCCAGCCAGAAGAAACATTATCCCCAAGCTTTAATGTGAACGGATTAGACGTGCGAGCCCAATGGTAACCGCCCCACGAATGATTCGCGTAGGCGATTGATGTGAATACCCCCGCCGCGGCCAAAACGAACGCGGCGACTAAAATAACTAAAAATCTTTTGTTCATATATTTATTTTAAATTATTAATTTATTACTTTCCGCGCGTGATTGACGCGCGTGATATTTTATTATAACACTAATATATAGTTCTTTGCAATATTAAAAATTATAGGCAAAAAGAAGGAGAAAAACCTTGGAAAGATTTTCGATATGCTTGCATGGTTTGGGCGGACAGGGATTAAAAAGCATGATTGGTGATATACTCGCTCCGCTTATATCAGAAGCGGGTTTTGAGGTTCAGGCCTTTCCATTTTTCGGCGGAGAACGCCGGGGTGCGCCAGTTTCCGGATATTTGCGGTGCGGCACCAAAAAAATAACAACTCATTCATTTATCAGTAATCCCGATATGGTTGTTATTTTTGATCACGAACGCATTTCTGTTGCCAAAGCTCTGGAAAATCTTAAACCCGGCGGAATCGCATTAATTAATACCGCGTTTCCCAATCAATTTTTGGGGCTCACGCGCGACTGGCGTATTTATACTTTAAACGCGCGGGCTATTTCGCTATTACATGGAATCGGCAATCCTGAAGATCCATATATGGTAATCAACTCGGCTATGGCCGGAGCGGTGTTGAAAATATTAGAGCCTATTTTCAAGAGCCAGCTTCCCGATAAGACGATTGAAGCCGTGTTAAACAATGTTATGCCGCAAAAAATTTTGGAAAATTACGAAGCTCTACTGGAAGGCAAAAAAACCGTTGTTGGGCTTATGGCCGACGCCTCGGCTATGTGGCAATGGCTTTTAAAAAGACGTGCTATTCCGCATCTCACTCAACCCGATGAACATTGCACTAAATGCAATCTTTGTTATCTTTTTTGCCCAAAGAGGGCTATTGAAACAAACGCCAGCGGCGCATACATTATTGATGAAGAAAAATGCAATTATTGCGGCATCTGCGTAACTTTGTGCCCCCGCAACGCAATCGCTATGATAATTTAATGAGGAGGTGCTCGCCATGAATAGTAAATTGGCCTGCGGCAAAACAATTCTTACCGGAAATAAAGCCGCCGCTTACGGATTCGCTTTGGCGGAACTTGATGTTTTCGGTGGATATCCGATTACTCCGTCAACGGAAATCACGGAAGAAATGGCAACTCTCGCAAGCCGAAAAATTATTTCCACAACATACCGCAACACTGATTCAGAACTCGCTTCAATGGCGCTTGGCATCGGCGTAGCCACTGCCGGCGGAAGATATGGAACCGCCACTTCTTCGCAAGGGCTTGCGTTAATGTTTGAATTGCTTCACTGGGCAACCACCGCAGAGTTGCCGCTGGTTGTAGTTAACACCAATCGGTCGCTTGGAGCGCCATGGTCCATTCATCCTGATCAAACTGATTCCCTGCTTTTCCGTGATTTATTCATGCCCCAGATTTATTGCGCCAGCGTTCAGGAAACGCTGGATATGGTTCTCTGGGCGTACCGCATGGCTGAAGATCCGCGAGTTAATTTGCCGGTACTAGTGTGTCTTGACGGCTTTATGCTCTCGCATACCGCCGAAACCGTAATAATCCCCACCCAAGAATCGGTTCGCAAATTTTTACCCGAAAAGCGTTTTTGCAAAGATTTCATGCTGCCCGAATTTGACGATAAAAAAATCGTTAACCTTCAATGCCCATATAATTGGAAAGAACATTCTCGGCGAAAAAGAGCGTTAGTCTTGGCCATGCAATCAGCATATAGCGCAATTCCCGAAATTGCCGGAGATTGGTTTAATATTTTCAGAGGAAATTACGACAACGGCTTTTTGAGAATAAGCGGAGACCCAAACGCAAAAATCGCGGCGATTTCCATGGGCGCGATTGTTGGCACCATTGAAGAAGCTTTTGCCGATAAGCCGGTAAAAGTAATCGGTATCCGTTTCTTTCGGCCATTTCCGGCAAAAGAGCTGAGAAACGCCATCGGTAACGCCTCAAAAATTATTGTAATTGACAGAAGTATTTTGCCTAACGGGCATGGAGTTATTGCCGACGAGCTTCGTTTAGCCGGCGGCGCCTGCGGATATAACGGCGCAGACATCCATAGTTTCGTTGGCGGTTTCGGTGGACAAAATTTTTCGGAGGAAAATTTTTTAAATATGCTCTCCGCGATTTTAAGCGAGATCGGGCCATTTAAGAAAACATACTGGATGGGAGACGCGCAATGAAGCCGAAGGACATCGCAATCCAGCCATTTCTTGATTCGCGCCACGGTCTTTGCCCGGGATGCGGATCGGCCATAGCTATGGCTCATATTCAAAGTATAGTGTCGCAGCCATTGCCATCGGGAAAAATTAAAAAAATCCGCTCCATGGTAATTCCGGCTTCATGCTGGTCTATCGGCAGCGGATTTGACGGAGTGTCTTTTGTCGGAACAAATTTAACTAATACGCCTTTTATCGCCGGAGCAACAGTGGGCGAAGGCATTGGCATTATGTCGCAAAGGCAAGGCCTTGCCGAAAAAGAAATAACAATCGTCTGGGCGGGCGATGGCGCTTCATTTGATATCGGTCTTGGCCTTCTTTCGGGGGCAGCCATAAGAAACGCCGATATTCTTTATGTTATCAATGACAACCAAACCTATGGCAATACCGGGGCCCAAGAGTCCGGCGCGACGCCCGAGGGCGCAAAAACTCAAACCAGTCCATTGGGCAAAGAAATTGCCCAAAAAGATATTCTGGAAATTATGATGGCGCATAAAATTCCCTACTACGCGTCAATTGTGCTAAGCGTTACGACACTTGATGATTTTTACGCCAAAGTTCGGCGCGCCGCAGATCAAAGCGGTTTTAGGTGCCTCCATCTTTTATCGGTATGCCCTCCGGGATGGAAATGCGATGCCGCGAAAACACCTGATCTTGCCGAATTAGCGGTTCAAACACGCGCTTTCCCATTGGTAGAAGTTATCGATGGCCGCCTATGCCTGACAAAACCGAAACGGGAAAAACCGATTGAAGAATTTTTGAAGCATCAGAAAAGATTTGACGCGATAATTGATTCTCCGGAAGCATTACATAAATTTCAAAAGCAAATAGATAACAATTGGAATTATCTTCTGCGTCTTGAAGAAATTACCAAATAATTACATAAAAAAACCCGATTAGCAAATGGCGGGTTTTTTATTTTTTAACAGGAAAATATTTTTCTTTGCAATCTTGGCAAATGCTATGGCTTATCTTCCCTTCTTTTAACCCCTCTTTTGTTCCTATTTCTTTTTTACACCACGCGCAAATAATATTATTTTTCAAGATTTTTTCCTGTTCCGATTTTTCGCCGGATTCTTTTGGATGTTCTAAATTTTCAGTAGACATATTTGTAGATAAATTCCTTTATTTAATTCCTATTGTTCCGCCGCCGCCAAGAAGAATAGTGATACTGGCAGCAAGCAGAATCAAATCAAATTCCCAGCCGGTTTTGTCCATTGCCGAAAACGGCGCGCGCCATTTTGTTACTTTCATCCAAATAGCGCCAACCATAATGATGGCTAAGAGCAATGCGGCAAGTTGGGTATAAAATCCAAGTAAAAGCGCTGCTCCTGCCATGCCTTCCACAACACCCAAAAGAAGAAATGAGTTTCCCATTTTATTTTTTAATTTCGGCAAGGCGTGATAAAGAAAAATAACCGCCACCGCCAGCCGTAAAATAAAAAGCCCGATATCGTTATATTGCGTTAGTTGTTCAAACATATTTTTTAAATTAATTTTTTATATTTAATAATTTTGAAATTTTTTCTTTATCAAAACCTATGGTCAGTTCGCCGTCAATGTCAATAACCGGCACGCCAAGCTGATTTGATTTCGCGACCATTTCATCGCGGGCCGCCGCGTCAACTGAAACGTCTTTTTCCTCATACGTAACATTATTCTCCTTAAAAAATTCTTTTGTCATTTTGCAATATACGCAAGTCGGAGTGGTATAAATAGTAACTTTGGACATATTTATCATCTAATTATAATAATTAAAGTATACCATAAACAAATAAAGTATTTATAAATACTCCCCAATCATATGTAACTTCTCGGGAATTTATCGTTCAATTTCACTATTCTTTCTTATAAAATGTATCTGATTGATATCTATTTTTTGTACTCCAAATAAACTCCGTAAGCTACGAGTAGAGAAATTAAAAATCCTATTATAAAAATAGTGGTGTCGCTCATATTGACTGGCCGCACACTGACCTAAAATATTACTTACGCAAAAGTGCGCCCAAGCTCAAAATAGACGGAACCCATAACCCGACAAAAACACCTGCGTCCTTTTGTCCTGTAAACCATAAATACACCGCCAACAAAAACGCAATCCCGGCAGCTGCAATAAATATATTTTTCATAAAGATTTTTAAATTATTCTAATTACTCGACCTTATTCATTGTAGCACATTACAAATAAATACTCTTACCCGTAAAGGATATACAACACCAAAAGAAGCAATCCACCCCACCAGCCGATATCTGATACGATGAGGCCCACTATAATTTTCTTCTGCCAAGAAGCTGGAAGAAGTTCTCCTGATCGACCCTCTTTCTCTCGCTTCATCAGGAAAGGACTGACATTAAAAGAGAGAAAATAGCCATTAACAATGAGAATGAGCGCGATCACCGCATGGATAAGCGGAATGCCGGAAAAACTTTGCTCGCGATAGAAAATCAAACCGCCGATAACGGCAAGCGTGATACCGGCCCAGATCATCGGTTTGGTTACTTTATGCGTTCGAGTTGTCGCTTCGGTCCAATATGAGGACTTTCGTCCCAGGAAGCCGTGAATATCAATAACCGTCACTGCACCAAGGCCGATCACAAAACCAGCGAGGAATACAAATAGTCCGAATGCATCAAGTATGTTAATTGAGGACATAGATGGAATAATTTAAATATGCGGCAAAGCTAACCCAAAGAATGTAGGGCGCTAAGAGCCACGCGGCTGGACGAGAGATTTTTACAAAAGCGATGATCGTGGCGAGAATTGCAAGCCAGAGAAGAACGATATCAACCAGTGCCCAGCCGGGACTTTGCAGGCCAAAAAAGATGATTGA
>JACPHB010000010.1 GCA_016188835.1 Parcubacteria group bacterium
AAATTTTTTACTAATCGCATCTTCCACTTCTTGGCGCGGTTTGGCATATTTTTGTCGGCATAATTCTCTTAATTTTTCCGCTTCATCCAAACTGCTGTCCGGAGAATCTTCAGTCATAATGTTAAATGGTGTAGTAGTAGCACCATTAAGTAACAGCTTAACATAGGCATGGCGATTATCAATATTGATAAGATCGGATTCGTTAAATACCGGTTCAAAATATTTAACTAAAAATTTAGCGTCTTCCGGGCCAATTCTAAACGAAGCTATGGAACCGGCATTGCCAAAAACCGAATCCCGAATCTTATCGGTAAGCTGTCCAATAAATTGATGGGCTAAAATAAGGTTAAGGCGATATTTTCTGGCTTCGGCAAGAATAGTTGCTATAGAATCGGTCGTAAAATTTTGAAATTCATCCATATAAAGATAAAAATCCCGCCGCGATTCCTCATTTCGCTCCTGCGCTCTCCTAAAAGCCGCCATTTGGAGTTTGGCGGTTATAATCAGCCCCAAAAGAGCGCTATTCATTTCTCCGATTCTGCCTTTTGAAAGATTAACAAGTAAAATTTTGCCGTTATTCATTATATCATTAAAATCAATTCCCGAACGGCTTTGACCAATTATATTTCTCATCATTGAATTTTCAACAAATCTGCCTACTTTACTAACCAAGTATCCGATCATCTCCGATTTGGTTTGCTCCGACATTTTAAGCATTTCTTTTTCCCAAAAATCCCGCACCAAGGGATCGGTAACTTTTATGAGCAGTTGGCGGACAAAAGTTGGATCGGTGAAAATGCGGGGAATATCAACCAAAGTTCCAGGGCTGTCTTCATCAGCCATTAACGTTAACATGGCATTTCTCATGCTGTGTTCAAAAACTGGACCAAGGTGTTCCGCCAGAAAAAGTTTTTGAAAAGTGGCAATCATTTCTTGGATGGCAAAATCTTTTTCAGTCGCGGTGGCAGCTTCCAAAAGATTTAAACCTACCGGCCATTCAGTATCGGCCGGATCAAACAAAACCACATCGTTGTAGCGAGAGCGCGGAATAAGACCCAAAATCGCTTCAACCAAATCGCCATGGGGATCTATTACGCCAATGCCGGCGCCGCTATCAATATCTTGTTTAATAAGATTTCTTAAAAGATAACTTTTTCCGGTGCCGGTTTGTCCGATAATATAAAGGTGGCGCCGTCGGTCAAGCGGATTTAATTTAATAATTGTTTCTTGATTTCTGAACTGGTTTCGGCCCAGAATCACGCCGGATGCCGGTAAAATCGCCGGCGGCGCGGCGGCCTTGGCTTTAACAAACCTTACTTTTGGCGTTTCTATTTTAATAATCGGAAAGTGAAAAATACTGGTTAATTCTTCTCCGGAAACCCAGATGCTTTCCGATTTATTAAATAATCTGAAAGAAAAATTGTAAATTAAATTTTTTAAAATTCTTTTTTGCGGCCTAAAACTATAAAAAGAATTCAAATCCGGAAATTCAAACTGGGCAAAAGCGCTTTCAATGTTTGACAGTATTTGCGCCGCTTCTTCATCTGTTTCCGCCGATACCAAAATTCTAATGTTAACTTCAAATAAATTTTGCTTCGCTTTGTTATCAATGACATTAATAAGATCTTGGGTAAGCGGCGTTAACGTTTTGGGAAGTTCAGCGGATTTGTTGTTATCTTCCGATTTTTTAATGTTAAAAAATTCTCTAAAGGCGTCAATAAAAGACAAGGGACTTTCTATTTCGTTAACAGCTTTATCTAAATGCTTACCCTGATACAGGTGTTTTATAACTTTTATGGCGTCGCTTTTTGATGAATATTTTGTCGGCCTAACTAAAATTTGAAGCGCCACTCCTTCGCCCCTGGCTTTAAGAGATGAAACGGCGTTAGTGATAAGGCCGAGGGTGCTGGCCTCAAGTTTTTTGTAGGTCTGGAACGGTAAAACATAATTGCGTTTTAATTTAAGCGTTGAGCCGGCGCTTTTTCCGCTTCTATTGAAAATATTGTAATCGTTTATTGGTTCAATCTGGGCTTCCGGAAAAAATCCCTGAATTTGCCTTTGCATCGTATTTTGAAATTTTTTTGGAAGAGCAAAATAAAAGCCAATTTCCTCCCCTTCTTCCGGTACGGCAATTTCAAACACCATATATGGCTTGGGAGAAAAAAAACCGCTTTCTTTTTGTAAAATAGCGTTTAAAGAATTGTAAAATTGCTCCATTATCAAAAGCTTTTCTTTTTCCTTATTAATGTCGGTTGATTCTAAAATTTTCGGAAAGCGAATTTCAAACAAAATAAAATTCAAAGAGCTGAAAATAATTCCTTTTCGCCAAGCCCTGTTAAACAAAAACCAAACAAACAATAAAACAATAGCGATTGCTAGAATAAATATTAGATAATAAAACATTTAAAGTTTTATTTTAATTTACCGGCTTCAACAAGCTTTTGATAAAAACGGTCTATTAAAGCGTCGTGAAAATCGTCTAAAAGATGGGGATCATTTTTTGCTTTAGCCGCTTGTATGGCTTCGCCTATCCCCTTCTCAAACGCGATTTGAATTAACGCTTCAATCTCTGGCGTATGTTGTTTTTCCTGTTCGGTAATCATATAAATATATTTTACCATAAATAAATTTTTGTTATAATAAGGTTATGCCCAGCAAATATAACACTATCGCTTTAATTTTAATTATCACTATTGCGATTTTTTTCAGGTTCTGGCAGTTTAATTCCATCCCACCCGGTTTATATCAAGACGAAGCGATGAATGGCGCCGACGCCTTGAGTTCTTTAGAAAGCGGAAAACTTGGCGTTTTTTATACAAATAACAATGGCCGCGAAGGAATGATTGTTTGGTTAGATGCTTTAGCTATTAAAGTTTTTGGAACAGAACCATGGGTGTTAAGATTATTTCCCGCCCTTGCCGGAGTTTTGGCCGTTTTAGTGTTGTTTTTTCTGGCAAAAGAACTTTTTAGTGTTGAGATTGCCTTGGCTTCAAGCTTTTTTATGGCAACCAGTTTCTGGGCGGTAAATTTCAGCCGAATCGGTTTTAGAGCCGGACTTATGCTGCCAATCTTAATATGGTCTTTTTACTTCTTATATCGCGGCTTTAAATTATTGACATCCGATGTCGATAGCGACTATCGACATCGGATGTCAGATTTTATTACTGCTGGAATTTTATTCGGTTTGGGATTTTATACTTATATTTCGTATAGATTCGCGCCGATTTTAGTCGCCGCATTTTTCATACCCTATCTTTTAAAACATCACATAAAAAACCTGTGGTTGGGATTTGCGATTTTCGCGATTACGGCTTTTATTGTCGCTTTACCGATAGGACTTTATTTTATTAATAACTCCGGCGACTTTTTCGGAAGAAGCAGGCAAGTATCTATTTTTTCAGCAGATAACCCCCTTAAGGCCTCTGTTTTAAGCATTGCGGCAACATTAGGAATGTTTAATATTATCGGAGACCTTAACTCACGGCATAATTTTGCCGGCTCTCCGCAATTGCTTTTGCCGGTGGGAATTTTATTTATTTTAGGGATTTTGATATGCGCCAAAAGAAGAAATTTGAGCGATAAGTTTTTATTGCTCTGGTTTTTTATATTTTTACTGCCAAATATTTTATCAACGGAGGGTAATCCCCACGCTTTGCGGGCTTTGGGAGCGATGCCTGCAGCAATGATTTTTGCCGGCATTGGATTAATTTGGCTTTATCAAAAAGTTAAAGGATATTTTGATAAAAAGATTAAAAATTTAGAACTTGAAGCTTACCGCGGCCAATTATTAAGAATTAAAAAAGAGGTCTTTATATTGCTATTCATTTTTTTATTGTTCATAAGCTTTTCTGAATTTAACAAATATTTTATTAAATGGGCTTCAAACATCCGCACCGCCGATGCCTTTTCGCAAAGCCATGTTAAAATTGCCGACTACTTAAACCTATCGCCGAGAAACGTTAAAAAATATGTTATTTGGCCTGTGGATGATCGGCCAACAGAAAACGGCTTGCCGGTTTCCGCGCAAACCATATATTTCCTTACTTATGGAAAATCCGATATAAATTATGTGAAGTTCAATGAATCTGATAAAATAAATTTAGGGGCAAACGGTGCGATAATCGCTACGCTTAACTCCGATTTGGACTTGCTTCACGATTTAAATAAAAAATTTCCGAGCGGGAAAATTGAATTTATTTATTTAAACACTCCGATTTTAATAGTTCCATAAAAAAACTCCCCCGCGCGTTTGCGAAGAAGGTGCTCGCACTCCATAGCTCATTGAGCGAAGGAGTGGTGGGCCCGGAAGGATTTGAACCTCCACAGTTCCGGTTATGAGCCGGGAGCTCTAGCCGTTGAGCTACGGGCCCCGCCATGGGAAAGAGAATGGTGCCGCCGGAGGGACTTGAACCCCCAACTCTCGGCTTAAAAGGCCGCTACGCTGCCATTGCGTCACGGCGGCACTAATTCTTGGCTTGTTGTGAATGGTGCCGGCGGTCGGACTTGAACCGACACGAGCGATGCCCGCTCCGTCTTAAGCGGAGTGCGTCTGCCATTTCGCCACGCCGGCACCTTAATTACCATTATATAATATAATATGAAAAAAGTCAATATCTTAGTATTTTTACTACTTTTAATTTTTGGCGTTCTTGCAGTAACCAGCATGTGGAACGACAGCGCCAATTATGATGAACGGATTCACTTGCCGGCCGGATATTCTTACTTAACGCAAAAAGACATGCGCTTAAACCCTGAACATCCGCCGCTGGTAAAAGACATGGCCGCTTTGCCGCTTTTATTTTTAGATATTAAATTCCCCTTCCAAAGCTGGGGTTGGAATACGCCATTAAATGCCGATCGGTCGCGAACTCCGGCTTGGCAAACAGATGTCGGCTTTGGAAACGACCTGCTTTATTATTCAGGAAACGACGCGCAAAAAATGATGCGGTATGGAAGAATCCCGATTATTTTGATTGGCATTTTTTTGGGATTTTACATTTGGCGATTTACTAAAGAATTATGGGGTAACTTAGCCGGCATCATCGCTTTAACTTTTTATTCATTTTCCCCTACCGTTTTGGCGCATACGAGGCTTGTGACAACCGACGTTGCCGCCGCCGCCGCGTTTTTTATCAGTTTTTATTATCTTTATCATTGGCTTAAAGCGCCGACACGAAGAAACCTGTGGATTTTCGGTATTGTTCTTGGTTTAGCGCTTCTAACAAAATTTTCTACTTTTCTCTTGATTCCCATTTTTGGCGCGATTGTTTTAATATGGGCGCTTTTAGAAAATCAGAAAAAATGGTTTTGGACCGCAAAATATATCGGCGGATTTATTTTCATTTTAATTATTGCTTTTCTTGTTATCGGCGCTATTTATTCTTTTCACACTTGGAATTATCCGATTGAAAAACAGGCAATTGACACAAAATTCATTTTATCAACTTTCGGGTTTAAACCGCTGGCTAATTTTAACGTTTGGATTTCTTCGCAACCCTATTTAAGAGCTTATGGTCATTATCTTTTGGGATTTTTAATGGTATTGCAGCGTTCTCTAGGAGGCAATACGACTTATTATCTTGGTAATGTCTCGGCGGAAGGAGCGCGATCGTATTTCCCGGTCGTTTATCTGATTAAAGAGCCGCTCGCTTATATCTTGATGGTTTTATTCGGATTGTTTTTGGCTTTGAAACATTGCCTAAGCCATTGCCGCCAGCGGCAATTCCGCTATTGGTGGCAAGATTTTGTTGATCTTATAAAAAATAACCCGGCGGAAATGGGAATGATTTTTATAATTTTTATTTACTGGGCTTTTTCGGTTCGTTCCCGCCTCAATATCGGCGTGCGCCATATTTTGCCGACAATTCCTTTTATTTACGCTCTGACGGCCAGACAAATCGCCGCTTGGATTAAAGACGGCGTAACCGAAAGAATACCTAATTATCGAAGGTTCCTGCCTGCCGGCAGGCAAGTTTGGCAGCTTTTGGGATTATATTGGGAAAGAATAAAACGGTCAGTATTAGTTGTCATGTTTTTCTTCTGGGCGATTTTAACCACGTTATTCATCTATCCTTATTTTCTTACTTATTTCAACGAAATTGCTGGCGGGCCGGATAACGGCCACGAGTTGGTTGTAGATTCTAATCTTGATTGGGGGCAGGATATTTTGCGATTAGCAGATTTTATAGAAAAAAAGAATATCAAAGAAATAAAATTGGATTATTTTTCCGGCGCTCCGGCGCAGTATTATATTAAAACGGCTAAAATTGAATCTTATAATCGCGAAACTCCGCAAAAAGGATGGTTAGCAGTTTCGGCTACAATTTACATGGGCGCCTGTAAAGCTGATAAAATCCCCTGCTCTTACAACGAACGCGCTTATGTATGGCTTGATTCTTATAAGCCAATGGCCAAAATAGGATATTCTATTTTTGTTTATGATTTAAAATAAAGAGTCCCCGCAGTAATATCTGTCAATTGCACGTTTAGAACCGATCGGTTGAAAATATGCAATTTAATTAAAAATCAGCTTAATAAAGCTGATTTTTAATTATTTTAATTTATAAAAAACGCGGCTCGGGATGCGCAAATCCACATATTCTAAATTACCGGTGTTTTTTACCGCTTCCTCTAAAATCGACAGTAAATTATTAACTGCCGCCGCCGGCTCCTGCTTTTCATCAAGATAAATTGACCAATTTTTATTTGTTACGGCTTCCAAATCAACAGAAAAATTTGGTTTTATTTTAAATTCTAAAATTTTAAATTTATTATTTTCTGAAATTTTGGCATTAAAAGCAAATATAAAATTGATTAAATTATCATCTAAAACTTTATCACCCAATAAAATATTGTTTTTTGACAAATCCTCTATTTTCAATATTAAACTGCCTTCGGTTTCGGGCGTCTTTGCAAATGCAACGCCGGTTTTATCGAAGTAATAGCAACCAGCGCTATTACACCAAATACCAATCTGAATTCTTTTATGAAAATCTATTGTAATTGTGTTAAATAATTTTTTTGTGATTGTTATGTCGGTTATAGACGGAAAAGCGGCGGCTAATTCCGATTTTAACCGTGATTTTGATAAAATTAATAAGTTTTCACCCAATCCGAACGAATTGATATTTGAGATTATACTTAGAATATTATCGCGATTTAAAACGGTATTATCGGAAAAATTTATATTTTGAATTTTTAAAAAAGATGATAAAAAAATTAACCAAAATACAGTTAGAATAATGGCTAAAAGAAAAAATAAAAAAAATAAAATTTTTATTTTTTTAATTTTTTCTTCTTTGCTTATTGTTTTGAATCTGTAATAGCGGCTTGATGGCATAAAGTTTAACTTTCAATTTCTAATTTTCAAATATAAAAACGCTTAATGAGAGGATTAATTCTCGTAACAATTTCATAGTTAGTTGTGTCAATTTTCATTGCCATATATTCGGCGGTTATTTTTTCTTTTCCTTGTTTTCCTATTATAACAACTTTATCTCCAATTTTAACATTTCGAACATTGGAAATATCAACAACAATCATATCCATGTTCACTCGACCAAGAACCTTACATCTCACCCCTTTAATTAAAACTTCGCCGCAACTTGAAAAGCCGCGGTCAAACCCATGCCAGTATCCGACCGGCACAATCGCCAATCGTGATGATTTTAAAGTTTTTTCCGTGAGATCATAACCGACGTAGGCGTTTTGTGACGTGTTTTTAATCTCGCCAATTACCGATTTCCATGTTAGTGCCGGTTTTAGTTTTGTGCCTGTTTGAATCTCCAATTCTTTAGTTGGATACAGTCCATAAAGGCCAATGCCGATTCTTACCATGTCAAAATATGATTCGGGGTATAGCATAGTGCCGGCTGAAGCGGTAACATGGCAAAGATAATTTTTCCCGCCCCGAAAGGGCGAGGTCTCGCCTTGGGCGGAAAAACCAAATTTTTTGAATAATTCATCGGCTTTTTTAAAATCTTCTATCTGTTTAAAACTATATGAAGGATAAAGCCGATCTTTTGCGGCTGCAAGATGCGTGTAAATACCTTCGGGAAAAAGTTTAAATTGTTTAAGAAGTTTAATAACCAGCGGTAAATTTTTAACAAAAAATCCCTGCCGATGCATTCCCGTATCAATTTTTATGTGAATTCTCGGGGGGTTTTTAAGTGCAATTAAATGCTTTAGAGCGTCTAAACTTGAAATGGTCAAACTGATATTATTTTGAGCGGCTTCTGCCATCCGCGATGGCAAGGTATATCCAAGCACTAAAATGGGCTTTTTAAGCCCCTTTTGACGCAATTTCAGCCCCTCGGTAATAGAATCCACGCCGAACCAATCAACCTTATTTTCGGCGATTTTAGCAAAATCAACCAAGCCGTGGCCATAGGCGTTAGATTTAATTACCGCCATTAATTTTACCTTCGGTTTTATGATTTTCCGGAATTCAGAAATATTGTGAAAAATCGCTTTTTTATCAACCTCAATCCAGGTTCGAAGAGTGTTTTTTGATTCCATTACTATCAAAATAACATTTTATTGAAAACAAAAAAAGCGCTGAAGATGCTTTTTTAGAAATTAGAAATTGGAAATTAGAAATTTTATTTAATATATCCCTCTAAAACAGCCGGGATTTTTATTGTGCCGTCTTTTTGCTGATAATTTTCCATTATGGCGATTATCATACGGCCAATGGCAAAAGCCGTGCCGTTTAACGTATGAACAAATTCATTTTTACCCGTCTTTGGATTTTTATATTTAATATTTAATCGCCGCGATTGGAATTCGGTGTCATTTGAAGTTGAGTGCGTTTCCCGATATGTTCCCTGCCCTGAGCCTGTCGAACTGGGTTGCCCGGGAAGCCACGCTTCAATATCGTATTTATTCGCCGCTTGAAATCCTAAATCGCCGGTGCACATCTGGAGCACGCGATAAGGAATTTGAAGCGCCTGCATCAGTTTTTCTTCCATAGAAAGCAAGAATTCGTGTTCTTTTTTTGAATCCTCCGGCTTGGTAAAACTGAACATTTCTATTTTATCAAATTGATGAACCCGCAATATTCCTTTGGTGTCTTTGCCGTATGAGCCGGCTTCACGACGAAAACAAGAAGAAAAGCCGGCATATCGAAGCGGCAGTTTTTTGACATCTAAAATTTCATTCATATGCATTGCGGCTATCGCCTGCTCCGATGTTCCAATTAGGTATAAATCATCTTTTTCAAGGTGATATATCTCGTCTTCGTTATAATCTAAATACCCCGCCCCGCGCATTGCAACTGGCTTTAAAAATACCGACGGCACAACCTGTATAAAACCTTCTTTTTTCAAAACATCAAAAGCAAAACGCGTGAGAGCAAATTCCAAATCTACGGCATCGCGCAAAAGATATCCAAAGCGGCTACCGATGGCCTTACCCGCTCGCTCAGTGTCTATCCAGCCCAAATTTTCTGCTAAAGCCATATAATCTTGTGCAGTAAAATTAAATTTCGGTTTTTCTCCCCGCCCGGCAGGGCGAGGCTCGCCAGAGGCGGCCACTTCGCGTAAAACAACATTTTCGGTTTCATCTTTTCCAACCGGAACTTCCGGCAACGGCAGGTTTGGAAGCTTCCTCAAAATGCCATTTATTTTCTCGTTTAAGATTTTTTCATCAATTTCTATTTTTGCTATTTTTTCTTTAATCTTCCTTCCAATTTCGATATTTTTCGCTTCAGCATTTTTTTTGCGTTCCGCATTAAGTCCCTCAATTTGTTTTCTCAAAACACCCCGCTTACCGTCAAGCTCCAAAGCCGAATCAATATCAACTTTAAAACCCTTGGCCTTCATGCTTTTTCCCACTTCTTTTTTATTTTCTCTTATATATTTTATATCCAGCATAAATGTTTATTCCTTTGGTTTCATCGTCGGAAATAGTATTATCTCTCGCGCAGAATGCGAATTTGTTAAAAGCATTGCCAGCCGGTCTATGCCGAGACCGAATCCGGCAGCTGGCGGCATTCCATATTCAAGCGCCTCCAAAAAATCTTCATCCAAGCGCTGGGCTTCTTCTTCGCCTCCTGCTCTTAACTGTTCCTGATCTTCAAATCGCCGGCGCTGTTCCAGCGGGTCGTTTTGCTCGGTAAATGCCTTTACTAACTCTAATCCTCCGGCAAAAACTTGAAAAGCATCAGCTTCCAAATGACTTTTTTGGAGTGTTTTAGAAAGCGGCAGAATATCGGCCGGAAAATTGTTTACAAAAGTAGGTTGTATCAATTTTTTTTTAGCCAAGTCAAAATCGCCGAATTCTTTGACTAAATCATCATATTTTTTTTCTTTCCATCGCCCATTAAAATCAATTTTATTATTTTGATATTCAATCACCAAATTACCATTGTTTACTTTTTTAACAATATATTCAAATAAATTCCCTATAAATTTTTTTAAATAATCAGAATCTTTATAGGCGATATAGGCCTCAAGCATTGTAAACTCCGGATTGTGATGCGCATCCATTCCCTCATTTCTGAAATTGCGGCCGATTTCATAAACCTTTTCAAAGCCGGCTACTAAAAGCCGCTTAAGATAAAGTTCCGGCGCAATACGCAAATATAAATCCAAATTCAGGGCGTTTAAGTGGGTTTCAAAGGGCCTAGCCGTGGCGCCGCCGGGAATTGTTTGAAGCATTGGTGTTTCAAACTCAACGAAACCGCGTTCATCAAAAAAATTTCTTAATTCTTTTATAATTACGGAACGTTTCAAAAATTTTTCTTTCACCTTGCCGTTCATTAAAAGATCCAGATACCTCTTGCGATAACGCTCTTCCACATCTTGAAGTCCATGCCACTTTTCAGGAAGCGGCAAAAGTGATTTAACAATTATCCGTATTTCAGAAATACGAAGAGTTTTTTCTCCTTTCTTAGTTTTAAAAACTGATCCCTTAACCTCAACGAAATCTCCAATATCGTAATTGGTAATAAATTCATCGTAAGATTTTTTATCGCTTAAATCGGCGGGACTTATAAAACACTGAATTTTTCCGCTTGCGTCCTCCAGGTCAAAAAAAGCCGCCTTGCCGTGGATGCGCTGAGTTTTTATTCTACCGGCGAGATAAAATACTTTTTTTGTAAGCCGCCAAAACCAAAATTTATCAATGATCTTTTTAATTTCAAAGTCGCGCCTGATTTCCGCCGAATAAGGGTTAATACCGTTATTTTTAAAACGTTCAAATTTTTTAATTTTTGTTTGGCGCAGTTCTTCTAATGTCGGCATGACGATTATTTTTCAATTTTAATTATTTTATATTTAACGGTACCGCCCGGCGTTTTAATCTCGACTTCATCACCCGCTCTTTTCCCTAAAAAAGCCCGCCCCAAAGGCGATTCATTGGATATTTTTCCTTCTTGCGGCTTAGCTTCGGCAGAACCAACTATGTTAAACACATCAATATTGCCTTCTGATTTTGTTTCTATTGTTGATCCTATCATTACAATATTTTCGTCGCTTGATGTTTTAATTACGACCGCATTTTTTAAAAGATCTTCAAGTTCAGCAATGCGGTTTTCATTTAGCGACTGTGCTTCTTTGGCTTCAAAATACTCGGCATTTTCGCTAAGATCGCCGAGATCTTTTGCTTCTTGCAATCGCTTGGCAATTTCTTGACGTTTTTTGATCTTTAGTTCTTGCAATTCTTTTTTGAGCGTTTCCATTCCTTCCGGACTTAAATAAGTTTGATTTGCCATAAATTTATATAATTTTATTATTTACTCAGCTTATCATAATTTTTATTGTAATACCAATAAAAAACTTCTTTGGCGACTGGAACAGCGGCTGTTGAACCTTCGCCAGCGCCCTCAATAATAACAGCTAGGGCAATTTCCGGATTATCATATGGAGCAAATCCGGTAAACCAAGCGTTGGTTTTTTTTAAAGTATTGGTTACTTGAGCGGTGCCTGTTTTCCCAGCAACTTTAATTGGTAAATCGTTTAAAAAATAAGCAGAGCCATCGGTTACTGCACCTCTTAATCCTTCACGCACTACTTTAAGCTTGTTTTCATCAACTATATTAGTCCTAATCGGTTCCGGTTTAAATTCACGGATAATATTATTGTTGTTGTCAGTAATTTTTAAGACAAGTTTTGGCTTCCATAAATTGCCGCCATTAGCAACAGCTCCCATAGCCGACGCCAGTTGTATGGGCGTTATTATAATGTCTCCTTGGCCAATAGAAACATTGTAAGTATCGCCGGTAAACCACCCTTCATTTTTCACTGATTTTTTCCATAAAGGATCGGGTATAAGCCCCGATAACTCTCCGGGTAAATCAATCCCGAGATTGGATCCGAAGCCGAAAATATTTAAATATTTTTTAATCCGGTCTATACCCAGACCTTTAATATTTTTATAGCCGCCGCCGATAACATAAAAATAAACATTCGCCGAAACCGCAATAGCACGCCTCATATCCACAAACCCATGGGCCTTCCAGTCGCGATAAGTATAAACTATATTAGGATCATACTGATTTTCTATTTTAATATATCCCAATGTGTCGTCAATTTTGGAATTCGGATCAATAATATTTTCGGCTAAAGCGGCAGAAGCTACAAACGGCTTTATGGTTGATCCGGCGGGATAAAAACCGCCTATGGCGCGATTAAAAAACGGTTTATTTTTATTTTTGATAATTTCTCCATAAGTTTGGCTGTCAAAGTCAAAACTGGGTAAACTTACTAAAGCAAGAATCTCTCCTGATTTAACATTTAAAACAACGGCGGCAGCACCGATTGAGTTTGTTTGAATTATTTTATCGTTAAGAGCGTTCGTTAAAAGTTTCTGCAGATCGCCATCGATACTCAATATTAAATTATTGCCGGGCACCGATTCTTTGGCTGTTAAAGTTTTTAAAATGGTATTTTCGGAATTAACCGAAACAGCAATTTTCCCCGGATTGCCTCGCAATTCTTTTTCATATTGCGCCTCAAGTCCGTCTTTACCGATAAAATCCAGTGCTCCATAATACGAATCGGCTTTAATATCATCGTCGGATACTTTACCGACATAACCGACTATGTGAGAAAAATAAACGCCATCTTTATAATCGCGGCGAGTTTCTTTATTTATAAATATAGCAGGAAGAACGGCTGAATTGGTTTCTAAAGACATTAATGTTTCCTTATCTAAATTAGATTTAAAAAGTGCCGGCTCTGTTGAATTTCTATTTAAACTTTTTATAAAATTTTCTATTTCTGAATTATCTTTTTTAATTATTTTTGCCAATTGATTTATCCAATCATTTAATTTATCGGTTGGCTTGGGTAAATCAGCCGGAATAATTAATAAGCTAAAATCCGGAGTATTAGAGGTTAAAATTTGATAGTTGGCGTCATAAATAATTCCGCGTGGCGGCCGGCTATGATAAAAACGAATGTTATTTTTATTTGATTTTAAAGCATAATAATCTTCATTTTTAATTTGAAGCCAAAAAGCCCGACCCCAAAATAAACCCAAAATTAAAATGGAAACTGTAAAAATAATTAAAAATCTGTTATTTTTAAGCGGAGTTTCCAACTTCATTGCCAACTTTCTGTCAAGAAGAATTTCTTCCGGTTCTATTTCACCTTTGTTTTTTTTTAAATATGAATTTTTAAACATTAAATCTAAATATTTTTATGCTTTTGACGGAAAATATTATCAAAAGTAGAACGGCCGTAAGCACCAGCTCAGCCATAATTCCGCTATTTAAAAAATAAAAACTAAATTTTTCTTGTCCTCTTATAAGTATATTATTTATTATCCATGCTAAAAAATGGTAAAAAAACACCGCAAAAACAGTAATAATTAAAATATTTTCACTTTTTAAAGTTAACAGCACTTTCTTTTGAAGAATAATCAAAAAAGCGGCTGTTAAAAGCAATAATAAGCTGGTAACCCCAAATACAGAGAAATAAACCGTGTCAATTAAAAAGCCGCCGAACCATCCTAAAAAAATGGCGCTATAAATGTTTTTAGTAAGTATTAGAAGCGATATTAGAACCAAAAAAATATTAAATCCCCAGCGGAATTGATTTAAAAAAGCTATTTGAAAACTGGCTAAAATAATTAAAGCAAAAACGGTAAAAAAAATTAGAAACATTATTTTGTAGTCATAGCTCATCTTAAAGATTTGATATTAATTTTTAATCATTTAAGAATTACAAAAACATTATCAAAATCCCGAAAATCGGCTAATAATTCAATATCCGCCGTATTAAATACTTGATTGTCTTCCGATTTGATCTGCTTAATTTTGCCTATAATAAGACCTCGCGGCCATAAGCCGTCTGTACCGGAAGAAATGATTAAATCGCCTATTTCTGGTTTTTTATTTTTAGCGATAAGATCAAAAATGATATCCGAACCCAAGCCCCGCACCAATCCGGAAACATTCCCAGTGGAGTTAACTGCCGCAATCTTGCTGGAAACATCAATGATTGTTTTAACTTTGGAAGTATTATAATTTACATCGCTTATTTTTCCAACCATCACTTCTCCCTTAAAAATAACTGGCATGCCGACCGCAATGCCGTCACTGGCGCCCTTATCTATTAAAAAAGAACGGTTATTTTCAAAATCTCTCCCAATAATGTTCGCCAAGCTGATGTTCCAAAAATTTTTATCGGCCAAATTTAATTTTTCTTTTAAAAGCGCATTTTCTTCTTCTATCTGCGGTAATTTTGCCAATTTTCCGTATAATTCAAGATTTTCCGTTGCCAGTTTAATATTTGATTCTTTTAACTGTCTTATGCCCAAAAAAGCATTCTGCCAAAATACAAACTTATTTCCAATTTGACTAAAAATAATTTCAAACGGTCTTAATGTTACGGCAAGATAACTTTTAAATAATAAAACGGGACCGCTTTGGTTAAAAAAAATAATAACCACGCAAAGTAAAAACAAAAGAAAAAATGTAGCCAATTTCGATCTGGTCATATATTAACCGTTATTTATCAAAATTTCTCTTAAAGATTCAACATCTTCAAGAATAATGCCGCAACCGCGAACCACTGCCGTTAAAGGATCTTCGGCAAGTTTTGTCGGAATTCCGGTGGTTTGGGTAACCATCTCTGAAAGACCGCGCAACATACTGCCGCCTCCAGCTAAAACGATTCCCCGCGTCATTAAATCGCTTAAGAGTTCCGGGGGCGTTTCTTCAATCACAGAACGAACTTCCGAAATAATAGCGTTAACTGACGGAGCGATTGCTTCGCAAACTTCTACGTCGCTTATTAAAACTTCTTTGGGTAAACCGCTTATTAGATCGCGGCCTCTTACCATTGCCGTTAATTTTTCTTTTAAAGGCAATACCGACCCGATTAAAATTTTAATTTCTTCGGCGGTTTTTTCTCCCAAAAGGAGCTGAAATTCATCTCTGGCGTATTGAATAATATCCTCATTCATTCTCTCGCCGGCAACTCTTAGATTTCGCGACACCACAATGCCTCCCAAAGATATTACTGCCACATCGGTAGTCCCGCCCCCGATGTCAACAATCATGTTGCCAACGGCTTCAGAAATTGGAAGGCGAGCTCCGATAGCCGCCGCCATTGGCTCTTCCACAAGATAAACTTCTCTGGCGCCGGCATTTTTAGCCGCGTCTTCAACGGCTCGCCGTTCCACTTCGGTTACCCCTGAAGGAATGCCTATAACCACTCGCGGCCTCACTAAAAAACTATAAGAATCCTTGTGGACCTTATTAAAAAAATATTTTAGCATTTGTTCGGTTACTTCAAAATCGGAAATAACCCCATCAATTAAAGGGCGGATGGCTACGATATGGCCCGGCGTCCGGCCAATCATTTTTTTGGCTTCCGCTCCGATGCTTAACACCTGATCGGTTTTTTTATTTATGGCCACTATAGAAGGCTCGTTAATGACGATACCTCGTCCCCTTACGTAAACCAAAGTGTTGGCCGTCCCCAAATCTATGCCTATATCTCTTGAAAATATTTTAAATAAACGATTTATCATTTTTTATATTTGATATTTTAAGCAAATTGATTTTTCCGGTTTTTCTGTTTTTAATTTCAACAGAATTTTTTGATAATGTTTTTTCACTTATTACGAGCCGAGTCGGAATTCCGATTAAATCAGCATCGGCAAATTTTTCTCCAGCCGACTTATCGTCGCGGTCATCGTATAACACTTCAATGCCTTTATCAAGACATGTTTTATATATTTTTTCCGCTTCTTTTTTTACAACCGGATTAGAATTTTTTAGTTCAACCAGGTGAAACTTATATGGCGCCGCGAATTCCGGCCAAATTATTCCATTATCATCATGAAGCGTCTCAACTATAGCTCCCATTGTCCTCCCCAGCCCAATCCCATATGAACCCATTATTACGGACTCTTTTTTTCCTTTCGAATTTAAAAAATTCAAATTAAAAGCATCCGAATATTTAGTTCCGAGCGGAAAAATATTGCCGACTTCGATCGCGTTTTCTTTTATGATTTTACCGGCGCATTTGGAGCATTTGCCACCGGCATTTAATTTGGAAATTTCCTTATTTTCCGCATAACCGCATTTCAAACAAACAAAAACCACATCCTCTCCCACAGGGCACAGAACATGAAATTCATGGGTATTTTCGGCGGTATAATCGCCGCCTGCTGCCAATGTGTAAACTGTTTTCAGACCGCATCGCTTAAATATATTGAGATACGTTTTTTTGACTATTTCATAATAATTTCTAAAATCGGATTCTGAAGCATGGAAACTGTATAAATCTTTCATTATGAATTCCTTGCCCCGCAATAATCCGGATTTGGCTCTTAGTTCGTTGCGAAATTTTGTTTGAATTTGATAGGCGGCCAGAGGTAGATCTTTGTACGAATTTATGTATTTTGATGCAATAGCCGTTAAAACCTCTTCATGAGTCCAACCCAAAACAAAATTGGCTGATTTTTCTTTTTTCCCGCGCGCCTCAAAACCAATCCCCACATCCCATCTGCTGGTAGCATCTAAATATTTTTTTTCGACAAGCGCCGGCATAAACATTTCCTGGGCGCTGATGGCGTTCATTTCTTCGCGAATAATATCGGCAATTTTAGAAAGCACCCGCCACCCCAAAGGCAGATATGAATAAACTCCAGCGGAGTTTTTATATATAAACCCCCCTCTTTCAAGTAGTTTCGCGTTTACACTTACTTCATCCTTAGGCGCCTCTCTTAAAGTTTTCCCAAAAATTTGTGATTGCCGCATAAAGTTTTAGTTAAAGTTAAATCAAGCTCTTATATTCTACAACAAATATGCCACTCCGAAAACCTTGACAATAATAAATAATTGTTATATACTTATTATAATAAAAAAACAAAGTTCATTTTACAACTTATGAGGAGAACGCCATGAAACACAAAACACTGGCAAAAAAACATATTCGACAAACCCGACTACTACCATCTTGTGATAATATGAGCTATAAAACTCCAAACCTAATTGAGGTCATTGCCCAAGAACTCAAACGAATCCGCGAGATTCTGCAGTATGGCAAACCACTCTCTTAATAGCACAATAATTCAAAGGTTGTAATTTTATCATTTTTATTATAATCTCGGAGTGAAATTATCATCCCGAGATATTTTTTTACTGAATAAAAACCCTATATTCTAAAGTGTAACTTTTAAATCCTTTCTTGAACGCACAAAAATCCTATAGGCAGTTTGTGCGTTTATAGAAAGTATGATAAAATATATAAAAACAATTATATGAAAAATGTAATTAAAAGCGAATCATTAACCGCGGATGTTTTACTTATAGCCGCCGCCGGGCCAATTATTTTAGCATCATTATTCTTGCCCAACGCGCCCCTGATGTTAAAATCGTTAATTAAATGGCATAAAAATTGGGGTAAAATAAAGCGCCAGCGAATTTATGAGGCTATCAGGCGCCTTAATAAAAAAAGATTGATTGAATTAGAGCAAAAGGGTAACGATTTATATCTTAAAATTACCGAAAATGGTAAAAAGATAATAAAAAATTTTGATTATGACAATATTGAATTACCCAATCATAAAAAATGGGATAAAAAATGGCGAATGATAATTTTTGATATCCCGGAGAAGAAAAATAAAGAGCGCCGCGCTCTTTCCGCAAAATTGAAAGATTTGGGTTTCTATCCCCTGCAAGAGAGTGTCTTTATTTATCCTTACGACTGCCAAGATGAAATAGATTTTATTTGCAGTTTCTTGTCCATTGATAATTATGTTAATTATTGTACTCTTGAAGCTTTGGATAAAAAAGAAGGCGATTTAAGAAAGTTTTTTGATTTATCTCTTAAACTCTAACTCTGAACGCATTTATTGCCTATAGGATTTTAATGCGTTTTAAAGTTAAAATTATTACATCAATTATGAAAAAATTAACGCATCTTTAATAAATCTCACCGCTCCGAAACAAACGTTTTCTAATCAATAGTTTGGAAATATTGACAAATAAAACAACTTTGTGTTATTATAAATATTATGATATTGGAACGTTCTTTAATCTAACTACAATCTAACTACAGAAATGGAGCAAGAGCCATGCAAGCAAATATCATGAACATTTCAGAGCTTCAGAAAATTCAAAAAAAAGCAAAAATAAGCATGCAAAATATCAAGACCGATGAGGAACAGGAAAGGAAGCAAAAAATTGAAAAAAAGGCCAAATGGTATTTAGAAGGATTTAATGAGACATTAAAGCAAGTAGCAATTAAGGCAGCTAATGAAGGAAAGAACGAGGCAGTTGTTATGCAAGTTGGGCCATTTTGGGTAGCCGGATGGTTTGATGAAGTCACCAAAAAAGCCGCTGAAATGGCGGTTGTATATGTTAAAAAGAAATATGACGGTTTTAATTTCTGGCTTGATGATGGTTTTATTTGGGCATCTTGGCCAGAATCTTCATAATTTTAGAATATATTTGCGTCCCTACCGAAATATTGGTGGGGATTTAATTTTACACTAGCTCAAAATCTAAAAATAAGGTCTGCCTTGGACACAAAGATTACCTATAGGAGATTTTTGCGTTCAGTAAATTTACGATTAATAAATCTTTGTTATTATCTTTCGTAAATCAGCAACGATCGTTGGAATATTACGAAAAATAAAAATACGAAAATGAAAAATTAGAAAATTCTAATAATTTAGCTATAGCTAAATTATTATACAGTTGATTTAACCTCAACTGGTTGAACCTCAATAGTTATAGAAGTTTTAAGATATCTCTGTAGGTTATCAATGCAACGAGTACCAAGAGCAAGACGATGCCAACAGAATGAATGGCGTTTTCAATCTTGGGGTTGACTTTTGAGCCCTTGATTTTTTCTATAGCTAAAAATAACAGCCGACCGCCGTCTAAAGCAGGAAAAGGAATTAAATTTAAAACCGCGAGATTAAGAGAAATCAAAGCCACTAATTGAAGCAGATAAACAAAACCGAGAGCTGTCGCCTGGCCGGCCAATACCGCAATTCCCACCGGACCGGCAACCTCCTGAGGCACTTTTCCGGAAACCAGAAGATTTTTAATTAACCCAAAAAATCCCTTAATTATTTCCCAAGTTATAATAAACGACGATTTTATCCCAAGCCAAACGCTTTGATACCATGGATAAGAAACAAGGCCGGTTTTAGCAAGAGCTATGCCTAAAGCTCCTTCTCCTTCCGGAGGACTTACTCTAGGGACGGTTTTAATTTCTAAATTGCCTTGACCTCTTTTAATTTTTAAATTTATTTCTTGGCCCTTGTTTTTACTGATGAAATCCTGAAAAATTAAAATTTCGGAAAAATTTTCTATAGAATCGCCGAGTTTTAAACCGGCTTTTTCTGCCGGAGAATTATGGTTGATGGCAATAATTTGAATTTGAACATTTTTAGCGAGTGTTTCATTTTCTTCGCTTACAACTTGCGGCAAGCCGATATAAAATCCGATGATTAAGAGCATGGCGCCGAGTGCGAAATTCATCATAACTCCAGCCGCGGTGATTAAACTTCTAATAACAATGGATTTTGAAGAAAAACTTTTAGAATTATTAGTTTCGCTGCCGTCTTCGCCTAATATTTTAACAAAGCCGCCCAAGGGCAAAAGATTTATTGAATAAATTGTTTCGCCGGATTTCCAGCTAAAAATTCTTGGCGGAAAGCCAAAACCGAATTCTTCCACAGTTAAGCCGCTTTTTTTGGCAACAATAAAATGGCCAAATTCGTGAACCAAAACTAAAATTCCCAAAATTAAAATAAAAACCAAAATGGTAATCATCCGTTTTTAATTTCTTCTTCTTTTAACTTCAATAAATTTTCCAAATTATTATTTGTTAAGTCAATTAATTTTTGGATCCCTTCTTTTATTTTAAATTTTTCATCTTCGGTAATTTTTTTGGAGTCAAACAGCTCATTAACTTCTTTTATCATTTTATCTCTGCTATTGCGATATTTGATTTTAGCTTCTTCCGATTTAGAACCTATAACTTTTATTAGCGCCACTCTTCGTTCTTCGGTTAATGACGGAATATTTATCCTGATTAAATTTTTATCAACAATGGGATTTAAATTTAAGTCGGAAGTTAAAATAGCTTTTTCCAGATTAGGCAAAACGGTTCTATCCCATGGCTCAATTATTAAAATTCTTGGTTCCGGAGCGGAAATGGAAGCCAGTTGTTTTATGGGAATTTTGGAACCATAGCAATCAACCAATATGTTTTCAACGAGAGCCGGGGTGGCGCGGCCAACGCGCAAAGAAGAAAACTCGGTTTTTAACGATTCTTCTATTTTTTTTAATTCATTTTTAAAATTTTCTAAAATTTCCATGAAGGTTTATAAGCCAATAAAACAAATTTTTTTAAAATTCCTTAGCCCCATTCGCCTTCGGCGAACGGCTCGCCCCCGCCTAGAATTTTAAAAAATTTGTTTTATTGGCATCACAGTTAAAACTTAATAATAATTCATCATAAGCAAACTTCGGATTAATATTTGTTTCATTTAATTTAAAATAAATATTTTGGCTTGTTTTTAATAAATTGTTTAATTTTTGATTCGGGCTAAATAAGAATTTGGCTCTTAAAAATATGATCCAAAATTTGAAAATTTCAATTGCCGAGTAATCGCTAAATTTTTCAATAATAGAATATCGGTCTTTTGATTCATTGCTAAAAATTTCGTTAAAAATTTCTATAATTTTTTTATCTGTTTCTATATCAACGCCGTCTTGTCGCCAAAATGGCAATTTTATGCCGCGAGAAGCAATAGTTTCCGGAATTCCGTCAATAGTTTTAACGTTTAGTATAATAATGGCATGATTCGGTGCCTCTTCAAAAATTTTGAGCAAGGCGTTTTGAGCGTAAATATTTAATTTTTCCGCCGCATCTATTACCGCTATTTTATATTTTCCGTAATAAGGACTTAAAATTAGAAATTTTTTAAGCTGCCTGATTAAATTTATAGACCGCTCTTCATCAGTATCGGCTGAAATTAAAATTAAATCCGGATTAAAACCCCGACGCTGTAAAGTCGGGGCTCCGACCGAAGCATCGGAGCTAAAATCAGGATTAAGAATTTTATTAGCGAATTTTAAAGCAATCGTTTTTTTAGCCAACTCATCCGGTCCATAAAAAATATAAGCATGAGACAAACCATTGTTTTCAATGCATTTGTTAAGATAATCGGTAATTTTCTGATAATTATTCATTTTATTAGCGACGCGCCATAATGCTTCTTTTATAAAATTCCAGATTTTCTAAAACCAAACCAGCGCCCTTGGCGACGCAAAATAACGGTTCTTCGGCGACATATGCCGGAACTCCGGTGGCTTTTACCATTAGTTCGTCAAAATTCCTAAGTAACGCCGTGCCGCCGGATAAAATTATTCCTTTATCCATTATATCGGCAGATAATTCCGGAGGAGTTTGGGCTAAGACCAGTTTAACGGCTTGAATAATTTCTTTAAGTCGCTCGGAAATTGCTTCCACGACTTCATTGGTGCCAATGTTAATATTCCGCGGCAAACCGGTTACTATATCGCGGCCTCGAACGCCTATGTGAAGTTCATCTTTCAAAGGCAGTGCTGAGCCAACTTCAATTTTTATTCTTTCGGCAGTTCTTTCTCCAATGGCTAAATTATGGCGGCGTTTAAGGTAATCAATAATCGCCTGGTCCAATTTATTGCCGCCTACCCTTCTTGAATGAGAAGTTACAATGCCGCCTAAAGAAATAACCGCCACTTCGGTGGTGCCGCCGCCAACCGACATAATTAAATTTCCGGAAGCCGAATTAATTGGGATATTGGCTCCAATAGCGGCTAAAACCGGCTCTTTAACAATATAGGCGGCTCTGGCGCCGGCATTTACAGCCGCGTCAATAACAGCCCTTCTTTCGGTTGAACTGGAACCGGATGGCACGGTTACTAAAACTTCCGGTTTTATTAACTGGAATCTGCCCAAGCTTTTACCAATAAAATACCTGAGCATGGCTTCGGTAATTTTATAATCGGCAATAACGCCATCGCGCATTGGTTTTTTGGCGATTATATTTTCCGGAGTGCGGCCGATCATTGTTTGTGCCTCAATACCAATGGCCAAAACGGCATTATTATCCGGAGAAATTGCCACCACAGTGGGCTCATTCAAAGTAATCCCGCGACCGGGAATAAATACAAGAGTATTAACAGTGCCGAGATCAATTCCGATTTTTTTAGTAAAGATTGCCATGTTTTAAAAAATGAAAATAAAATTTTAAAATTGTCATAGCCCCACCCCGCTTCGCGGGGCGGCACGACCCCGCCTACAATTTTAAAATTTCATTTTCATTTTTTATATTAATTAATTTTTAATTCTCTTTATATCTGCTCCTAGTGCTTGTAAACGTTCATCTATTTTTTCATATCCCCTATCAATTTGGTAAATATTTTCTACAACGCTTTGGCCTTCCGCTAAAAGCGCCGCGATAATTAATGCCATTCCGGCGCGAATGTCTGGGCTGTTAATTTTTTTACCGCGCAGCTTACTGGGACCTTGAACAATAACCCGATGCGGATCAGCCATAATAATATTCGCACCCATCTGATTTAAGATATCGGTATAAAATAACCGGCCCTCATAAATTGTTTCGTGAACCAATGAAATGCCGTTCGCCTGCGTCAACAAAACAGTAAGCGGCGCTTGAAGGTCTGTAGCAAAACCAGGATATTCGCGTGTCTTAACATCGATAGTTCGAAGATTTCTAACGGGCTTTACTATAACATAATCAGCGCCAATTTCAAGATCGGCTCCCGCTTTTTCAAGTAATGAGAGTAATACTTCCAAATGTTCCGGGTGGCAATTTTTTATTTTAATATTGCTTTTGCTCGCAATCGCCAAAATTATAAAAGTTCCCGATTCAATTCTATCGGGAAAACCGTTCCAAGCGCCGCCATTAAGTTCTTTTGCGCCAACAATTTCAATTGACGGCGTGCCAGCTCCGGAAATTTTAGCGCCCAAAGAATTTAAAAAAATGGCTAAATTTTCTATTTCCGGTTCGCAAGCGGCATTTTTTAAAATTGTTTTTCCTTGAGCCAGTACTGCCGCCATCATTAAATTCTCGGTTCCGGTTACGCTTACTATTGGAAAAACAAATTTATTGCCTATAAGTTTTTTGGAAGCGACTGTAAAAATATCTCCCCTCTTTTTAACCTTTGCCCCCAAAGCTTCAAAACCGTCAATAAAAAAATCAATCGGCCGTTTGCCCAAAGTGCAGCCGCCAGGATGAGGAAACGAAACTTTGCCGTATCTAGCTAAAATTGGTCCAGTCAAAACAATTGACGCCCTGAACCGATCGGCGATTTTATAATTTAAATCAGTTTTTTTTATTCCTGAAGAATTTATAAAATTGCCTGAAAACTTAGCGCCCAAATCAATAAGAAGTTCTTTCATTCTGTCAACGTCTTCTATCTTCGGCATTTTCGGCAATTTTACCGGTTTGTCGGTTAAAATTGATGCGGCTAAAATTTTTAAAGCCGCGTTTTTAGCGATACCAACAGTGATTTCGCCTTCTAATTTTTTCCCGCCGTTTATAACAAAATATTCCGCCATGATGTGAATATTATACAATAAATTTATTATTGACTCAAATTGCGCAATTTTTTAAAACGTGTTATGGTAACTGTCTTATGACAATAAGATTCAGACGTTTTGTTTTTTGGATTTTTGTTATTCTATTTATCGCCGCGAGCATTACCATTACCCTTTTTGCCCAAGGATGGCGTTTTGATTTTGATTCTTTTAAAATGGTTAGAACCGGCGGTATTTTTGTTAAAACCACGGTTTCCGGCGCTAAAATATATATAAATGATAAATTTACCGGAACAACAGCGGGCATTTTAAATTACACAAAATTAGTCGACGATCTTGCCCCCAAAAATTATAATCTTTTTATTCACAAAGAAGGATATTACCCATGGAACAAAATGGTTGAAGTAAAAAATGGCCTGGTAACCAAATTAATTTCTGTAACTTTATTTCCTTTGGAACTTAAAAAAATTAAAATGGCGCAATTACCGGCGCAAAAAATAGCAGATTTTGAAGTTAACGATAAAACAATTAGGATAATAGATAATAAAAAAATAGGAACCGCTAAAATTTATGATTTTGATGGGCAATTTATATCAAACGAAAAATTTAAAATTTCAACTTCCACAGAATTAATATCTCCCGATAAAAATAAAAAGCTTTATGCCGTAGATAATAAAATTTGGATTGAGTATTTAAATGACATAAAAGAAGAGCCGTCTAAAAAAGCGGGGGAAAAAGAAATAATCGCTACGTCGGAATCGCCAATTTTATTTTTAGATTGGCTTAAAGATTCCGAGCACATTATCTGGCTTACTAACGGCGAATTAACAATTGCCGAAAGGGATAATCGAGGCGGTAAGCGGAACAGCGTTAAATTTTATTTAAACATCAATCCGCCAATTTTTTGGGACATTAAAAATTTCGATCTCTATTTCTTTGAAACTGATAAATCCCGACGCCTTGACGGAACGTCAACGGTCGGGATCCCGACCGAAGCATCGGGAGAAAAAATTATCTTATATAAAATAAATGTAGAATAACAATTATTCCACTTTCAGACGATCGTCTGAAACTCGTATAATTAAAAACGGCACGTGGGAGAAGATCGCTGATGCGATTTCCCACGTGCCGTATTGCCGATTGAACTGCTCTTTGGCCGGCTACTTGGTAGGCTTGCCCGAAGCGTCGAATGTTCCGACGAGAGGCACCCCGTTGTTGCCCACAGGGATATAGATCGTCGTGTGATTCGGCGACCCCACCATCTTCTCTTGCGCCGCGATCGCCTCGTGCTGGAGGTACTGGGGAGTGAGGCGCTGGTTGATGATCTCCATCGCCTTAGCAACACCCTCAGCGTCCTTGATTCGTTTCTCCGCGTCTCGCCCGGCGATCTGGATTTCGGTCGCCTTCTGCTCGAGAAGCTGAGTCGTTGCCATCTTCTTGGCCACGGCATTCGCCACTTCATCTGGGTATTGGATATCGCCGACGACCACACTCATGATGTCGAACGGGGTGTTGTTGACCCAGATCTTCATTGTCTTCTCGATGGCATGGCCGATCTGAACAATCCGCTCTTTGAGAGCCAACGCATCCAGCGCCTGCACTTCATCACGAGTCGCCGTTCGCAATGGCTCCTTCAAAAAGTTACCGTAGGCGACTTCGACGACCTTGTTCGGGTTCTTGTCGTCGCCCCTTTCGAGCGTCGTGTACTTCTCGACGAACAACTTCACTTGCTCGTGTTCAGGCTTCACCCGCCAGACGATGTGCACCTGGAAAGACACCTTGAGGTTGTCCTTCGAGAGAACGGTCATCGGCTCATGGTAGGTGTATGGCGTCACGCTGATGTTGTGAGCGTCGAGCAGCCATCCGAGCCCCGTCGATGTCGGCCCCGTCTGCATGTTGTAGAACCGATCATGACCGAACCAGGCGCCCTGCGTGACGTACCCGACGTAACCAGCAGGGGTTGAAGGGTTCGAGCAGCCGACGAGACCGAACGAACCAATGACGAGAGCGAGAAAAATAATCCTTTTCATCTTGCGCCTCCTTTAGGCGTTTTTTCTCTTGTTTTTGGCATCACTCAGCAAATACCTCACAATGAGATACCGCTTGATGCCAAGGAACTACTGTTGTTTATTATAACACGTGTATAATTATAACGTCAATAGATGAAATATTTTATCGCTTCGACCACTGAGGAGCGCGGCGGGCGCCTTTGAGGCCGGGTTTCTTTCTTTCTTTCATTCTTGGGTCGCGGGTTAAAAAGCCAAATGTTTTTAAGTTTGTTTTAGATTCAGGATGCGCCAAAACAAGGGCTCGGCTTAATCCGTGGCGCAAAGCATAGGCCTGAGCTCTAAGTCCGCCGCCAAAAACTTTAACGGAAACTTTGTAATTTTTAATCCCGCTTTTAACAATCGGATCCATTAACGTGTCCTGCATTTCTCTCCCCGGAAAGTAATCGGAATAATTTTTATTATTCACAATTACCTCTTGCTTAATGTCGTTTGGCCAAAGCCGAATTCTGGCTATTGCCGTTTTTCTTCTGCCGACGGCCTCGTAATATTTATTGATTTTTGTAGTTTTGGTTTTTAGTGCCATATCATTTGATGATTAACCGTTTCATTAATTTAGCTCGCAATCGGCTTTTATTAAGCATTCTTAAAACAGCCAACTTTAAAGCTCGACCCTTATCTTTTTTTATTAAATCGGCATATTTTACGGTTTTCAAGCCGCCGGGATAACCCGTGTGGTGCCGGTATATTTTTTGGACTGATTTTTTACCGGTTAGCAATATTTTATCTATGCCGGATACCCTAACAGTTATCATAGGATCTGAATGAGGAAAATAATTTACCTCCCTTTTTCCCCTTAAGAGAGTTGCAATTTCACTTGCTAACCTGCCCAAAGATTTCCCCGCTGCATCAATGTTATAAATTTTCGGTTTATTTGCCATATTATTTCACAAGTTCAATTATTACCATTTTTGCGCCATCATTTTTTCTAATTTCCAGTTTCATTATCCGACAATAACCGCCGCTTCGCTCTTTAAAGCGCGGCGACAAATCTTTAAATAATTTATTCACTGGCTTTAAATTTAATTTTTTAAGCAATAAACGCCGGTTTGCCAAATTATCAACTTTTGCCTTAGTAATTGCTTTTTCGATCATGGGCCTAATTTCTTTAGCTCTGGCCTCGGTAGTTCTGATGCGCTCTTTTAAAATAAGATTGCTTATTAGATTCCATAAAAAAGCTTTTCTGAAATCTGCCGATCTTCCAAATTTTCGATTTTTTCTTAAATGTTTCATAGCGTTTCCTACTCCTCTGATTTTAACGTAAAGCCAAGTTTACCAAGCGCTTTTTTTATTTCTTTTACCGCTTTATTGCCTAAACCTTCCAATTGCAATAAATCTTTTTCTTTTAAACGTAAAAGTCCGGCAATAGTTTTTATGCGATTTTCTAAAAGAATATTTTGGGTACGATTTGAAAGTTTAAGATCTTCTATTTTACTTTTTGTTATATCCTCTTCTTCTTTTTCTTTTTCAATTAATTCTTCCTTGGTTTCTTTTTTGTATTCGGTTTTCATAATTTTACTTGCCGCGGTGGTAAAAACCTGAAACTGTTCAATCAAAATTTGAGCAGCGTTTATAAGCGCTTCAGTAGGAGTTATTGTACCGTCAGTTTCAATATCAAACTTCAATTTGTTATAGTTGGTTTTATCACCGACGCGCATATCTGTAGTGTCATAATTAATCATTTTAATGGGCGTAAAAATAGCATCAACCGCGATACTGCCAATTTCTTGTTTATCCTTTTTGCGAGTTTCCCATTCAGAATAACCAAGTCCTCTTTCAACCTGCATTTCTATTTCTAAAGAAGCGTTTTTAGAAGTAAGCGTGGCAATTAAAGTGTCAGGATTCGCAATTTCAATTTGTGACGTTAATTTTATATCACCCGCTTTAATCTCTTTTTCACCTTTTGCTTTTAAAGTTATAATTTGCGGCTCATCATTATAAATTTTAAATCTTATTTGTTTTAAATTTAAAATTATCTCAACAATATCTTCTAAAACGCCTGGGATAGTGGAAAATTCATGATTAACATCTTTTATTTTTACAAATGTTATGGCGGCTCCGGGAAGAGATGATAACATTACGCGGCGCAAAGCATTGCCCAAAGTTAGACCGTATCCGGGATAAAGTTCTTCTATTTCGAAAACAGCCCTGTTTTTAGAAATTTGTTCTATTAATTTTGGCGTCTTTGGCAAAGAAATGTTTGTGTTCATAATTTTAAATATTTAAAAAATTTTTAATTTATTTTTAATACCAATTTTCACTATCTGGAATAAAAAGCGACAATTGAATTCATGTTAAAATTTTTTGGCAAATCATTATCTTCTGGATTACTTTTTATTTCTATTTCTAAATTTTTTTTATCAATTGAGAGCCAAGAAGGCGCCACGTGTTTTTTTAATTTATTAATTAAATCAAAAAATATCTGCTTTTGCCGGCTTTTCGGTTTTATGCTGATTATATCGCCGATTTCAACCCGATGCGACGGAATGGCGACTCTTTTATTATTGACCAAAAAATGACCATGATTTACCACCTGCCGCGAAATACTTCTTGAGCTCACAAAACCGCTTCTGTAAATTGCATTATCCAAACGCCGTTCCAATATGCTAAGCACCAGATTACCGGTAATACCTTTGCGCTGTTTTGCTTCATTAAAACACTTATTTAACTGCTTTTCGCTTATGCCATAAGTAAATTTTATTTTTTGTTTTTCTAAAAGCTGCGCTCCAAATTCGGATAAAGCCCGCCGGCGAGCTTTCCCATGCTGACCCGGCCGATAAGGTTTTTTTAAAAAAGATGATTTTGGCGAAAAAGACCTCTCGGCTTTAAGTCCGAGATTTTCTCCCACCTTTCTTGATAATTTTTCTTTTGGTCCAGTATATCTCATACTCTTCTCACTTTTTTAGGCCTGGGGCCATTATGCGGAATCGGAGTTATATCTTTTATGGATATTACATTTAATCCGTGGCTGGCAAGAGCTCTTATGGCCGACTCCCGTCCAGAACCGATGCCTTTTACAAAAATTTCAATTTCTAAAAATCCGGTTTTTTTAATTTTTTCTAAAACCGCTTCTGTTACTTTGGCCGCTGCATAGGGCGTGGCTTTTTTAGGACCATTAAAACCAAGCGCTCCGGCTGAAGACCAAGCTAAAACCCCGCCTTTTTCATCGGTAACTGTAATCGCAGTATTATTATAACTGGCTTGTATATAAATTTTTCCCCTGGCAATCTGTCGACCGGTTTTACCGCTAAAAACATTTGCTTGCTCAATTCCTAATTTTTCGCTTTCCTTAAGGAGCTCTGCTTCAGTTTGTTTTTTTATTTTCTTTTTTCCCATATTATGTTTTCTCCGCTGATTTTTTACGGCCGGAACCGACTGTTTTTCTCACATTGCCTCTTCTGGTTCTGGAATTTGTCTTAGTTCTTTGCCCCCTTACCGGCAATCCTCTGAAATGACGATAACCTTTATAGGCATTGATTTCTTTCAATCTTTTAATATTGCCTTGGATTATTCTTTTTAAATCTCCTTCTATTTTATAATTTTTTTCCACAAAATCTTTTAAGCGCGTTAATTCTTCATTGGTTAAGTCTTTAGCTCTTTTATTAGAATCAATTTTAATGTGTTCTATAATTTTAGCCGCCGAGGGTCGGCCGATACCATAAACATACGCCAGTGAAGCGATTATTTTTTTATTGTCCGGAATATTTGTTCCTGAGATTCTTGGCATGTTTTTTAACCCTGTCTTTGTTTATGTTTTGGGTTTGAACAAACAATATAAAGACGCCTTTGGCGGCGGATAATTTTACATTTAGCACAAATTTTTTTAACGCTTGCACGTACTTTCATAATCGTCTTATTATTCGGCCCCGCCTCTTATCAGAAGATAATTCAACTTCCACACGATCACCGACCAAAACACGAATAAAATTTAACCGCATTTTACCTGATAAATGAGCTAAAATTTCCGTGCCATCTTCTAATTTAACTCTAAAAGTTGTATTTGGTAAGGCCTCTGTAACAGACCCTATAAGTATTAATCTTTTATTATCTATCATAAGAAACATTAGTTGTCAATAGTAATATTAATCTTTCTGGAGTTACTGGGAGCGCGATTAACCCAAAACGGCCAAAGAGAAATGGCGGCGCTATTTATATATGTTTTATCAGAAATAATTGTTCTCATTTCAATTTCATCGCGTCCGGCCAACTCTTTTTTAAGAACTTCAAGATCGGCTGGCAAGGCATTATTTTTATCAACGTTAAAAGTAAAAAATAATTCTCCTTTTTTAAAATCAACGCGATTAGCTTCGGGATAGGCAATATTATCATTAAAAGTGAAATTTTTTAAGTCTGGATAATGGTTTGATACAAAATAATTAATCATTGTTTTTAAATCTTTTTCTTTAAAAAATATGGCTTGCCAGGTAACTTTCATACTTAAAACATTTGCATTAATCTTATAATTATCAACTTTTACAGAAGAAGCGCCCTCAACTAACTGTAAATCTGAATCTTTCAGCGTGTTTAGAACATCAGTTTTTAATTCTTGCGCCAATTTATCTTGAAGTTCTTTCTTGTTTTGCAGAATCGCTTCTTGGTTTAAAGAAGAATTTGTAATAATGCTCATTGGTTCAATGCTTTTGGCGTAAAAACCGGCATACTTGGGCGTTTCTTTAAAACCGGGAATAGTAAAATATGATGGACCAATTAAATAGTCGTTTGAAGCCTCGTTACCGATAACTTCCGTTTTAATGAAGCTGGGTGTTAATTTCGCATTTAACATTTTCGCGCCAGGAATAATAATTGAATTTTTGATTCGGAAAATTTTACCGTCTTTTGTTTCAAATCTTGTATTGGCGACTAATTTTTGAGGAGCGGCGCTGTAAGCATTGTAAATTTCTATAACGCCGCCGACTTCAGGGCGACCTTCTATTGTTTTTGAACCGGTTTTATCTAATGAAAAGTATTGCCCGGGTATAATGCCGGCAGTTAAATTTGAAGAACTCACATTTTTACTTACGGCAACAGGAATCTGGACTTTAAGCGGAATTTCCTTTAAAGAAATTTTGATATTGGCTTTTGGTAAAATCAAATACATTGCTGTGCCAAAGAGCAAAAATCCGCTAATCATCAAAAAAAATATTGCCTGTCTGCCGAGATGCCATCTTGAATCCTCGCTGCCGCGCCTATCGGCAGGCAGATAGAAATTTTCAAGATTTTTTTCTAAATCTAAATTTTGACTCGCCGTGCCTACCGGCAGGCAGGCAGTTTCATAGATAACTGGCTCCGGCGGCAGATTATAATCCGGCTCCGATTCTTTCCCTTTTGGTATTTCTTCTGTTATTTCTTCGGGCAATTCTTGAATTCCAGATGATGGCGGCAAAATATCCATCATAATTTTTATTTTTTTATCAGATTTTATTCGTTCTGTTGTTTCTTTTTTTTCTCCGCCAGAAACGGAAAAATTATTATTATCATAAATCAACATTTTTATTTTTTTGGCAAAGGACTTTATCTCATTATTTTCGGTGTTAAGCGATAATATTTTGCCTATGCTCTCGGCCTCTTCTTTTAAAATTTTTATAGAATTTAAATCGGCGGCGATTATAGAATTTTTAGGTAAAACCAAAACGACCTCTTGTTGCTTTGACCGCATTAAACGATCAATCAAAATAGCGGCATTATCTTTAATTCTGGCTCTAATTATTTCAAACCCTTGAGACATTATAAATATTTTAACACATTTTTAGTTGTCATTCCACAATAGCCCTGATTCTTCTTACTCCAGCGCTTGACGATTCTTCTTTTATTATTTTAAATCTGCCTATTTCGCCAGTGTTCTTAACGTGCGGGCCGTCACAAAATTCCTTAGAATATGCCTTGCTTAAATCGGGATCGCCGACAGAATAAACATTAACTTCATCCGGATACTTTTCTTTAAAAAATGCCCTGGCTTGTAATTTTAAAGCAATTTCTTTAGTCATTTTTTGTTTAATAACAGGCAAGTTCAATTTTATTTTATCATTAACGATATTTTCAATTTTATTAATTTCTTCGGGCGTTAATTTCCTAGGAAATGTAAAATCAAATCTCGTTCTTTCGGGCGTAATATCAGAACCCATTTGTTTAACTTCTGATTCGCCGCCCAAAACATCATGAATCGCCTGGTGAAGCAAATGAGTTGCGGTATGGAGCCGCGTCATTTTCTCTGCAGTGCCTTTATCCTGAACTGTGCTGATGCCATGACCGCCAAATTTCTTTTCGGCTCCGGCACGCGAAATCTCTTGGTGTTTTTTTAGCGCGGTTTCCCAGCCGGATTCGTCAACTGAAAATCCATTTTCTTTTGCCAATTCCCGCGTTAATTCTATCGGAAATCCGTAACTTTCATAAAGATAAAAAGCATCTATCCCCGAAATGGTTCGACTTTGCTCACCATAAATAATTTTATCAGTTTTGGCTTCCATCATTTTTTCAAATTCTTTTAGTCCTTGTTTTAAGGTTTTGGAAAATTTTTCTTCTTCTTTTTCTATAACTCTTAAAATATCATCTTTTTTTAAAGACAGCTCGGGATAAAATTCTTTATACATTTCAATAACTTTTTGTGATAAAGGAATGAAAAAATTTTTATCTAAATTTAAAATTCGGCCATAGCGAATAGCGCGACGCAATATCCTGCGTAAAATATATCCTTGAGCTATATTTGACGGCAAAACTCCATCGGCAATAAGAAAAGTCGCGGCTCTTATGTGATCAGCAATAATTCTTACCGCTTTTGTTTCATTTTCAATATCTCGATGAGGAATTAATTGGATGATTGGTTCAAATAAGTCGGTTTCAAAAACTGTCGGCGCGCTTTGGATAACTTTTGTAAGCCTCTCAAATCCCCAGCCAACGTCTACCCCTTTTTGTTTTAAAGGCGCAAAAGTATTATCCTTCGAATAAAAATATTCCATAAATACCAATGTGGCTACTTCTAGTCCGTCAACATAAACCTCGTTACACGCGCCGCAAGGGCCTTCCGGCCCGGCCGGACCCCAAATATTGCCATCTTCTCGATTTCCTTGTTTAATTTTTTCCGCCGGTAAAAACCGCAACCAAGCGTCATAAGATTCTTGGTCTTTTGGTATTTTTTGATCCCCTTCAAAAACTGAAGCCGATATCCGTTCTTTATCAATTCTAAAAATTTTGGTGAGCAATTCAAAAGTCCATTCAATGGTTTCTTTTTTAAAATAGGCGCCGAAAGAAAAATGCCCCAGCATTTCAAAAAAAGTCAGATGCGACTCATCTCCTACTTCGTCAATATCGGAAGTACGAAATGACTTTTGGATTGAAACTGTCCGCCATGAACCAAAATCTTTCATCGGGTCTTTGTCGCCGGTAAAATACGGCTTAAACTGCTGCATTCCGGCAGTCGTTAAAAGTACCGAAGGATCGTCTTTGGGCACAAGCGAAGACGAGGATACAATTTTATGTCCCCTCTCTTCAAAAAATTCCAAAAATTTTTCCCTGATTTTTTTTGAATTCATGTGTTATGTATGAAGTCGAGCCGCTAGGGCAAAATGAAGAAAATAGTTATCAATTGATGACAAACTAGACAAATATTCATTGCCGCCGTAGAAAAAATCGCAAATAACTTCGCGCATCCTCGCAATTTCCTTGGCGCGATTTTTCCATCTTTTATCGGAAAGCGTCAAATCAAAAAGTTCAAGAGCGCGCTCCAGCGCTTTTTCCTTATGTTCTTCTTCGCCACTATTGTGCCATCTTATAGCTCTTGCAACCTCACTGCCAATATTGGCCATTTGTTCGGAAAGTGATAATTGAAACCATTTTTTATCGTCAAAATTGCGTTCAAAATTAGTCATCTTATTATTTTTTTAATCAATCAAATTTTTTATAATGTCTTTTATTTTTTCCCTGATTTCCAAACTTTTCACATCCCGCGAACGATTATCTTGTGATGGTCTTATATTGATTACAGAATCAAATTCTATCCATTTTTCTTCTGATTCGTCCGGATATAAATTAACGCCCCAAAGATTCGATTGTTCGGAGCTGTTTTTCAAAAGTTCTGCCTCTTCATCGGCATGCAACTCACCTCCAACAGCCATGATGCCGCGTTTAATATCAATAACCGCTTTTACTAAATCGCCAAAGCGTTTTTTTGCTAACTGTTTTAATTCTCTTTTAGAAATTTTTTCTGTAACCAAAATTATATCCGTCATAAACACAATTTTAGCATATTGTTTAATTTTTGAAAAATAAAAAAACGGCTTGATATTATCGCGCCGCTCAAAACATTAATATTAATCGAAAAGCCGTTTATTTCCGGTAAACCACATTGGCAATGTATATAGTAAAAAGAACAGAATACTAGGCCAGATTGCTGGTGAGTAACCATCAAGCCATGAGGCTAAAAAGAGAAAGAAAGTTATCATTGTAAGTGGCGATAAAAACACCAGAATCGCCCAAATATTAAAAAGTGGACCATTATAGATAGCAATGGTTCTTGGTGTTTCCATTATTTATTTTCCTCCGTTTTTAAATAACAATTATATAGGCTTCTGCTACTTGTCCCTATGACAAGTGCCGATAGTCCTGATAACACTTATAACACAAAACAAATAGTCAGTCAATAATCCCGCCGCCAAGCATTTCCTTGCCATCCGAAGCTTTAGCGAAGGAGGGGCCACTCCTTAAAGAATAGAAAACCGCGCTTTGGCCGGGAGTGACAGCTCTTTGCGGCTCTTTAAATTGAATAACGAATTTTGAATTATAAATTATGGTTTTATTCTTAATTCCTGATTCATAATTCATGATTCGTGCTTCTTGCAATGGTTGGCGATAACGAATACGTGCAAGGCAATTCAGCGGTAATTTCGGCAGTTTTCCCGAAATCCAGTTGATGTTTTTTACCATTAACTTATTTGCAAATAAATTTTCATCCTTGCCTTCGGCCACAAAAATAATATTGGTTTTTAAGTCCTTTGCCGCGACATAATAAATTTTTCCCTGTTCGCCAGGCAAACTGCCTTTAATGCCAATCCCCCTTCTTTGGCCGATGGTGTAAAAAACCGTGCCATCATGCGTGCCAATAATTTTTCCATTAAGATTTTTAATCGGCCCCGGATTTTTTCCAAGTTTTTCTTTTAAAAACCCCGCAACATTAATTTCACCGACAAAACAAACGCCTTGCGAGTCGGGTTTTTCAGCCGTCGGCAATTTATATTTTTTAGCGATTGCCCGTACTTGCGGTTTGGTGTAATCGCCAATCGGAAAAAGGCAATGTTTTAATTGCCCTTGAGTTAAAGTCCATAAAAAATAACTCTGGTCTTTATTTAGATCTTTTGCAATTTTTAATTTACAATTTGAAAATTGAGATTTGGAAATTGGAAATTCCCGCTGCAGGCGGGTGTAGTGTCCGGTAGCGATATAATCCGCTCCTAATTCAAGCGTTTTTTTTAAAAACAAGCCGAATTTAATTTCCCGGTTGCACATTACATCAGGGTTGGGAGTTCGACCAGCGGCGTATTCGCTGACCATATAATCAACCACGGCTTTTTTAATTTTATTTTCAAAATCAAAAACATAAAAAGGAATGCCTAAAACTCCGGCAACGCGCCTCGCGTCGGTTGCATCTTCTTCGGCGCAGTTTACCCCGACCGAAGCGTCGGGGCCGCTCCAAGACCACCCTTTCATATAAACTCCAACGACATCGTATCCATTTTGTTTTAACAACAAAGCCGCAACGGACGAATCAACGCCACCCGACATCGCGCAAAATATTTTTTTTCGCTTATTCATAGTTGAAATATCATGACACATAAAACTAAAAACCGCAAAAAACCCCGCCTGCCTGCGGTAGGCAGGCAAAATGCGGGGTATAGAAATTAACAAACATTGTAATCGCAGTTACTGCAGTGGCTGCAACCTTCTTCGTAAATCAACGTGCCCTGCCGGCATTGCGGGCAGCGATTACCGCGAAGAATCGCAATTTCTTTTTCTTTTATTTCTTTATCTTCAATAAAGCCAAAATATTTTAGATAAAAATCAATGGCCTTGCTGACACCATCGGCAAGCGATGTAACTTTTTCTTTTCCGAAACCGGAAGTGCGGCTTCCGCCAATGCCCCTAAGCTGGTCTTTAAGCTGGGTCAGGCGCTCAATCGGTGTTTTAGGCGATTCAATCCGCAAATGTGCTGAAGCCAACCGCCCCATGGCTTCGGCATCAGCCGCGGCATCGGTTCCTGCCTTGGCAACATTGATAAAAATCTCAAACGGTTCAATCGGTCCGATTTCAATATCATAATTAATGGTGACAAAAGCGGCGCCATCGGGTGTTTCCACACGCGTGGTAATGCCATGAGCCGGCTTTGGCCTTGAGCGGATAAAATCTCGGTAATCTAATTTACCCTTTTGACTGTTATCAATTCCCACTGTAAGCACTCCGCCTTTGCAGCCATCGCGAAAAACGGTGATCCCAAGGCAAGCGGTTTCATAAGCAAGCCAATAAATTTTTTCAATATCGGCCGGCGTGGCCGAATTGGGCAGATTAATGGTTTTACTTACTCCATTATCGGTGTTTTTCTGAAAAGCGGACTGGATTTTGACATGCCACTCCGGCTTTATCTCATGGGCAGTGATAAAAACTTTCCTCACATCGCCTGGGATGCCGTCTAAATCGCTAATTTGGCCGCGGTTTTTGACTTCTTCTTCAAGTTTTTCGGAATAAAAACCGCGCTTTTTGGCAACTTCGAGAAATCTTTCAAATCCTGGCTGGATTCGATATAAAATCCGATTTTCAAACTTGTGAATTTCCGTAAGGCCGTAGAACGGCTCAATGCCGCCGGAACAGCCGGCCAAAATCCTGATTTCACCGGTCGGAGCAATAGTTGTAATGGTGCAATTTCTCATCGGTTTATCATCTTTATAAATACTCTTATCCCATAGCGGGAAAGGTCCTCGTTCCGTGGCGAGTTTTTGCGACTCATCGTGGCCAATATCATTGATAAATTTTGATACCTGTTCCGCCAGCTTAATAGCATCATTTGACGCGTAGGGCGTATCAAGATAAGTCAACATGTCGGCCCAGCCCATAATGCCAAGGCCAATTCGCCGGATTTTATGCGCAAAATCTGTAATTTGAGGAAGCGGATAAGGATTAAGTTCAATGACATTATCCAAAAAGTGAACGGCTAACCTTACGGTTTTTTCCAATTCATTGAAATTAATTTTGTATTTATCGTTTTCTCTGATTAGAAACTTGGAAAGATTGATAGAACCCAAATTACAAACATCGAAATCAAAAAGCGGTTGTTCGCCGCAGGGATTGGTCGCGTTAATCATTTTAAGAGATGGAATTGGATTTGCCCGCCATCTGTTGGTTTTATCAATAAACCACAAACCGGGATCGCCGGTTTCCCACGCCATTTTTACAATGGCATCAAAAACCGTCCTGGCTTTAATCCGAGATACAACCTCGCCACTATGCGGAGCGATTAAATTATATTCTGCATTATTTCTAACTGCCTCCATAAAAACATCGGTTGCCGCCACGGAAATATTAAAGTTGGCAATTTGCGTATCAAGAAGCGAAGTTCTTAAAAGGTCTAAAGCGCGCTTGCTGTAAATGAATGGTTTTACGCGTTCATATATTACCTTGTTTTTATCTATTAACATTCCCTTGGACTCGACAAATTCCATGATATCGGGATGATGAACATTCATAATCGCCATATTGGCGCCGCGGCGCATACCACCCTGTTTCACAAATTCGGTTGAAGTATTAAATACTTTAAGGAACGAAACGGGGCCAGATGACCGGCCGCGAGTGGATTTTACAAGCGCGTCTTTCGGCCGCAAAGATGAAAACGAAAAACCGGTTCCACCTCCGGATTTATGGATTATCGCCTGCCACTTGATGGCATCATAAATTCCATCCATAGAGTCCTCAACTGGAAGGACAAAACAGGCGGAAAACTGCAATCCGTTGCCGGTGCCGGCATTGTAAATTGTCGGAGCGTTCGGGAAAAACTTTCTTTCCGCTAAAGTAGCGTAAAATTCTTTTGCCAAATCATTAACTTCGTCGTCGGACTTATTGAATTTTTTATCGGCGGAAGCTATGTGGTAAGCGACTCGCCAGCACATGCCTTCAACTGTTTCAACTATTTGGCCGTCTCTATCGCGGCGCAAATAACGCTCGTTAATAAGCTTAAGCGCATCCTCCGTAAAATCGGGAGCAATAAGGCCTTCGGGCATTTGAGCGATATAAACCTTAGTTCGGCTCATTTTTTTCCTCTTTTTTAAAGATCAAAAAACAAAAAGTAAAAACACTTTAACATTAAAAAAAATTTTAATCAAATAGAAAAATTGTGGACAAATTGTCACAAAACATATAACATGGAACACGCAACATGAAACGCAAAAACATTTATGTTATATGTTACGTGTTATATGTTGTATGAAACTATGTTATCAATAAATGATTTACAAAACGGAATAAATATCGTTTATGAAGAAACGCCCTATCAAGTCCTTGAGGTCCTCCATCTTCATATTGGTCGCGGTGGCAGTAGTATCCAGACAAAACTAAAAAATTTAAAAACCGGTGGAGTTTTAAACCGTAATTTTAAGCCATCCGATGTTTTTGAAGAAGCGGATATTCTAAAACAGAAAGTGAAATATCTTTACAGCCACAGAGATGAATATTGGTTTTGCGAAGAAAATAACCAAGTAAAACGTTTTAAACTTTCGCAGGAACAAATTGGAAACGCGATTAATTTTTTAAAACCAAATACTGTTGTTGAGGCGCTTAATTTCAAAGGTGTAATTTTAAATGTAACCTTGCCTATTAAAATGGATTTTAAAGTTATAGAAGCTCCTCCAGCTACCCGCGGCAACACTGCGCAAGGAGGAACTAAAACCGTCACCATAGAAACCGGCGCTCAAATTAACACTCCCCTTTTTATAAATGAAGGAGATATAATTCGCATCAACACTCAAACCGGAGAATATGCCGAGCGAGTGGAGAAGGGAAAATAAAAACCGCCTGTGGACAACTTTATTTGTAATGTGCTATACTATTTTCGGTGCTTGGAGGGCCTTGGCCCTGTCACGGCTATCTAAGCTGTAACCAAACACCACTAAAAAATACCGCTCTGCGGTGTTTTTTAGTTTAGTCATATTCAAGGTCTCCACTATGTAAAATCCGCCTACTATTCATTGCGTCAATGCCCCAATGCGGAATAACGCTCCAAAAGTATTTTTCGCCCCCAATAACTTCTTTTACAATTACCTTTATACGAATATTATCAAGCACTGCAATGAATTCATAAAAAGTTACGCCTTTTAAAACGTGTTCCCAGCGACTGTTTGTCTTCTGGGCTTCAAAACATTTTGTTGACCATACACCTTGTAGCGTCCGCGACAATTTAATCACTTCGGGAGCATAGTGGATAAGCTTTAGACGACTATATTGATCATTGTGGGATCTCGCTTGTTTGTCTGACTTAAATTTTAAGTGCCGCAACCCTTTGGCATTAAAAGCAATGTCACAACTAAAATATGGACAGCGTACTTTGTCGATAGTGGTATAAAATACTTCAGCATCATTTCGAACCCGTTCAAAATCCTGTTCGTCTTTAAAGTTAAATTTACCCATATTTAATTAGGAGTTGAACGACGATGCTCGTGTATTTTAATTCGTTTGTCTTTTCCAATCTTGCGCCAGTGAGTACGTACTTCAACAATTTTTTTGCCTTTTTTTGTCTTTGCCATATTTTTAATTTTACTTAATTTGAATAATTTCGGCCTTTTAACAACAAAAAACGCGGCTTCCCCGCGATTCATTTATGAAACACTGCCGAACAGTGAAACTGTCGGGAAAGTATTTTTCGTGAATCGGAGGAATAATGTGAAATTAATAAAGTAAAAATCTTTTAACTAACCCGCCGATTAATTATGTCTCGTTTTGAATTGTATTTTAATTTTATATCAAAAGTATTGCTTGACACAATAGCAATTTTTGTTTTGTAATATTTTAGTACACCCAACTTAGATATTTGAGAAATTTTAGATGAGGTTATTATTTGATAACTTTAAACCCTGCTTTTCAAAAAATATTCGCCACCACATGAGACACATTTCTGCTAAAACTAAAGCATCTAGTGATGGATATCCATCTACATGAACCCAACATACCGCCTTGTTTTCTGCAAAACCCCCAACAGATATGAAAAATTCGGTTGTATCTACGGCTATATTTGAATCAATGGATGGATTTGTAATAGCAAGATGTTTTGATCCGTTGCATAAATCCCGACATATTTTCATATCGGTATTCGATTCTATAAACCCATCAACAATGTTCTTTTCTAAAACACCAGAGTTGATAATCCAGTCTTTTAAATGAAAACAATTTTGAAAGAAAGTGTAGACGACATCCTCCTGATAGTACGTGCTCTGTTCTTGGCCCTTTTTAGTAGAGATTTCTTTTAATCTTTTATACCATCTTTCTATACGATAAAATTGTTCACTCACTTTGTCCATATGTATTGACTATAAAAATTTGATTTTTGGATTAATTAACGCCAAAACGACTCATGTCTAAGATTCTTCCTAATGACTCAACTTGGCCTATGATGCCAAAAGTAGGTATACCGAGATAGCAATTATCCTTTACCAATATAGCCGCACCCCCAGAATTTCCATGATCTATTTTAGCGTCTGTAACGTAATATTTTCCTTCGTATCCTGATATTTTACCACTTGTAAGCGTCAGGCCGTATTTACTGCCTATTGCTGGAAACCCCAAAATTACTACGTCATCTCCGATTTTAACCACATTACGATAACAGATGCTTTTAACTATTGCATTTTTTTCAATAAAATCTAATGATAGTGGATCATTTGTCAAATTTAGTGTTCTATATTTTGGTTCTATGATCTGAGGTTTTAATATATACTCATCATCATCTGGATCTGTAGAAAGTTTACCTGCAAAAATACCTTGAAAAGTGACGGCATCGAAACCAATTGTTCCTGTTGGGTTCGTTAAAAAAGAAAGAAAACATAAGTCAGTACCTTCGACTACGTGTTGATTTGTTAATACAATATATTCTCCGTATATATTCTTAAATAATACCCCTGAGCCAGCAGAGCTGAGTTTCCCACCGCTAGCACAATTAACAAATGCTACGGACTTGCTCCAATAATCAAATACATCGCTGGTACTATTTATAACTTGTCTTTGATTTGTAGGGTAACTTTGTTGTTGAGTTTGGTCTTGACTAGGCATTGAATTTTCGGCACTTAGAGTATCAGAAAAAAGAATTTTGTTTATATATCCAGATCCGCTAGATGGATTGCCCCAAGAAACTAAAATCCATTCTGGTAAATTATCGATTTTATCATATGGAAGATTAATGAATGTATTTTTTGGATATTGTCCAATAATTTTACAATCTAATCCGGCGCATTCACGAATATTTGCAATGGATTTTAAATAAAATCGTGTAGTTTCAGATTTTTTAATGTTATTTTCTGGAGTATTGGAAATATTGCTGTAATAACCGGCAATGGAAATTAAGGCAAGAGCAATTAAAAGCCCGACTAAAATAATACTTGCCTTAAACCAATTTTCTTTTAACCAGTTCATTTTTATTTTCCAATTGTCTCTTCCAAAATCTTTTTTAGGCCTTCGGTATCAACGGTTTTACGCTGCCTGCCCTGCATAGCTTTTGGAGCTGGCGATTCTTGAGTTCGAGGCCTCAACTGCGATAAATGCACTGGTTTAACGGGTGGGCGCCTGCCTGCCATCGCCTGCGGCTCAGGTCGCTGGCGGGCAGAAGTTTTAGAAAAACAATCCTTACAGTAAACCGGCCTCGTCGGATCAGGTTTAAAAGGAACGGTTGTATTTTTCCCGCAATTCGCGCAAACGGCGCTGAACATATTTTTTTTATCATCAAAAGCGCCACGCTCTCCGCTAGAGGGTCCGCGCGAAGATGTATTGTATGACGGTAAATCGTAAGCGTCTCTTTGAGACGAACTTTGTGCTTCTGCCTGTAGAACACCTGTAGCAATAGATATGGTGCTTTCTACTTCGGCTTTTGGCGTGCCATAAGTAATTCTCGAGTACTCTATAATTTCATCGGCATAAGAAATTTCCGGTTTGGAATATGGCGGTAAAGTGATCGCCGAAAACGGCCTTGACGGAACGCCATCAATCAAAAGACGCAGATAAATATTATAATTAGGCAGATTAAGCAAATCTTGAGCCGTAATGTTAGGGCTAAATTGCTTTTCTTCCAAAAATTCAACGTCTTCGCCGCCGGCTCTGAAAGCAATAAATGTGCCGACATTGCCAAAAATCGCGTCTTTTACCTTTACATTTTGGTCGTGAACCAACTGGCCGATGTATTGATTGGCAATTGTAAGATCAAGGCGGAATTTTCTGGCTTCCGACAAAATGTCGGCAAAACTATCAGTAACAAAAGTTTGAAATTCGTCAACGTAAAGATAAAAATCTTTACGGTCTTCTTCCAAAATATCAACCCTACTCATGGCAGCAAGTTGGATTTTGGTGATAAGCATACCACCCAAGAGTTTTGTATTGTCTTCTCCGAGCCGCCCCTTGCTAAGGTTCATTATTACAATTTTTCCTTCATCCATGGCCTGCCGGAAATTAAACGAAGAAGTCGGCTGACCGATGATGTTTCTGATGATGGTTGCCGAACTGAACTGGCCGATTTTATTTTGAATGGCCGCCGTCGCTTCCTGTTCGTATTTTTGCTGATAAGCGGCATATTCCTGCGTCCAAAACGCTTTAATAACTGGATCAGATATTTGGTTCACGATATTTTTTCTAAATGCCTTATCGGAAAACATCCGGTTAACGCCAAGCAAAGTGGAACCTGGAACTTCTAATAGAGCTAAAATAGTGTTGTTTAAAATATATTCCATTCGAGCGCTCCAAACATCGGGCCAGATTTTTTTAAATACTCCCATAAGACCAGAGGCCACCAAGTGGCGCGCTTTAGCGTCTATGGTTTCTATGGCGTTAAAAGCTATCGGAAATTCCATATCGGCCGGATTGAAATAAATAACGTCTTTTATCCGGTTTTCCGGAATATAATGAAGCAACCTCTCAGCCATTTCACCGTGAGGATCAACAAACCCCATGCCGCGGCCAGCCAAAATATCGGAAATCATCATATTCATTTGCAAAGTGGTCTTGCCGGTGCCGGTCTGCCCGATAATGTACATATGGCGACGGCGATCGTCGGTTTTAATGCCGAACTTTTTCCGTTCGTTACGGAAAGTCGTTTCGGCAAAAAATGTTATTTCGTTTTTATTTTCGTTATTCATATTTATGTTATGTGATTACAAAAATAATAAAAATAAAATTCTAGGTGGGGGCGAGCCGTTCGCCGTAGGCGAATGGGGCTAAGGAATTTTATTTTTATTATTTTTGTAATCATTTTATCCTATTGGCAATGATACCGGCGGCTCCGCTTTTTTGGACTCAACGCGGCGCATGGTCGGCGTTTCAACCGTTAAAATCGGATAATGATAAATAGTCGCCAATTCTTCAATATTTAAAATAAAATCTTTTTTCTTCGGCCACTTCCGATTGGCATAACGCTCAATAAAACTTTGTTTTCTTAAAAACTCTTTCCTTTTTTTAAAAGGCGGATCGGCAGAAGTTCCCGCTTCGCTGTTTGATTTGAAGGCGTTCATATTGACCGTGTTGAACTGTTTGAAAGCGCCATTTATTGCCGCCATATTGGCGCGGCTAAAAATATCGCTTCTGGCAATATAAGCAAAACGGATGCTTACCCTAAAAGCCAATTTTGCCATTTTATTTTCAATTGCCTCAATCAAGGCCTTTTCTCCCGATGTAAGATTGGCAATTGACGCCTTACTTTCTTCCTTTTTCTTCTCTCCCCAAATGGGATAAATCAAAATGGCTTTTATAAGATTTATTATGAATTCGTCTATCGGCCCCAAAGCTCTGTCAAGCCAGCTTTCTTTGGTTGCGGTTTTTTTCCCCATCAGCTTGTTTATGAATTCCTGGCCTCTTTCTTTCCATTCTTTTTCGACAGTCGGTTTCATTAAATATTGAATTAAAATATTTTCTCCCGCCTTAAGTTTTGAAAGAATTTCAAGAAATGAAGCCATCGGGTCAACGCGCCTTTCTTCTTCTTTTTCTTCAAAAAAAGGATAGGTTCTGATGGGGAAGAAATCATCTTTTTCCAAAATAAGCTCCGCACCGCTTATGTCGTATGTTTTGCTCGGCGTTTTTTTAGCAATTGGGCCGGCGTAATCCAATACTTCGGAAATTTCCGCGTCTGGATATTGAGCGTGAATCTGGGCCTCAACCAGAGTCCGAAATTGTTCCGGCGTTCTGATAAAAAAATATACCGCCCCGTCAATGCCGGCGATTTCAAAACTGAACCATTCCTGCACCTTGCCTTTCCAGTATTTATCAATAAATTTGATTTTGGTAATAATGCCGTGAAGCCCAGAAAATATCTGCTCCATTGATTTCGGGCTTTTTTCAATGTCTCGAGAAACCTTAATCTCAAGAAAAGTCCATTTCAGCGCTTTTATGGCCGTGGTTTTTAAGTGCCTTACCCACAGTTCTATAAAAACCGCGATTAAAACTACCGGCAGCCAAAGCCACCAGAGCCCCAAAAAAACATTAATAATCGCATAAAAAATACCCATTCAATTGGCAATTTATACTTACATGATCAATTATACCAAATTTGCCAAAGAAATTCCAATAAAATAAATCCAATTCTGTATATGTTTTTATAATAACAAATATCTTATATTTTAACGAGTTATTTTTATTCACTTCATTTTACGAACGCATTTACTGCCTATAGGATATATATGCGTTCAGATAAAAAACAAAAATAATTATAAACTTAACGATAATAATAAACTTACAATACAATTACAGATTTTTAACCGATCGGAAAAATATCCGTAATTTATAAAACCCAACCGCCTCGCGAGGCGGTTTGGAGGCAATCTAAGTTGTAATCATTTAATCCCCAAAGAATATAATGCAAGTCCCACTATAATCCCTATTACAACTGGCCAAAAAAATTTATCCCAGATTGTTTTTTTGTTATTTTTAATTTTACTGCGCCCAATATTGTCTCCTTTCCCGGAATGGCTTTGGATTACAATATCTCTATTGGCATTTAAGACTTTGGAAGGAGATTCAATCATAATTTTTTCTAAAACATTTTTCTTTCTACGCTCCAGTGTTTCTAATCGATTTTGGTGCATCTGTCTCGCCAAGGGAGATGCTGTTTTTGTCTTTGATTCTTTTTATTTCTTCGTCTTCTTTTTCTCTTATATGTCTTTTTTCAAATTTTTCTAATAAATCTTTTGAAAGATAGGCAAAAATGCTCAAAAAGAAAGCAATAACAACAATGTTCCAAAAATTAGGATTATAATTATTTTTACCAGACCAATCAAATAAAAATGCAGAACCTAGGCAAAATAAAATAAAGTAATAAATATGTCTATTATAATAAATTTTTTCTTGAATTTTTTTCATAAATTATCTCCCTAATTTTATTAACCTCGCTTCGATAAATTCCTCCAAATCGCCGTTTTTAAAAATTTTAAGTGTTGGTCCATTTGTTATCGGAAATGCCAGCTTGTTTTAAAATTTCAGAAACAAGATGTTTTGATATATCGCCCCTGTGAGGATTTGGAACTATAATTTTAAGATTCTTATTTTTCATTATTAAATGACGGCCGCCGGGATAAGGGCCGTCAAATTCCAAGCGATGCAGTTTTTGGACTAATTTCTTCCAAGATATATTTTTAGGCATGTCTAACTGCTTGTTTGCGACTTACCTCAATCTTAAGTTCCGGTATTGAATCCCCGTCTTTAATCTTAAACAAGAGCCAATCCTCTAAGGCACTTCTTAGTTCCTCGCGGCAATCCTCAAGATTTTTTGTGTTTGCCCACACGCCTTTAAGGCCGGGAATTTTGCCAAAATAAGTGCCATCTTTAAGAATTTCATAAATGGCTTCTTTTAATTTTTTCGCGATATATTCACTAAGCATATTTTATATAATACTATTTATGAGAAATTGTTTATGTTATTCCACTTTCTTATCAAAAAATTCGCCGCCTTGTTCAAGAACTTCTTTTCCCTCTTCGCTAAAAATTTCTAATTCGGCTAATTGTTCTTCGAAATCAGCTATCTCAAGTACTAATTCTGCAATAGTATAGCTAATAGCATCCGGATTTTGTTTTAATTCCTCAAGCTTTTTTCTTTTTTCCTCAATAGCGGCTTTTAATTCTTCAATATATTCATCCATGTCCTCTAATCTTTGCTTTGCCGCTTCCGGGGACATTAATTCTGCTTCGGATTCCGTTTCTGACCCATGTTCTTCCGGCTGATCAAATTTTGGTTCTCCAATATTCATGATTTTATTATACTAATTATAATTTTATTACACTAAAATGAAACGCTGGTCGTCGGTTTTTTTGAAAATTTTCCGATTTTGAAGATTTAAGAGAATGGTATTTTCTTTAACCAGCCGTTTATTCTGAACGGTTTTAACAATTTCTTCCTTGGTTAATCCAACTTTAGAATTTTTTAAAACAGAAACTAAAACATCGCGCACCGTGCCCGGCTCGTAGCCCCAGTCGCTTAAAGCGTATGTTCCCCTCCCAACCAAAACAAACCTCGCGTCTTTAATAAGTTCGTTATGAACCGTTTGAGGATGGGCTTTGCGATCCGAAAAAACCGTTTTGTTTATTAAGTTCGCAACTTCGGTAAAGTGAAGTGGTTTTTTCTCTTTTTTAAAAACCAAATAGGCCTTATCTTTAACACCCCGCGGCGAGACCTCGGGCGAACTTATTAATCCCCATTCGCCGAAAGGATTCTGAGAAATCTGTCTGCAAAGTCCGACGTATGATTTTAAAGTTTGTTCGGTTAAATTTTTATTGGCTAATCCAGCGGCAGTTTTAAATAGGGCCTCATTTTGAAGTAGTAAATTTTGGCTGGCCAACTTTTCTTTCAAAGCGCCGGCTAAAGCGATCGCCTGATTATAATGCGCGGCGCCAAGCGCCCAAGCCGATCGCCAAACTGGAGTTTCCTTGAAATAAACAAATCTTCCATTTCCTAGGGCTAATGTAAAATTAATCAAATTTTCTTTATTTTTTTCTTTTAAAGAAAGAATTTCCGTTAATTCTTTTAAAAAATAATCCTCGCTTCTAACGCCGCCATGGGCCGTTAAATGCCGCTCTATCAGCTCAAAAACTGGCTTTATTGGCTCTAAAGCATTCTTATTGGTTAGCTGTTTAAGGCCTAGCGCTTCAATTTGCCTTACCCGTTCCCTGGTAATACCCATATTCTGGCCGATAGCTTCTAAAGTTTGGTAGGACATTGTGCGAAGGCCAAAACGTTTTTCTATAACTTCTCGAACCCTTGGATTGATAGTTTTAACTATTTCATCCAAAATATTTTTTAAATTTTCTTCCGCCATATTTTTACTTATTTAAAGTAAATGTTAATAAACCTATAGTATAACAATCTTATAATACTGTCAATTTTTTTTTAGAATGTTAAACCAAGTTACTAAAAGCGGAGCCGCAATAAATATAGACGAATAAGTTCCGGAAAAAATACCAACCATAAGCGCCAATACAAAATATTTTAAACTCTCCCCTCCAAAAACATATAAAGCCGCCAAGGTCAATAAGACAGTAAGTGAAGTGTTAAGCGAACGGATAATAGTTTCGCGGATGCTTTGACTAACCAGTGGCATAAAACTCAACTGGTTATAGCGTTTAAGATTTTCTCGAATCCTATCAAACACTACAATGGTATCATGAACCGAAAAACCGAGAATCACAAGAAGTGCGACGATAAAATTAGCGCCGACCTCAATGCCATAAAAACGTCCCAAATAAGCGAATAAGCCGATGGGAATAATTAAATCATGAAAAAGCGCTATCAAAGTAACAACGCCATAACGCCATGAACTTATCGGGCTTGATACTTTTCTAAAGGCCCAGGCGATATAAAGCGAAATCCCCAAAAGAACGATGATTATGGCTTTTATCGACTTCTGCTTTAGTTCGGCCCCGATAGTCGGCCCAATAGATGAAAATCTTCTTTCTTCAAATTGAATTTTATTTTTTTCCGCCTCAGCAGAAAGAATCTTAATAATATTTTGATGAGTCGCTTCATCGGTTTCCCTAAATCGCAAAACCGCGCCGTTTGATCCAAGTAGTGAAATTTTTAAATCGTTTAATTTAAGGGGCTTTAAAGAATCGGAAACTGAATTTAAATCGGGCAGAGCAGAATAATTAATTTCCAAAATTGAACCACCTTTAAAATCAATTCCAAACTGAAGGCCCCAAAGTGCTAACGCGATAATGCTTATGGCAATAAAAATTACGGAAATGGCGTAAAAAATTTTTCTATTTTCAACAATATTTAACATGAATTAAGAATTAAGAAATTTTTAGATATTTTTAATCTTTACTCCCGTAAGCAAAGGCCATTTTGAAATAACAGCTTCCGGAAATAACTTTAAGAACGAACGAGTTACAAATATTGCCGAAAACATGCTTACAATAACGCCGATACCAAGGGTTAAGGCAAATCCTTTTATTATGCTAGTGGTAAAATAGTACAAAACCGCCGTGGTAATTAAAGTTGAAATATTAGAATCGCGGATTGACGGCCAGGCGCGAGCAAACCCGTCATCAATGGCCATCCCAAAACCCTTCCCGGATCGGGCTTCTTCTTTAAATCTTTCAAAAATAAGAATATTGGCATCAACCGCCATGCCGATTGATAAAATAAATCCGGCAACTCCGGCCAGAGTCATGGTTACCGGTATTAATTTAAATAAAGCCAAAACTAAGGCAGTGTAAATTAGGAGCGCCAGCACCGCCGCAATTCCAAAAAAACGATAGTATAAAATCATAAATACCGCCACCATCAAAAAGCCGAGCATTCCGGCAAACAAGCTTTTATCAAGTGAGTCGCGGCCTAAAGAAGCGCCTACCGAGTCCTGTGATATTAATTTAATCGGCACTGGCAGGGCGCCGGCGTTAAGGCGTTCGGATAATTTTTTTGCTTCTGCAAGAGTAAACTTACCGGAAATCACCGCCGAACCGCCGGCGATCGGTTCTCTCACAACAGGAGCTGAAATTGGCAAACCATCAAGATAAATGCCAAGCGGCTTTCCAACATTTTTAGTTGTCAATTCTTCAAATATTTTCGCTCCCTCATCATCAAATTGGACGCTCACCGTCGGCTGATAAGTTGTTTGATCAAATTCTACTTTGGCGCTTTTTATATACTTGCCGTTTAAATTAGTTGGTTTAAAATACGGGTCAGTCAATAAATAATCTTTATTTTCGGCTTTTTGTTCGCTTAAGATTTTTTTAGTTTCGGCTTCATCTCTTGGTTCTTTAAATTCCAAAAACGGCGTCTCGCCGATTAAATCAATGGCCTCCGAAATATCTTTAATCCCCGCAAGTTCAACTATTAAACGCCATTCGTCGGCCGCGTGCTCAACTTCAACCACCGGCTCGCTAACGCCAAAAAGATTAACGCGCCGCTCAACAACATCGCGCAGTCCGGACATAGCTGAACTTACGTCCTGGCCCGCTACCCCAGATACGTCGGCTAAATAAGTCAATCGCGTGCCGCCCGCCAAATCAAGACCGAGTTTAAACGGCATATTAAAAAAACCGGGAATTTTTACCGGTGAAACAACATTTATTTTATCAATAGCTTTATCCCACCATGCCGGATAAACAAAAAATGCCGCCAAAATGGCAATGACAAAAATTGCTAAAACGGCAAAACGCACTTTTAAAGCGGCGTCTAATTTGAATAATTTATCAGGAGAATATCCGGTCATAATTCAAGCTAAATCGTAAAATCTTTAAACTTTTTTGTCAACATTTATCAATACTAATCGCCATTTCTTTTTTGACCAAACAGGGCCGGCATACGCCACGCCTACGCGTGGTAAATTTACAATTTTTATTTTCCCGCTCAAAAAAGCATTTTTGAGCGAGGCTCGCTCCGAATTTGTCGGAGCGGCAATCCACAAACCTGTTTTAGGCAATGCAATTTTATTATTAAATTTTTTATCTATTTTTAGTTGTTTAGTAATTCTCGCTGGCCCATTAATTCCTTTAACGCCGCGGATTAAAACCGCTGCCGGATAATTTTTTGGGCCAGTCACGATATTTAACATCCAATGCATTCCGTAGGTGAAATAAACGTACCAGCGCCCCGCTTCGCCAAACATGGACGCGTTTCTTTTGATTTTCCCGCGCGACGCATGCGACGCCTTATCTTTTAAACCGTCATACGCTTCAACTTCTGTAATTATAAACTTATCAATTTTTTTACCGCGCCGCCTTACAAGATATTTCCCTAAAAGCTCGCGCGCCACAATAAGGGTGGACCTATTAAAAAAATTTTCTCTTAAAACTTTGTTTTTCAATTTAATTTATAATTTATTTTGTTTGTTTTGCGTGCTATAGCATTCATAACAAACAAATTGATTTTATTTCATTTAAAATATCTTGAGGAATAGGGTTATGAATAGGGCTTTTGCCGGGATAGCGCCAAGCGGTAATTATTTTTATTTTTTCTTGTTTTTTAATCGACTGATATATAGTCCAAATTTCAGAATAATTTTTCCCACCAGCTGGTTGCATAGCCGCAATCATTTTAGGCACAATTGCTTCTTCCGTCCGCGCCGGATAACGGATTATTCTTTTAATTCTCTGGGGCGACAGGCCGTAATGCCGCATTTTATAGATTGAATGCTTGGTCCAGAAGTATTTTGCGCCGCTTATCATATTTTCAATTCTTTTAACTTTTCATGCCACGAACAAAATGGGCAATCGAAAGATGGTTTCGGCATTTCGCCCTCTAAAACATCAATGGCTTTCAGAAATTCCCCTTCCGCCTGTTTTGGGTTTGTCTTAAGGGTCTGCACATGAACATGAATCGGCACGCCATTATGAAGCTCTTCTCCATGTTCCGGATAATAATAAATCAAATGGCCAAAACCGGAAGTTGGCTTATTATTTTTTTCTAAAAGCAATGCGTAAAAATTAAGCTGATGCTGATAAGCGCCTAGCACATCTTCTTTATCGCGCGGGTCCGAACTGGAAGTTTTGTGGTCAACTGGCGTGTAAGTTCCATCACTCCTAATCAAACAATCGTCAAGCCGGCCCGTCAGCCCATATTTTTCATCATAGTCCCAAAAGTATTTTTCCTGAAAAGGATTTTCTAACTTTCCTTCAATTTTTCCTTCAACCATTGGCGGAAGTTCGCCAAGCGGCCGATATAAATCAAAATACTTTTTCAAAATTATATCAAAACGATTGGCTAACCGCGAAACTATTCCTTCCGGTTGTCTCAATTTTTGATTATACTGCAGCCAAAAACAACGCGGACAACGGTATATTCCCTCAATTCCCGAATGTGATAGCCAAGTTTTTTTGCTTTTATTTTTATTGCTGTTCATATTTTGATATAGTATGATACACTAATACTATATGTCAAAAACGGAAAAAATCGGAAAACCGAGCATGAAAGACCCAGAAAGCGGCGCCGACCGTGAGCTTGGCCAGCCGGTCTTTGACCGGGAGTTTGAGAAAGAATCAATTGAAGCAACTTTCCCCGTAGTTAAAGAAGCAATTAGTGAATTCTATGAAAAATATTTTAGCCGTGGTAAACAAATCAATCGTACGCTTCAGATAATTCGCGACGCCGAAAGAACATGTGGCATAGCGATAGAAATACTAAAGAAAGAAGACGGCGACGCGACATTAGCACTTTCAATTATTGAAAGCGCCCGCGGCGAACTCCAGTACGAAAGAGATCTTATGGAATCACATAAACTGGAATCTGAAGAAGAGGTTAAAAATCAAGAAGCAGAAATAGTATGGCAGAAAAATTTTGAGAAGGATCTGCACTACCAAGAAGCCAGCGATATTCTTTTCAGTCATGATGAGTATGGCGTTCCGGAAAAACCTGATTTTATTGAATGGCTTGGCGAAACAAAAGAATCTATAAAAAAATTGGCAAAAGAGGAAGAAGAAAAATTTCGCGGCGCGCAGGAAGGTGATGGCATTGGCAAGCGCCCGTTCCGATCAAGATTATTAACCGACGTCCCGGCTATTGAGCGTTTTGAAATCGGCAAAGAAACTACGCGGGATTATAGGGAAATAATGGACGTGTTAAATAGCCGCCTTTTGGCCGAGCGCGAGCGTCTGGGCGTTTTGCTTCTTCAATACGGAGAAAATTCTGAAAGGGTTTTTTATGATAAAATGGCAAAAACCCTCGTCGGAGTGCGGCAGATGGAGCTATTTCTCGCTATGGCGGAAGGCGAACGCAACGAGCGAATTGCTAAAAAACAATTATATTAGAATAAATTATTTTTCCGTTTTCAAAAATATGGAAATTGCCGGTTTCTTCGGAAACCGTGAAAACTGTCGTGTTTTTAAAAATATAAGATGAAGCGATGGCCGCCAAATGCCGGCTGTGAACTTTTTCTTTAAAGCCGAATTGTTCGGAAAGGTCTTTAAATTGGCCGGGATTAATTTTTTGAGCAATAATTTTCGGCCGCAATCCCTCAATAATAATACCCGAATGGATAACATTTCCTTTTCTGTCAATCAAAATCGCTCCGTCAAAATTTATGGTGGTAGAAACATCGTGGCGCGCCGATGATCTTCTTTTTATTTTCATAATGTTAATATGGCGCTTCGCGAATATATCCTGCGTCTTATCAGAGATATCGGTAAATTTGCTCCATTTTCTCTGCCAGCCCAAAATCACAAAAAGTCCGAATTCTTTTCGGCGCTTCAATAATGACAATATTAATTCCGCGACTTTTAATTTTAAGGGTAAAAATAAATCAATATTTGATTTCAAAAATATTTTTTCTATTTTTGGGATTTGTTTGTCCATACTTTATATATTATATAACAAATTAAAATCCCATAAAGTTTTATGGGATATAATTATTAATGCCTTCAGAATTATTCCTGATGAACATATTCAAACGGATATCTTGTAATTTCTTCCCAATTTTCATTAATCCATTGAATTACTTCGTCTATGCCATCAGATAGTTTAATTTGTGGCTGCCAAAATAACTCTTCCTTCGCTCTGGAACAATCCAAGTCAATCATGGGATCTTGATCTGCTCTGTCTTCAGTTACTTCGGTTGACGCTTCAAAATCACGATTCATTTTTTGGCAAATTAATTTTACCAAATCTCTTATTTCCATCGTATTTCCGCCGGAAAAGTGATACGCTTCCCCAGTTTTGCCGCCCAAAATAACGCGATGAATTCCATTACAAACATCCGATATGTGAATAAAGCTTCTATGCGCTCTTCCCCCGCCATGAAGCGGAACCTTTGTGCCATTTTGTAAAAAAATAATCGTTCTTGAAATGATTCTGTACAACTGCTGATGAATGCCGTAAACGTTAACCGACCTGATAAAAGAAACCGGAAATTCAAATTTCTTAAACATTGCCATCAGAAATAAATCGCCGGCTACCTTAGAAACCGCGTAGGGTGTTGACGGATTGTAACAATTGGAATCCTCCCGATAATTGCGGCAAAGTCCATAAACTTCCGGAGTTGAAATCTGGATATACTTTTTAAGGTAATTCTTATCTTTAAGGTTAAAAGCGAGATTGGGGATTCCAATCGCGTTAGTCATAAGCCAATGCATTGGATTAGTCCAGCTGTGCTGAACATTGCCCTGAGCCGCAAAGTTAACGATTATTTCCGGCTTTTCCCGGTCAAGCAGACGGATTATTTCCGGAAGTTCCGTATTAATATTCAGCTGAAAAAATCTGAAGCGCGGCGACCTTTCTTTTCTGTAAAGATAAGGTAAAAACAGAGGCGGATATTCGGGCGAACGGCTGATGCCGATAATTTTTTGATCAGTATTTTTCAAAAAATAATCAACCAAATGGCTGCCGGAAAAAGAATTGCTTCCTAAAATCGCAATCTTTCCCACGCCTTGTCTCCCTAGCCATTAATTTGTCAAAAAACAATAA
>JACPHB010000008.1 GCA_016188835.1 Parcubacteria group bacterium
TTCGGAGGGTAAAACGCGCTTTATGCCGTCGCCCCTAATTGTTTCAAACCTTCTGATTTCATTGACCATTTGTCCGAATTCTTGCGGTTCCAAACTGGCTTTATGGTCGGAGCCGGGCATGTTTTTTCTTAAAGTAATATGCCTTTCAACAAGACAAGCGCCCATTGCTACTGCCGCTACTGATGGAAGAATTCCGGTCTCATGGCCGCTATATCCGATAGGCACGCCGGCAAATTTTCTTTTCAAGGTTTCGATGACGAGAAGATTGATTTCATAGTCCTTACAAGGATAATTGGCGACACAATATAAAATAATCAAGTCCTCGCGGCCCAAGATATTTACCGCTTTCTCAATTTGCTCAATCGTGCTACCACCGGTTGAAAGAATTACCGGTTTATTGTTGTAACGAACCCGATTTAAAAGATCGGCATGCGTCAAGCAGGCGGAAGCAATTTTATGGCACGGAACGTTGTAGCCGTTGACAAAATGCGCCGAAAGTCCGTCCCAAGAAGAAGCAAACCACATAATATTTTTTTCCCGGCAATAACGGTCGATGGTGTCAAAATCTTTCATATTAAATTCAAGCGCGTATTTAAGATCGCCATTGGTAGTGTTGCCGCTGTCTTGCCTGAGCCGCGCGATTGAATCTTCCGGTAAAACTTGAAAATTAATACCCTCAACGGTCATTCTGTCAAAAGCGTTTTTAATGATACTTGGGTCGACTTTTCTTGGTTTGGCAAGTTCTTCCGGCATGTAAACCACTTCAACGGTTCGCTTTTGAAATTTTACCGCGTCGGCGCCGACATCAATGGCAGCATCAATTAACTGCTTGGTGACTTCAATACTGCCATTATGGTTAATGCCGATTTCGGCAACCGTAAAGCACGGATGACCTTCGCCTATCCATTTACTGCCTATTTTCACCGCCATTTTATAGCTCCTTTTTTTATTAAATTTTAAAATAACTTTTCCCACAATATACCTATAAAACAAGATAAAGTCAACAAAAGTTTTTAAATAATAAAACCCCGCAACTGCGGGGTGAAAAATTAAATTTTATTACCAGGCGCTTTTGCCGCCGTCAATCGTTAGATTGGCGCCGGTCATAAACGACGAAGCGTCGGAGCACAAAAACATCATCGCCGCGACATATTCGTTTTCTTTAGCCATCCGGCCGAGCATATTGGCGTTGCCAAATCGCTTAACAAAATCAGCCGGCATTTTGTCCGTTCCCACTCCGCCGGGAGAAAAAGCGTTAACCCTAATATTATACTGCCCCAAATACGCCGCCATCTGCCGCGTTAACCCGACTAAAGCGGTTTTACTTGCCGTATAAGCCGGTGATTTGTACTTGCGATTTTCCGGGTCGGCATACACCCGATGGTCATGGGCGATATTGGAAACCTCCGACGCCACATTAACGATAACGCCGCCGCCTTGTTTCTTCATTATTGGAATTATCGCTTTCATGCAAATCATGGGCCCGACCAAATTAACGTCAATTTCTTTCCGGAATAAATCTATCGGATATTCGTCGTAGGGAACAAATTGCTTTTGTGATTCTTCGCTTCCAACCGCCGGATTCATGGCGGCATTGTTAATAAGAACATCAATACGTTTGAATTTACTCACAGCTCTGTTTACCGCTTCTTGAACCTTTTGTTCATTGGTTACATCAATGGTGATAGCACTATGGTTTTCCAATCCTATATTTGCTGAACAAAGAAAACAATCATTTAGTCCCCAAAAATGACGCTTATCCCAAATGACAATTTTAGCGCCAACCTCGCTGAGGCCTTGTGCGTATTGCATTCCTAAAAATCCCACTCCGCCGGTAATGACGACAACTTTTCCTTCAAGAGAAAATTTCTCAAGAGCTTTCGAGTTGATCATCTGTTCAGTTCCTCCACTTGGTTTTTACAAAATCAAGTTGGCGTTTGGCGTCGTCAAGATAATAAACATCGCTTCTATTGGCTTGCAGAATCATCGGCCCATTAAAACTGATGCTTTTTAAAGCCTTAAAACAGCCGTCAAAATCAACGTCGCCTTCTCCAAGATTAACCGACTTGTTGGAACCGATTTTTCTGTCTTTAATGTGGACTTCAAAAATCAAGTCATCCAGCAACCTAATGTCCCAGGGAGAATTGTGGCCGTAAGAAACAGTGTTTCCCAAGTCATAGCAAACGCCTACATACGGACTGTTAAATTTTTGAATGAATCTTTTAAGATCTGGTCCGTCAAGCTCTGTTTCAAGCGCCAATTTAACATCATACAAACAGCATAGCCCTAAAGCCGAGTTAATATTTTTAATAATTTGTTTTTTTTGTTTCCGATTTTTAATAGTAGCTTTCTCAAGAAAAGGCAAAACAATAGTTTTTATTCTGAGCGCTCTTGCCACAAAAATTAACGCGATTAACATAGAGACCTTACTGTCGCCGAATCCTGAAAGTCCGCCATTTATAAAGTAATCGGCGCAGATAGAACGAACTCCAACATTATACCAAAAACTAAGTTTTTTTATTTTCTCGCGCCCCTCGCGATCTAAAATAGGATTAAATCCCCAGCGTAGATTCCAATTGTCTTCATCATATACCCACTCAATAGAGTCAAATCCTAATTGCTGGGCCTGTGAAAATTCGGCTTGCCAATCTTTAGGAAAAAATTGGAAACGGCCATTTTGGGGCGGCGAAAGCCGTCCCTGCATTATTCCGATTTCAGGAATCATTTCTGAGTTTCTCCTTTAAATTTTAAATTTTCAAGCTACAATACAATGTTATATATTAACCATAAAAACTAAAATGAGTCAAATTGTTTCGTTACTTGCAACGTTTTTAATGCGTTAAAAATTGCAATAAGCAGTAATTTTATGTTTAAATATAAAATATGAAAATCATTGCTATCATACCGGCGCGCGGCGGATCTTTGCGGATCCGCGATAAAAATATAAAAAATTTCGCCGGCAAGCCCTTGATTGCCTGGACTATTCTTGAAGCGAAAAAAAGTAAACTGCTTAATCGCGTTATTGTATCTACCGATAGCCCCGTTATCGCCAAAATTGCCAAAAAATACGGCGCTGAAGTACCGTTCTTGCTCCCCAATTCCCTCACCCAACCCTCTTCAAGTATAGAGCCGGTTATTAAATATACATATGAATGGCTGATAAAAAACAAAAACTATAAAGCCGACGCCATTGTTCTTTTAATGCCGCCCAATCCTCTTAGAAAGACGGTTTTTATAGATGAAGCCATAAAAATTTTCAAAAAAAAGAAACCCGATTCGGTTGTCACCGTAAGCGAAACACCTGCAAATCACACTCCCTACTGGACGTTAATAAGGCAAAAAAGTGGTAAAGTAACGTTGTTTAACGGCCAAAATATAAAAAACATCATCAGAATAAGCCAGAATTTTCCCAAAAAATGCTATGGCCGCAATGATTTAGTGTATGTTTTCAAGCCGAAAAATTTATTTGAAAAAAATTCCAATCTTTACGGCGATAAAGTTGAATTATACATCACTAACCCGCTTTATGAAGCTGATATTAACACTCCCGAAGAATGGTTGATGACTGAAGTGAAATTTAAAATGTTAAAATCTAAATTAAGATAAGATTTCATTAAGAGTTGAATTTAAAGAAATTGCGCCTTCATATAAACGCTTTTTTCTTTGCGCCAAAATCTCAAAACTTGTTTCTTTCACCTTTCGCAAACGTTGGCAAAAATCGGCATTATTAATATCAATAGTGTCAGCAAGGCCGTTAAACACCATGCCCTCAAGCATATCCATTTCGGTTTTTAGAATAATAACGGGTTTATAGTAACCGACCATATCATACATAAGCGTTGATTGAGTGCCTGCGATAAAATCAGCGTCATTAACAGCTTTATTTAAATTATCCGTTGCAGAAAAATTTTCCGGCATATCTTCTAGGCCGTACTCGGCAAATTGCGCTTCAATATTTCTTCCTGGTCTTATGGAAAATATCACCCGAGTATCAAGGCAATTCAGCATTTTGAGAATGTGTTTTTTGACCTCATCTTTTGGCGCTTGCGTTTCGTAAGATACTAATGCCGTAATTCCAGCACGTTCTTGGCGCTGCGATATGTTTGAATTAGCATCGGAACGATCTTCTTTTATATCTCCACCGATGGCTAATTCTCTGTGCTCAAAAATTGAACTAAGCCGAAAAAGTTCATCTATCCAATATTGACTTGATAAAAAAAATTTATTTGGCTTAATAATATTACCCTCAAGGCCGGAAAAATCCAGAAGTCCGACATCATATTTTGAAAGAGCGCCGCTCTGAAACGCATAAGTTTTAATTTTATTCAAACGGCAACTTTCTACTAATTCATGGTAATTTCTTGTATCCGGAACGCAAATTAAATTTTTAACACCTGATAATTTTAACAATTTGCTTATGCAATTTATTCGAAAACGGGTTTTAGCAATCATCGCAAGATATTTTTTAAGTAAAAGGCGCGCGAATTCGGCTTCTTCTCCAAAAGAGCTGAAATCTTCTGTATTAACGAGATCTTCCGATTCCTTAAAATTAAATTTATTAAAAATTTTATAAAATAAATCAACCGATTCCAAATATAAAGCCGGCCGCCCTCTTTTAATAACATAATCGTAAAAATTTTCATCATAAGCCGTATGCAATATTTCAACAAATTTAACGTTTTTTAAAAATAATTGCTTGTATAAATTCGCCATTCTGAAATCGCACCGGAATTTTGATTCGCTTATTTTATCAGATGCATAAACTAAAACCCTGTGACGGCTCAATATCAAAAATACGTATCCCCAAACGGACACTAAAATCGATATCAATTTTTTTATTGTCGCCTTGAAATTAAAACCGTTGCGATGCAATAAATAGGGATCCGGAGATTTTGTTTCGTATAAAAACTTAAAATCATTAAAAATTAGCGCCTGATAAACTTGCAAAAAGTTGTATTCGCTTAAAACAAATTTATAGCGCAAAACGCGATCGTTAATTATAAAATCATTAAATTTTTTAACGCGCGAAAGCGCGTAAGAATAGCTGGTCATGAAATATAATATAATAAATAATCGGAAATCATTCTATCTAGATTAAACTCTTTTTTTACCAGTGTATAACCGTTCTCGCCAAATTTTAAAGCTTCGGATTGATTTTTTAATAAATAAATGATTTTTGAAGCAAGATTGTTGGTATCGTAAGGATCAAACCGACGGAACCGCAACTATATCACAAGCGTTAAAAGCCGATTTTAGCGATTCGCCCGTAAGCCAGCCGGTAAAAACTAGTTTGTCTTGCGTTCCCAGCTTATCGGCTAAATCAATCATATTATTAGCGTAATTATCAATTTCGCCAAGAACCAGTAGGCATGCTTCGGGAACTTCTTTAGCAACTCTTCCCATTGCTAAAACAATTGCCCTACCTCCCTTCGTTTCACTGAGGCGCCCGCCAAAAAGAATAATTTTCTTTTCAACTAAGCCGTATTTTTTTTTGAATTCATCTATATCACTTTTATCCGATTGCCATTCATTTATATTAATACCGTTGTGAATTACGGCAACATTGGTTATTCCATTCTGATTAAGCGCTTCAGCTAAAGCGTTTGAAACAGAAAATATTTTATCGACATATTTAAGATAATGGCGGATGATAATATTTCTTAAGGGATTGTAAGTTTTGCCGTATCTTTTTATTTGTTTCCACATGCTTATTTTGTAACTCCGACGCTTTCGGTCGGAGTCCCGACTCCCGAAGACGTCGGGATTGAATTTTTCCGGGATTGTTAAATTTTTCGAATCAATAAACTCAACAAGCTTACCGTAATGGAAAAGCTGAACATCGTGAGCCGTTAAAAAAACTTTAGCGCCGGATTTTTTGGCGATTTTCAGAGCATGATACGAAATATAAGAATGGATATTGTTCGCCTGGACAATATCCGGTTTAAAATCATTGATAATTTTTTTTACCTCTTTTACCGCCGGCGGATTATAAAGACCCCTATAAGCGCGCCAGAATAAATTATAATCGGAATAAACGCGATAAATGGGTATATCGCTATTTTTATTTACTTCCATAATTGGAATTATGAAAGTATCAGTTTTGTTTTGCGTAGACGCAACAACAATTACATCATGGCCACGGTCTTTTAACCCTTCGGCCATCAGCCGGGCAATTTGCGCCGCCCCACCGCCTGTCGCATAAGAATCGGAAAGAATAAGTATTTTCATGATTTTTTAAATAAGACCATCCAGCCGAGAGTATGTTTTCGATTGGCCTGACTCCTGTCTATTACATCTAACCATATCGATGTTATGCCACAAATCAAAAAAATTAGATTAAGCAACCGGCCAAGAATTTTACGCTTGTAAAGTCCCAGTAAATCAATAAGATACCGCGCTGTAATTTGAGCTTTTAAAGCCCAGAAGCCGCCACGCGGCAAAATTTTAATAATTTCAAGCCCCGCTTCAGATAAAAGAACAACTACGCCATATTTGGTAAACCGCCAATAATCATTTGGCTCGTCGTGCAATTCGTTTGATTGCGGAACGGAAAGCATGCCGTAACCACCGGCTTTTAAAACGCGACTCATTTCTTTTATGGCCTCTGCCGGGTTTTTTAAATCATCAAGTACTTGAAAACAAACGACGCCATCAAAACTATTATCCGGCGCTGGAATTCTTTCGGCAGAGCCAATAATATCAGGACTGTAATCCGGATTAATATCAAGCGTTATGTAATCGTTTCCGGAGAAAAAATTTTTATATCGCCCGCCGTTAGGTCCGGAGCCAATGTCCAAAATCGTGCCTTTAAGAAAATGGCTTAATTCTTCAATTTGCTTTTTTAACAAATATCTGTCGGGCTGGAAAATCATAGTATTTAGTATTTAGTATTTAACGGTTTTTGAGCAACTACAAATGAATTCGCATAAATAGTTTTTGCTGCAAAAATTTTATCCAAAAATTTAGCGGTTTTTTCTATAAAATTCATCAGCCGGCTTGATTTATGCTTATAAGGATTAAACCAAGAAAAATGGATTATTTCTGAAAGCACCATAAAAAATCCGCCATAATGGCCCGATTCAATAATAGCAAACCCAGATTGCTTAAAAATCTCGGAAAGGCCCGACGCAGTAAAACGGAAATAATCATCCGGATCAGAATGCATTGGAATTAAAAACGGCACCGTAACGATAACTTTGCCACCTGGCTTTAAAACTTTGTAAATCTCTGTGGCCATTTGATAAGGATTACTAACGTGTTCCATAACTTGAGTTGAGATAATAGTGTCAAAACTTTCCGGAGGATATTGCAGGTTTAAAACGTCGCAAATATCATCAATGTTCTTGCCTTTTACGGCATCGCAAGAACGATACTTCGAGGCCTTTTGTAAAATCATTTCCTTGTACTTCGCGCTTCCCGCTCCCAAATCCAAAACTCGTCCCCCTACGTGCAGTAAAAGCTTGCTTATAACTTCCCTGGTAGTGCTTAATCTCATATAATTTCTCCGTTAGTTTTAAATTCTACGCCATCTTTAGAGCTTATATATTTTAATAAATTTTCCAGATCATCCCACATTTTATATTTTTCAATTTCCCAAGAATGCCCCCAAATATGAAAAACACCGCCATTTTTATAAACATAATCAAAAAGTCCCTTGGATAATGCCGGCCAAGAAAATAAGGCCTTGAGTGAAATCCGGTATCTTAAAATGCCAAAAATATTGTCCAAAAATGGTTTTATTCCCGCGCTAACGCTTCCAGTATTTTCACGCACCGGATGAGGATAAACGTGTATCGTAGTGCCGATTGTAAAAACATCTAAGGGTGCACCAATTCTCCAATCATCGGTCGTGCGAGCGCCAAAAAATCCCAAAGAACGAACGGCTTCCTTAATTTTGCTATTATAATCGCCAAAAGGATAGGCAAACATTTCCACTGGTTTTTTAATGACTTGTTCAATATTTTTTTTGGAGATTTCTATCTCGCTTTTAGCGAGATTATAATCAATTTTTGTAAGATGCGGATGGGTCACTGTATGAGCGCCGATTTCATGATTTTTTGAAATTGCGGCAATTTCACTGTCGCTTAATCTGTTTTGTCTGCCTGACGCAATGTAAAAAGTCCCTTTAGCGCCATATTTATCAAGCAGAGCAACTAATTTATGATCTAAAACGTCGCCATCATCCCAGCTAGTCGTTATTATGACTTTTTTGCTATTTTCAAGAGATTTTTCGTAAATTTCAAAATACCGCAACATGGCTTTTTGCCAGGTATTTTGCCGCGCCCACTCAATCGCTCCGCTCTTAAGTTTATTTTTAAAATTTACGTCGCCTAAAATTTTTTCGATTGCCAAAGCAGTTTCATGAACATTACCTTGATTTACCAAAATGCCGCTTACCCCCTCTTTAATTGCCGTTTCGGCTCCGCTTTTCCGGCTGCCTATGCAAGGCAATCCATTCGCCGCCGCTTCAAGATATACCAGACCAAAACCCTCAAATTGGTGATCGTGTTCTTCGGGAGTCAAAATAAAAAGTTCCGCGTTTTTATAAAAAGCGGCCAGCTTTTCATCGGAAATATCTTTAAAAAAAATGACTTTATCTTTAAGATTATGCTCACTAATAATATTTTTTAATTTATTGAAATAATCCTCATCATTAGTTTGCCCAACAATAACATATTTTAATTCGGGAAATTTTATAGTTATTTCAGCAAACGCCGAAATTGAATTGTAATACCCTTTTCTCTGTTTAACGCCGCCTACTCCAAGAATATATGGTTTTGACTTAAAAATTTCCGGAAATACACCAATCTTGTTATTAGACCATTTTTCTAAATTCACCCCATTAGGTAAAACATTTATATTTAAATTGGGAATAATTTTTTTTATTTCTTTAGCAGTGTAATCGCTTATCGCGGTTATTTTATCCGCGCGCTTATATGCCCATAAAGAAAGTATTTTTAAAAAAAAATTATAAAGAGGCGCGATTGAATACGTTCCGATCGCCGAAATAATTATTTTTTTATGGAAACCAATAGAATAAATTGAAGCTAGAAAACCAAACGGCCAAACATCAAAAGCGTGAATAATATCGCAATCGCTTATTATCTTTCTTATTTTAAAAAAATTAAAAAATGGCCTTTTTAAAAAACCTTCTTCGCGCAAGATTATTTCGACATCAACACCTCGTTCCTTTGTGGCGTTAATCAAATCAAAAGCCATTCGACCCCATCCGGCCTTGATATTTAAATCGTTAACTAAAAAACAAATTTTCATGGCAATATTTTTATTGTAGGCGGGGTCGTGCCATCCCGCCGCAGGCGGGATGGGGCTACGACAATTTTAAAATTTAGTTTTCTTCTTATTGGGCTATTTACTTAAAATACCACAATTTTGACTTATCGTCAAAAATAAAACGCGCGCTATTAAGCCCGCGTTTCTATAAAATACTTCACTTATTGTTAGGAACCGAACTTCTAATTGGGAACTCGGTTGCAAAATGACGCGCCGGATTCCCAATGACTATGGTGTTATCAGGAATGTCTTTAGTCACCACTGCCCCCATGCCAACTGTAACATTTTTACCAATTTTCTTTTGATTCTTGATGCTTGCCGATATGCCAATAAATGAATCGTCGCCTATTTCAACACTCCCTCCTATGCCGACAAGACAGATAATTCGGCAATTTTTCCCGATTATAACGTTATGCGCTATGTGAACTAAATTATCAATCTTCGCGCCCTCGCGAATAATAGTGTCTCCCAGGGCACCCCGGTCAACACAAGTATTGGCGCCAATTTCAACACCATCTTCAATAATCACGCCGCCGACATGGGGAAACTGAATGAGCTTTCTGTCTTCA
>JACPHB010000009.1 GCA_016188835.1 Parcubacteria group bacterium
AATTACTCTCAAAAGTACAGCGGAGAATCAATGAAAAAACTTACTCGTTTTTTTATGATACTACTTATAGCTTTAGCGGTACTCATTGGTATTTTCTATCAAAATATCTTGGCACTCGGTTTTTCTCTCGCAAGTTTGGGCTTGGCTCTATTTCCAGTAATTTTCGGGTCGTTCTACTTCAAGCTAAAACAACGAGCAATTTTCTGGAGTTTGGTTATTGGATTTTTGAGTATTGTAATTTTGTTTGCTGCAAATCAGCTTAACCCCGAAAACGCCGTTATTTCATTGCCAGTGGTGTTGTTTTCTTTACTAATTTTTCAGAAATTATTCAAAACTACCACCCCCTTACAAAATAAAATGGTGAACTAACTAAACCTCTTAGATAGGTTCTAACTTTCGTCCATTGCCCGCAGCCGTCATATGCTAAGTCAAATGACTAAAATACTTTTTGTAAACATGATATAGGAAGCTAATTATGAAAAAAGAGATACTGCTTGCGAAAATTAAGAAAGCCGGAATTGTCAGGAAGGGACAATTTAAATTGCGTTCCGGCATAACTTCTGATTTATATTGCGACGCCAGAAAATTATTTGGCGATCCAAAATTATTATTTGCTATTGCTAGTACAATTTGCAAAATGCTTTCGAAAGGCACGACATGCGTTGCCGGATCCGGTTACGGCGGATTGCCTTTTGCCGTTACGGTTGCTTTAATTGGTAAAATTAAATTTAGCGCGGTGCGAAATGAAACAAAAAGTCACGGCATAAAAAAATCTATCGAGGGTTACGTTCCCGGAACGAAAGACAGGGTTGTTATTGTTGACGACTTATTTACCACCGGCAGCAGTATTTTGGATACGGCAAAAGAATTGAAAAAAGAAGGAACTAAAATAATCGGCGCCATTGTTATTATTAATAGATCAAAAATAAAGAAATTTCCGATTCCGCTTCAGCATCTTTTTACGCTTGAAGAAATAATCGATTGATTTCCGACCGAGATGTCAGAAACAGCAGAAATGCTAATTTTGTCATTTTGACGGCTTGTTTTATTTTTGTTATACTGGTTTTAGTATGAAATCCGCGTTTATCACATTTTTAATAATTAGTTTTATCGGAGTGGCAGTTTTTGGCTTCGTTTCCATGATTTTCGGGGATACGCACAATGGCGGCTGTATTGCATCGAGCCGTCTTGGCGCGTTTTGCCCATTAAACAGCGTTTTTAATTTTGTAGTTTTCCACATTGACGCTTTTAAATACTTTTCAACGGCGATTTTTGTTTTCAGTTTAAACTTGTTGCTTAGCGCGTTATCATTTATCATTTTTTCCGTTTTGCCGCGGCCACTAAACAATGAAGAAGACGAGGATTTTGTTTTTGGAGTCCAGCGCGGTAAATTTTCCGTATTTTTGAAAAACAAGGAAATTATCCGCTGGCTTTCACTTCTCATAAACAGCCCGGCTTTTGTTATGGCTGCGGCATAAACCGGTTTTTCGGTTTATATCCGCGCGCCAATTATCCCTTTATGGGAGATTTTTTTATTTATTTTTTAAAATTAATTAAAATTAAAAATTATGAATAGCATTAAAACCATAACATTATCATTAGTCCTTTTTGCCGCGGTTATCGGCGCGCTGATTTGGTTTAACGGAAAAAACAATCGGCCGCAAACCGCGGCTATAAATAATGAAGTCGCTAGCGGAATATTAACTGCCACGGAAACTGATTACGATTTTGGTAATGTTGGAATTAAAAACGGCTTGGTAACTCATAAATATATTCTTGAAAACACAAGCGGCAAAACAGTTAAAATCGGCGAAGTTTCCACTTCCTGCATGTGCACCAGCGCCAAAATTGAAATTGGCAGCAAAACCTATGGCCCGTTCGGCATGCCCGGTCACGGAGGCGGTCTTACAAAAGCCGGCGTGTTTGTTAATTCCGGAGAAAAAGTGATTATTGAAGCAACTTTTGATCCGGCGGCACACGGCCCAGCGGGAATTGGCGAAGTTCAAAGGGAAATTTATATTGATACCGGCGCCGACAAACCAATTGTATTGGGATTTAAAGTTAATGTAACCCCTTAATATGACAAAAAAATTAATTATTCTGATTTTCATTGCGGTTATTGTAATTTTATCAGCCGTGTATTTCAGTTCGCTTAAAAGCGCCGATGTTTTATGGCAATTGTCAGACGGCGGAAAACTGCTTTTGCCGCTTATTGTTGCCGCGGCGCTTGTTGACAGTATAAATCCTTGCGCGTTTTCAATTTTAATTTTGACCATCGCTTTTCTTTTCAGTTTGGGGCAAATTCGTTCTTCAATCCTTAAAATTGGCGGATTTTATATAGCTGGCCTTTTTCTTATTTATATTTTAATCGGACTCGGGATTCTTCAAACACTTCATATTTTTAATACTCCCCACTTTATGGCAAAAATCGGAGCTTCGCTTTTAATTTTACTCGGCGGCATTAACTTGATAAATGAATTCTTCCCGTCTTTTCCCGTTAAGCTAAGAATTCCGGCAAGCGCCCACCAAAAAATGGCGGAATTTGTGGAAAAAGGTTCGGCGCCGTCGGCATTTGTTCTGGGCGGACTTGTGGGGCTTTGCGAGTTTCCCTGCACCGGTGGGCCATATCTCATGGTTTTGGGGCTTCTACACGACAGCGCGACTTATTTGAAAGGTTTGGGCTATTTAATTTTCTACAATTTGATTTTTATTTTGCCGCTTGTCATAATTCTTTTTATCGCCGGCGATAAGAAAATATTGGAGAAAGTTCAAACTTGGCAGCAAAAAGAAAAAGGAGCGATGAGATTATGGAGCGGGGCGATAATGATTGCTTTGGGATTAATCATTTTTCTTTTTTAAAATGCCTATTGTTTTTGCGGTAATTTTGGCCCTTATAATTGTTGTTATCTTCTATATCTTTAACAAGATTTTGCCTTTTCGCGTTTGTCCCGTGTGCGCTGGCGTAAGCTTGGCTTGGTTTATAATTTCTTTGGCGGTTTTGTTGGGTTGGTTGCCGTTTTTAGAATACCAATTAGTTATCGCTATTTTAATGGGTGGCACGGCCGCTGGCATAGTAAATCAGGCGGAAAAAAAATTTCCGAAATTTGCGGATAATATTTTTTTATTCAAAATACCGATTATTTTTAGCGGGTTTATTTTGGCTTATTGGGGTGTTAGCCGTATAACACCGGGCTCGCTTTTGGTTGAAGCAGTTATTTTGACTTTTGCCGCATATATATTCTTTATAAAAAAAAGTGAAATTAATAATTCCAGAACCAATAAAAATATAGAGAAATTGAAAAAAGACATGGAAAAATGCTGCTAATGCCGCTTTCTATAAATAAAATACCGGCAATTTATTTTGCCGGATTTTTAAGTTTCTGACTAAAAGAGAGTAAATTACTCGCTTTTAAGAAAACGATATTGCCATTTTCTAAATTAGCGAATATTGAACTACCTTCAACGATCTGATCCGTATTAATCATGCGCGCCAGAGGTTCTTTAATATACTTATCGATTTTATCGCTTACAAGCCGCGCTCCATATTCCGGGTGATCGCTTGCGTTTTCAAGAATAAATCCCTTTACTTCATCGCTGATAATCAGTTCAAACGGAAAACTTCTTGCTAAAAAGACCAAAAGTTCGTTTAGCTGAATATCTATAATTTTTTTGATGTCATCATTGCTTAAATTTTTGAAAACCACGATATTTTTTTCAATTCGCCCCAAAAATTCAGTGGTAAATAATTTTTTAAGCTCTAACATTGCGCGGTCATCAATCGGGTTATCGCTCGATTTTGCCGTTTTTTCTCTTACGAAACCGATTTCTTTTTTGCCTTTTACAATTTCGGCGATAGAACGGGAGCCGGCATTGGAAGTCATAATTATGAAAGAATTATGAAAGAAGGTTTCTTCCCCGTTTCCCAAACGGGTTCGGCCTTTTGAAGTTATTTCTAAAAGAAAGTGATGAAGCGACGAGTGGGCTTTTTCTATTTCATCAAATAAAATTATAGAAATAGGCGGGATATTTTTGGTTTTTTCAACAACATAATTCTGAAATTGAATAACTTTTTGTCTATAGATCTGCATTAAAGTTTTGGCTTCTTGCTGATTAGTTAATTTCAAACATTTTTGTCTGGAATTTTCCATTTCTTTGTTAAGACGCTGAGCTTCTTTATCTGTTTTTATGAAAGTCATTTGAGCATGTTGAATTGCCGGCATGTCAATTTTTTCCTGTGCCAGAAGCGATGGGTTATAATATCTCGGGTCTGTCGGGTGATCATAGCCGATATAGCCGGTGGGCGCGCCCAAAAGTTTTGTAATTTCGTGGCGTTCGGCATAATTGGCGCATTCAATTTTTGTAAAAGCCGCGGGATTGTCAAAAAGATATTCGGCAAGCATTTCCGCGATATATGTTTTGCCGACGCCGGATGGCCCTAAAAATAAAGCCGAAAGTATTGGTTTTTCATGTTGCCTCAACGGTGAGTTGAATTGATCAAAAGCCGAAACGACGCATTTTACGGCTCTTGGCTGATTTACAATTCTTTCGAGTAAGAAATCTTCCAGTTCTTTAGTTTGTTCACATAAGACATTCGGGTCAAGTTTAATAAGATCTTTATCTATTTTAAGCTTGGTACGATTCCTAGCCATTGGTCGCCTTCGTTAAGTATTAAGTTGTAAAAGAAATTGAGATTATACTATCATTAATTTTTCATCCATTCAAGTTAATTATTGCCTAATTCCAGTTTTTAATTTAAAATTCATTTTATGCCGATTAATCAAAAATCAAAAAAAATTGTTATTTTAGGCGCCGGATTTAGCGGGCTTTATGCCCTAAAAAGTATTTACCGCCACGTTAAAAATTGGCCGGAATTTGATATTTCAATAGTTGATAAAAATAATTATTTTGTTTTTACGCCCTTGCTTCATGAAGTGGCGACAGGCGGCATTGATCCGGCCGATATCGTTTTTCCCATTCGCGATCTTGCCAAGGGGCAAACCGAACATGTTGAAGCCGAGGTTTTAAGCGTTGATTTGCTCAAAAAATCGGTTATTACCAGCCGTGGCGAGATTTCTTACGATTATCTTATTGCAGCTTTGGGCGCCGGCACTAATTTTTTTGGCGTTCCGGGTGCCTCCGAAAATTCTTTTACGCTAAAAAATATTAAAGACGCCACGCGCTTGAAAAATCATTTAATCCATTTGTTTGACGAAGCCAATGGCGAAAAAGATCCGGAGCGTCAGAAAGATATTTTAAGGATTATCATTATCGGCGGCGGTGCTACCGGTGTTGAACTCGGAGCGGAAATTCATGAATTTTTGAAAGAAATAAATAAAGAATATCCCGCTATTTCAAGCGATGCGGTAGAATTTTTTCTTGTTGAGGCAAGCGAAAAGTTGCTTTCTATTTTTCATCAGAGTTTTTCGGAAAAAGTGCTTAAAATTTTAGAATCAAAGGGTTTTAAAATAATTTTTAAAGATCCTTGCGCTGAAGTAACCGAGCAGGGAATAGTTTGCGCTTCCGGAAAAACAATAAAAAGCCGCACCGTTATTTGGACATCGGGAGTTTCGCCTTCGCCGATAATAACAACGCCGGATATTCCTCGCCAAAAAGGCCGGATTGTAGTTGAGCCGTCGCTTAATCTTAAAGATTTTCCAGAAGTTTTCGTTTTGGGTGATCAAGCGGCTGTTGCCGATAAAAAATTCGGATTGCTTCCAACTTCGGCACAAGTAGCCGCCGAAGAAGGGAATTTTGTCGGTAAAAATATTGCCCGATTAATTTTGGGCCAGCCGCTAAAACATTTTCAATATTTTCATAAAGGCGATTTAGTTTCCATAGGCAAATGGAAAGCATTGGCCCAGATGGGGTCGGGATTTCTAAAATTTGACGGGCCAGTCGCTTGGCTGATCTGGCGATTTAATTATCTTACAAAAATGCCGGGGACGGCCAAAAAAATACGGCTTTTCTTCGATTGGATTTTATATTTTGCAAGCAAACGCGACATTTCCGAAATTTAATAAATGTTGTATAATTAATAACAAAGTTATTAATAAATAATATATAATAAAAAAATGTTTGATTACAATAAACTTCCAAAATTAGAACAGAAAGTTGTTTTTGTAACTTTCGTTTTATTGGCTTTGTTTTTAATTTTTGCCGGTTTTAACCAGCTTATTAACGCTTGGAACAGTTATCGCAACGCCGGAGCGACCAATATTTATCAGACGGTTAGTTTCACCGGCGAAGGCAAGGTTAAAGCCGCGCCGGATACGGCGCGGGTCGATATCGGTCTTACCACCGAAGGCAAAGACACTATAACGGTTCAAAATGAGAATTCATCAAAAATGAATGCCGTGATTAAGTTTCTTAAAGAGCGGGGTATCGGGGAAGCGGATATTAAAACCAGCAATTATTCGCTGTCTCCGAAATATGAATACAATAAAGGCAAATCTTCTTTAGTTGGCTATGTTTTAAATCAAAATCTTACGGTTACGGTTAGAAATCTGGATAAAATCGGTGAAATTTTGGACGGCGCGGTTAGTAGTGGCGCCAATAGAATAGATTCCGTTTCTCTTTTTGTGGATAAACCGGAAGAGTTAAAAAATAAAGCCCGCGAAGAAGCGGTAAAACAAGCAAAAGAAAAAGCAGTTATGACAAGTAAAATCGCCGGATTAAGATTAGGAAGGTTAGTCGGTTTTAGCGAAGGATTTTCTGGCGAACCGCCGGTATTTTTTGAAACAATGACTGCCAAAGGCGGTGGCGCAGCTCCGGCGCCGCAAATAGAGCCAGGAACTCAAGATATAAAAGTGAACGTAACATTGACTTATCTTTTGAAATAGAAATTTCTTAGCTTCGTGAATTTAAAATCAACGCGCTTATTTCCGATCGGAAATAAGCGCGTTGATTTTTTTATTAAGTATTGTCAGGTTTTGAATTTTCAAAATTTTAAAATCCGGAGATTTCTAAAATATCGCCTTCTACAATTTTAGCGCGCTCGGCAAAACCGGTGTTAACTTCAATGGCGAACCGCGCCGGATTTTTTGAAGTGTAAATCGGGCAAGTTGAAATATCGGGAGCGCAGGGTTTCATGGCTATTATTTCATTAATATTGCCTTTTGTGCCGATAAATATAATTTCAAGAGGGATCAGCGTATTTTTCATCCAAAATTCCCTAATTTTTTCATCAGGAAAAATAAAAAGCATTCCGGAAGATTTAGGAAGCGCCGGCCGATTCGCAAGCCCTGATATTCGCTTTTCCCGCGTCTCGGCGTATTCAATGTTAATTTTTACCGGGCCGGCGCCGGTATAAATAATAACATGGTTTTTTTTGGTGACTTTTTGGTATTGCTGGTAAA
>JACPHB010000011.1:0-16770 GCA_016188835.1 Parcubacteria group bacterium
AAAGAAACCGGAAATTCAAATTTCTTAAACATTGCCATCAGAAATAAATCGCCGGCTACCTTAGAAACCGCGTAGGGTGTTGACGGATTGTAACAATTGGAATCCTCCCGATAATTGCGGCAAAGTCCGTAAATTTCCGGAGTTGAAATCTGTATATACCTTTTAAGGTAATTTTTATCCTTGATATTAAAAGCAAGATTGGAAATTCCGATCGCATTGGTCATGAGCCAATGCATCGGATTGTTCCAGCTATGCTGGACATTGCCTTGCGCCGCGAAATTAACGATTATTTCCGGCTTTTCCCGGTCAAGCAGACGGATTATTTCCGGAAGCTCTGTATTAATATTCAGCTGAAAAAATCTGAATCGCGGCGACCTTTCTTTTCTGTAAAGATAAGGTAAAAACAGAGGCGGATATTCGGGCGAGCGGCTGATGCCGATAATTTCTAGGTTGGTATTTTTTAGAAAATAATCAACCAAATGGCTGCCGGAAAAAGAATTGCTTCCTAAAATCGCGACCTTTTTCATGCTTTGTCTCCTTAGCCATTAATTTGTCAAAAAACAATATTTTAAAATACTACAATAAAAAACTACTGGCGTCAAAAAACTTGTACAACTTCAAAAAACTGACATAACTTTACTACTTACTATGCGACCGCATAAGATCTCTCGAGACAGCTTATGCGGATAAAAAATAAAGGCGCGTGAACGCGCCATAAACACTATAACTTATTTAGTACCTGAATCCTTTACACAAAAAGCTTTAACCGGATGACTGTTTAGCTCTTTAGCACGGCCTTCTGTAAACATTTCATTGAGCTTTGCTGCAGCCTGAAAACATGCTATTTCGGAATTAAATCTAATTTCTTTAACATAATTTGCTCCATATTGACTACCCATAGTAAGCATTGTTACAACAATCAAAATCCACATTGCTGTTCCTCCTTTGGTTGATAGCACTATAAATTATATCTAAACACTATAAAAAAGAACTCAATTTAATATCGATATATATATAACATACATGAATAATCGTGTCAAATTTTTAAAACTATATAAATAATAGTCAAATTCTATACTATAGAATAAAATACACGAAAATTGCGGCGCCAGAAAAGTTTAAAAAAATATCAAATATTGTGTCTTTCCATCCAGAATTGACATTTTTTATTTTGAAAGTTTTTTTCATATAATCCGTTGATTTCTTAAAATATGCAATTAAATATTCCATAAGTTCCCATAAAAAAGTAATTACCCCCAGCCCAATAAAAATTAAAACCGCTGAATTGGTGAAATTAGATAAAAACATCGCCATAAAAAAACCGCCTAAAAAATGCTCTGTTTCCGGAAACCAATAATGCCTAAAACCAAAACCATATTTCATCCCAAACGTTAAATTCAAGATAAAAAGACCTAATAATCCTGCGATAGATATCAACAACATATTATGATAATTTTATCCTCTTTCTTAAAATTTGGACTTCCCAGAAAAGAGTTAAAAATGTTTTGAAGACGCTTATGATATTTTTTAACCGAAAGGCCTTGGTAGCGCCCTTTGCGCGAGCCCTGTTAACCATCGGCACTTCAACATAAGTCGCGCCCGATTTTAAAAGCTTTACTAAAATTTCCGTCATATAAGCGAATCCGTGGGTAGAAACCGGAACTTTTTTCGCCATTGCCGTTTTAAAATAACAACTGCCGTTATAGTAGCGCATATTAAAACCGAAAGCGGCATTGATAATTTTGATATAAACCGAGGAAAGAAAACGACGCCCCCACGGCCTGACTTCCGGATTTTTGATGTAAGTCGTTGTAATATCGGCTTGGCCCAAAACATTGAAAACATTATCAAACGTTTCCGGATCCATTTCATTGTCTCCGGGAACCATGCCGACAAATTCTTTCGCCGCCAATTCGATGCCGCGAACAAAATTAAATCCGAGATTCATGTTTTTAGAATTATGAACTACTCTAATTTGAGGATATTTTCTAGCCAATTCATCGGCCACTTCGCCGGTCTTGTCAGTTGAAGCGTCATTAAAAATTAAAATCTCAAAATCGGAAATCCCGTTTTTATTTAAGCCTGCCAGCACAAAATCAACCGTCGGCGCCAGTTTTGTTTCCTCGTTATAAGCCGGAATGATTATTGAAACAGATCTATTCATAAATATTAACAATTGTATATTATAATTTAAAAAGCGGCAAATTTTGCCGCTTTAAACATTAAATTTTAACCTTTTAGATTTTAACAATGCCCCTAATCAACTTACCTTCTTCTAAATCCCTAATGCTTTCGTTTATCTGATAAAATGAATAAACTTTAGTGATCAATTTACCAATTGGCAGTAAATCATTAAGATACAGAGAAACGTAAAAAGGAACATCATCATCGAGAAAAGAATCCCATCCCCCGCTGGCATCAATGGTTTTCCCCAGCATAAGCTGCCAAGGATCAATAGAAATTGTTTCTCCCGGCTTCAAATTTCCGGCAATGATCGCCGTACCGCTGGTCTTTACAGACATAAACGAATATTCCATTGCTGATTTATTGCCACTGCATTCAATTGAAAAATCAAAAAAATTCTTATAGTTGTTTTCAAAAAAACCGTCGGGATGGGCGGTCTTTACGCCAAGTTCTTTAGTTGCCCATTGCAATTTCCAAGGAACAACATCAAATGCGACACAATCCATACCCAAAGAAACGGCGCGCAGTAAAGCGCTCGCGCCTACGCCGCCAATGCCGAAAACGGCAAGTTTTTGATTTCCCTTCATACTATAATGGTCAACGATACCCGATCCGGTTGGAATCGCGCATCCTAAAAGAGACGCATAAACTGAGTATATTTTTTTAGGAATCTTAATCAACCTATTTTCAGAAATAACGGCATATTCAGTAAAAGTAGAACACGCTCCGGCATTAACTACATCTTTGTCGCTTTGATATCTTACCGATGGAGCTTCCAAACCATTGCCCTTGATCCAACTACAAACAACATAATCATCAACTTGTACCTTGGTAACACCTTCTCCAATTTCCATAACGACGGCTGAAGCTTCGTGGCCCGTAAGATGGGGTATAAAATCAGCCCCTTTCCTGCCTTTTATTTCATTAATATTGCTTCGGCACAGGCCGCTAAACAAAATCTTTACCAAAACTTGACCCTTCCCTAATTTGGGAATTTCCAATTCCTCAAAAATTAGTGGTCCTCCGACATTTCTTAAAACCGCGGCTTTGGTCTTCATTGAACTTTTTTTACGCTATAAACCAGTAGTAGTCGCCGGTATAGCCAACCTCGGCAAACAATCGTTTCCAATCATCGGTGGACATTAAAGTTACCCCGGTTAAAACCCATTTAAAGAGGCGGTCGCGTTCAACATCATTACGCCAAGAATCAAGTGTAATGAAAGCATGTCCTTTAGATACTCTCTGTACTTCTCTTATTGCCTGCTTGCATTCTTCCAAAGGAAGATTATGAAGAGTGGTAATTGAAATAACCAAATCAAATGACTTATCCGGAAACGGCAAATTTTTAGCATCAGCAATCATTACATATGGCTTAACATCTTCCATGGCATTAGCAATGGCATACTCCGAAATATCAACACCGGCAACCTTAATGCCCGGGATCGTCTTCATAAAATCATGCAGCATAAAACCTTTAGCGCATCCTACATCCAAAACGCTGCTTTCGCCGGTTAATCCGCAATGATCCCTAAACTTTTCGGCAACTTTTAGCCACCGGCCGTCATATTTATATCCGCCGTATCCTGCCAACCTGTCGCCATCAAAAAAATCTTTTCCGAATTGTTTGGCAATTCTTTTATGTTCTTCGGTAATTAGCGCAAAACGCGCTTCTACGTCTCTATTCAGATTAGGATAGGTGTCCAAAAGATTGATTTCGGCCATTTCGCTCTCTCCTCGCTGGTTTTGGTTTTTTTATGAAATAAGCAACTCGTTAAGAATACTGCAAGCATCAAGACCATGCGCTTTCCATATGTCTTGCTGGGAACCATAAGTATGAAGAAACGAATCTTTTAAGCTGAATGTAAAAAGCCGGCAGTCGGCATTATTTTCCCAGGCAATTTGTTTTGTTTTGGCCGAAAGTCCGCCCTCCTCTGAATGTTCTTCAATAACAATCACTTTTTGATGCGCTTTTAACGCCGAAGTAATACCTTCTTTATCTAACGGTTTCAGCGTATGAACAGAAATGACCGAAACGGTCTGTCCCGTTTCTTCAATTTTTTTGCCAATTTCCATCGCCATTTTCATTATTGGACCGTAAGAAAAAATACAAACGTCTTTCCCTTTTCGCAAATACCGTAATTTACCAAATTGAAATGGCTCTAAAGCATCAGCAGTCAAGACGGGTTCACCCGCTTTGCCCAATCTTAAATAAACGGGACCTTTAGATTGCGAACACGCCCAAGTTGCTAATTCCGTTTCTAACGGGTCGCAAGGCGCTATAACCGACATATTGGGTAGCGCGCTCATAACGGCAATATCTTCTTGCGCGTGATGAGTTCCTCCAAGCGTTGAATATGCTACGCCCCCGCCAACGCCAACAACGGCCACGGGAATATTCTGATAACATAAATCGTCTCTGATTTGTTCAAAGGGCCGATAAACGGCAAAAGTTGCAATCGTATAAGCAAAGGCCGTACAGCCGCGCATAGCCAAACCGGCGCACATGCCAATCATACTTTGCTCGGCAACTCCTATGTTTATGAAGCGATCCGGGAACTCTTTTTGAAACAAAGCCATGCTGGCCGCCGGAGAAATATCGGCAACCACAATAAATACTTTCGGGTTCTTTTTGGCTATTTGATAAAGAGTTCGGGCAAAAGCGTCTCTCATGTTAATAGGCCCTCATCTAATTCTTTGAACGCTGAATCATATTCGCTTTTAGATGGCGATCTAAAATTCCATATAGGATTGTTTTCCATAAAACTAACTCCCTTGCCCTTAACCGTATTGGCGATAACCATTAGAGGTGTTTTGCCTTCTCGCTTTACAAATTTTTCATAGATCAACCGTGAATCATGGCCGTCAATTTCAATTGTCTCCCACCCAAAGGACTGCGCTTTTTCAATAATCGGGTAAAAGTTAGGATTAATTTTACTTATTCGGTCAAGCACCTGAAAATCATTAGAATCCACAAAAACCGCTAAATTATTCAATCCCAAATTCGGCGCGATAAGCATTGCTTCCCAAACCGAACCTTCCTGCATCTCGCCATCACTCATTACAACATAAACTATTCGGTCTATATTAAAAACTTTATCAGCCAACGCCATCCCGATCGCGATCGGGAGGCCGTGGCCCAACGAACCAGTGGAGGCCTCAATTCCGGGAACGCCGTAATCAGGATGGCCGCCTAATTTTCCTGACGACTGGCATAAGTTATTAAGATCCGATTCTAAAAGAATACCCAAGTGTTCTAAAACCACATATTGGGCCATCGCGCCGTGTCCCTTTGAAAGAATGAAGTTATCAAAAAATTTTACCGGCTTTAAGCTCTTGGGCCGCATTATCTTGTAATAAATCGCGTCAACAATTTCAAGACACGAAAAGGCCGGCGCAATGTGCAGCGCCCCTACTTTTTGAGATAACTGTAAAATGCGTTTTCTATATTTAACACACCTGTTTTTTTCTGCATTGCCATTCATCACTGCCTCGCAATATTCTTGATATTAAGTTTTAAAATAACTATCTTGATATACTTTACTTATAAAATAGACAAAAAGTCAATAAAATTAAAAAACCCCGTGATGCGGGGTGATTTTATTTGATTAGTTTCAAAGCATTTCTCTGACAGTTTTTACAATATCTTGAGCGCTCGGATGATAATATTTCTCAAGAAATTGGCTGGCCGGACAAGGCGCGTCGGGAATGGTAATTCGCCGGGGCGGAAATTTGAGATTATAGGCATTCTCACAAACTTGAGCGATAATTTCGGAAGAAACGCCATACATTTTCCAGCCGGTGTCAACAACTAACAGGCGGCCGGTCTTTTGTACCGAACGTACAATGAGGCCAATATCAAGCGGCCTTAGCCACCTTAAATCAATAATTTCCGGAAAAATACCATCAGCTATTAGTTCCCGCCAGGCCCCAAGAGCGTTAAGCAGATTAATAGAAACCGTAACAATAGTTATGTCTTGCCCTAAAGTGACTATCTTTGAATTAAAGGGGGTTTCGTAATATTGTTTGGGGACATATTCTTTCTTGTCGTATAAAGTCGGATGCCGGTGCTCAAGAATAATTGTAGGATCATCGCTAAAAATAGCGGATAAAAGCATGCCCTTGGCGTCAACCGCGCAAGCTGGCATCCCAACTTTAATTCCCGGAAAATGAGCGAATATGGACTGCAAACTATGGCTATGTTGGACGCCTTCGCCGGGCCGCCGCGCTACAAGACTTAAAATAGTTAATGGAATCCGATGGCGGCCGCCGGACGCGTATCTTAGCACAGCGGCCTGATTCATCATTTGATCCATCGCAAGCAGCATAAAATCATTTCTATGATGCAGTAAGACAGGCCTCATGCCATCAAGAGCGGCGCCGATGGCAAACCCGGTAATACCATTTTCCGAGATCGGCGCATCAATTATTCTAGATGGCCCGAATTTTTTAATAGCGGGCAAAATATGGCCGCCAATCCCTTCGATATTATCAGCGCCCTCGCCAATCAAAAATACTTTTTCATCTTTTTCCATGGCCATTAGCAAGGCCTCGGCCGCCGCTTCTTTGTAAGAAAGAAATCTCTCGTTATTTTCAGTCATTTTAGCCCCCCACTTCCGAAAGTAATTCACTTTCAAGCGGAGCCGGACTTTCAAGCGCAAACTTTACTGCTTCATCGATTTCTTTTTTAATCATATCTTCCATATCATCTATATCTAACTCAGAAAGATTCCCTATTTTATCAAAAAATTTTCTAAGCTGTTTGAATGGGCATTTAGCCAGCCACTCGTCGCCTTCCTCGCGAGTCCTATAACCCAAATGCCAATCCTCGCCCGGGCCCCAATGTTCTCTTAGCCGGTAAGTGCAGGCCTCAATAAAGCATGGCTTAAACTTTCGAGTTTCACTAACCGCTTCTCGAGCGGCTTTAAGAACCATTAGCACATCATTGCCATTGTTAATATAAAATGTTCTGACGTTATGGGACTTAACCCTTGAAACAATTTCTTCATAGGGCTGGCGCCTTAAAATCGGCGAATGAGTGGCATAAAGATTATTCTCGCAGACAAATAAAACCGGCAATTTAAAAACGGAAGCAAAATTGACGCTTTCCCAAAAAACTCCTTCTTCAACCGCTCCATCTCCAAAAAATGCCACCGCAATTTTATTTTCGCCTTTCATTTTAGAAGCCATCGCTATTCCGACCGCAAAAGGAATGCTCGCGCCAACTAGCGGCGCCGAGATTACATGGCCCACACTATCGTCAAAAAGATGCATTGTGCCGCCTTTGCCGCGGCAACAACCGGTGGCTTTACCTAAAATTTCCGCCATCATTTTTTTTAGATCGCCGCCCTTAGCCAAGTAGTGGCCATGGCAGCGATGGGTGGAAACAATTTTATCTTCCGGACTTAGCGCGGCCATAACTCCTACCGCCACGGCTTCTTGGCCTATAGAAAGATGAACCGGAGCCTTAATAAGGCCCGATGTATACCAATCAGCCAGCTTTTCTTCTACCAGCCGAATTCTTAACATGTCGTAGTATAATTTTTGAAAAAGCCCTAAATTTTCCGAATCCGGATTAAGAACCATTGGTTTCTCCTTCGCGATTTTCAGCTTAATTAAATTTTAAAAGCAACAAAAATTATTCTGCATACTAATATAAATTAGAGCCCTCGTCAAGATAATTATTTTACAAGAATTAGTTTTTATATTATTTTAATTTTATGAGACCCAATATTAAAGATAGGATCATTTCAAAAACAAAATATTTGGAACATGTAATAAGAACGGTTGTCAGATTTCACAAAAAAGGAAAAAGCTTAAATCCGGTAAAAATAAATAGTTCCGTTATTAAACTTCCTCATGGCGGCCAAGTTATTCCTTATTTTAAGGATTCATCCGGTAACTGGAAAGTGGTTATGGTTAATCAATATCGCATCCCGATTAAAGCCGAGACAATCGAGGGGGCCGGAGGCAGAATCGGTAAAAACGAGGCCATTAAAAAAGCCTTGGCGCGAGAATTAAATGAGGAAACTGGAATTAAAATAAATCACAAGGCAATAACAATTATTTTCAGTGAATATGTGGCGCCATCGCTTTTGGACGCCAGCATGTTCGGCGGTATCAGTAAAATCAATGCTAATATGGTTATAAACAAAAATAGGATGATTAGCGGTAAAAACGAAAGGACTCAAGTAGAAATATTTGACCTGAAAAATTTGCTGAAAAAAAGGGAGGAAGGCGTAATAAAAATTGATCTTATGACTTCGCGGCTTCTTGATGAATTGGCTAAAACCGTTGGTTTATTGGTTAGAAAATATTAACCCTGAGTTTATTGAATGGGTTAATTAAAAACCCCGTTATGGGGTCTTTTTTATTTTTTCTCCCTACGGGAGACGTCCCGAAGGGACGCAAAAATTTCGGTTGAATGCATTATTTCCGGAATCAAAACGGTTTGCCCGTTTAAATCCCTCATTAAGGAAATATCTTGAATTATTCCGAGAGATAAATTATAGCCCTTCACGTACACATCGGGCTTAATCGCTTTCATAACTTTCCACGGGCCAAAATCGCCGTTTAAAACGACATAGTCAACAACTTCTAAAGCCGCCAGCCAGCTTAGCCGCAAATCTTGGCCAAAAATCGGCCGATCGGGACCCTTCTCTACAAATTCGTCATCAACCACCGAAACCACCAAAACATCGCCAAACGAACTGGCTTTCTCAAAATAATCAATGTGGCCCGGATGAACCAGATCAAAAACGCCGGTGGTAAGAACAATTTTCTGACAAGAGTGAGCGCATCTTAAACCAATAATTTTCACCACCAAATCTTCAAGCGGTAAAATTTTCCTATTGGTTTTTAAATCCACCTTACATCCAAGGGGCATGGCCATAGAACTTGCGGATTAATTTAGCGGTATAATAAATTTGCTCTTTGGTTAAATACTGATGAATCGGCAAGCTTAAAATTCTTTTCGCCTGCGCTTCGCACTTCGGAAAATCGCCCATCTTATAACCGAGTTCCACATAGGGCTTCTGAAGATGAATCGGCGCCGGATAATGAATCTTTGTTTCCACACCATTATCAGCTAAAAACTCAACTAATCCTTCTCGCCAATCAACCTGAATGACATAAGTATGATAAACGTGCCTTTTTTGCCACGAACGCGGCGGAATAACTACGCCGCTAGTATCTCTAAGAATCGCATCATAAATGGCGGCGTTTTTAATTCTGGCGTCAGAAACCTTACGAACGTCGGGCATGAGCTGCAGACCTACGACCGCCTGAATGGTATGCAAACGGCAATTGCCAGCAAACATATCGCAAACATCGCGCGAAACCAAGCCATGATTTCTCATCAGCTGGATTTTTTCGGCCAATTCACCACTGTTTGTGGTAACCATTCCGCCATCGCCCCAAACATTCAAATTTTTCAGCGGGTGTAAGCTAAACTCGCCGGCAACTCCCCAACTGCCAACCTTCTTACTATTAATATCGGCATCAACCGCTTGGGCCGCATCTTCAATTATATAAGGAGATATTTCATAGGTCCCAGTATGAAGGCGAAGGCTCATCAGATCGGGCATAAAAACCGGGTTTCCGGTAAGATGAACCGGAAGAATTGCCTTGGTTCTCGGTGTAATCGCCGCTTTTACCAAATTGATATCCATCAAATATTCATCATCAACATCAACAAAAACGGGTCTTGCGCCGACAAATAAGATCGCGTTAGCCGTCGCAATAAAGCTATTGGGAACGGTGATTACTTCATCGCCGGGCCCAATGCCAAGCGCTTTTAAAATAAGAATCAAGGCGTCGGTGCCGGAATTGATACCAATAGCGTGCGAAACGCCGCAAAGAGCGGCAAATTTTTCTTCAAATTCCCGAACTTGAGGGCCGAGAGTAAACTCACCGCTCTCTGCTAGTTTTTCGATGTCAGCCAAAATGTTTTTTAATAAGACGCCTCCGGAAGGAAATTGGTCACTCAAATAGTTATAAGGAACCTTCATCTTTTCCATGCTTTGCCCCTTTCCTTTGGCTTAGCTGATGTTAAGTTTTTGCATTGTTTTGATGTTGTAATATTTGGGATCGTCTGGATTGGGAATTTTACCTTTTTCAAAAGCGTCTACCAAACTCCAGATAGCATCTTGCATATTGAATAGCACTTGCCAGCCAAGTTCACGCTTTATTTTTTCTGATGAAACGTGATAAGAACGCAAATCGTCGGTTGGTTTAATTTCAATTTCAACTTTTTTATCCCTAAAATCTTGTAAGAATTTTTGCACTAAAATCGCGATATCCATTACGGACAAATTTTCTCCTCCAGCATTAAATGTTTGACCGACGATTTTTTCATCCGGTTCTTTAATTAGTTGAACATATAAATCGGCCATATCTTTAATATTAATATTCGGCCTTTTCTGGCTGCCGCCCAAAACGGTGATTTTTCCTTTTGTTAAAGCTGCCATTGTAAGAATGTTGACCGTTAAATCAAGCCGCAGGCGCGACGCGTAGCCGCAAACCGTCGCCGGCCGAATAATCACCCATGGCAATTTTTCCGCAGGAATCATCCGCAGTTCCATTTCACAAAACGCCTTGTATTTTGAGTAATCAGTGATCGGCTCAAGCTCTAAGTCCTCGGTTACATTTTCTTCTTTCTTGATGCCGTAGACGCTTGAAGTTGATGCGAAAATAAAGCGTTTTACTTTCGCCTTTTGGGCGGCATCAATAACACGCAAAAAAGCATCGTAATTGATTGACCGGCCCAAATCGCGATTGAGTTCAAAACTGGGATCGTTGGAAATACAAGCCAAGTGGATAACGCAATCGGCATCAGCCATAATTTTTCCCAAATCGCAATTGCGAATATCCCCTTCCATCATAAACAACTGCCTGAAACGATAAAGATTCTTTGTTAAATATTCATCAAAAACAGCTTTGCCAAACCAAAAAGTATCTAAAACTGTAACGCGATGGCCTTGATTAAGAAGTTTTGGCACTAAAGTGCTACCGACATATCCGGCGCCGCCTATTACCAAAATTCTTTGTGGCATTCTTGTTTCCTTTCAATTTTTAAAGTTCAAAATTTATGAGAAACATAATAATAAAAAACGAAGTTGTTGTCAACTTCGTTTCAAAACTTTATTTAAGTAATGCCGTGATAAATTTGTAAAGCGGCGCCTCCTCAACCGCGGAGCGATTGCCCAGATAACCTACGGCTAAAGCCCCGGCGGCGCTGCCGATAAAACCAACCAAGTCCATCGGAAAACCTTGCGCCACACAGGGCGCAGTAAGAGCCAAAAAAGCGTCTCCGGCTCCGGTGGTATCAACAATTTTTTGTGATAAAACGGGAACTTCAAAAAACTCTTGTCTCTTGGCATCGTAAGTTAAGGCGCCGAGATGGCCCCGCGTTACCGTAATGCCTCCTCCATATAATTTATCGGCTAAATTTTTTATCAAATCGCGGATATTACCGTGATTATCGGCAAAAGCCATGCGTAATTCCCTGTCGTCAAGGCAAAAATAATTGGCGCGCGGATATTTGGTTATCAGATTAAATCCCATATTAGCAGCATTGGTTTGCGCGTTTACCGCTAAAAATTGCGGCATGGCGCAAATAAGCTGTCTGAGCGATGGCGTGAATAAACCGTGTCCATAATCTAAAACCAAAACTAAATCATAATGTCTTATCTTGAAAATAGCGTCATTTAAACAGTTTTTAATTTTTCTTTCCAACTTCGATGATGGTTGATCGTTAATCGTATATAATTCAAATAATTTATTCAAAAACGCATTATCAACAAAGCGCTTTTTTATAATTGTCGGCGCTTCATCGTTGATAATCAAATTTAAATTAATATTTGATTTTAGGTGAGACCTGACAAATTCTTCTTTTCCGTCATTTCCAATGGTTGTTATTAAATCTACTTCGCCGCAAAAATTCGCCAAATGATTGGCGCAGGCCAAAATACCGCCGGCGTGAGTTTCTTCGCTTAAGAAACGAGCCGCAATATGATTTCCCTTAGCCGGTTTGCTGATCATAGCGGCAACAAAAGCATACTCGTCTAAAATCGTTTCACCTATCGCCAAAACTTTCAAATTTTTTAAATTCTTAAGTTTAGCGATAACCTCATCAGCATTATATTGTTTGCGGAAATTTTTAAGAAAATTTTTAGCCGGTTCGGGATAAACCTCGAAATACTCGTTGATAAGCGAACTGGAACTAAAGGTAATTTCGTCGGTGAAATGAATCCGGCCGCCGATTGATTCAACGGCTTCTCGCTCAAGAAAAATACCGCGGGTTTCGTCTTTGTCGGCCTCGGCATAATCACTGCCTTTTACATAAATATCCGGCTTTAGTTTTATGATAGTTTCCGCGGCTTTCGGCCAAAGGTTAATGGCGACATAATTGACGCATTCAAGAGCGGCAATTGTTTCCGCCCTTAATTCTTCCGTGAATACCGGCCTGTCCGGTCCTTTATTGACATACTTGTCAGGCGTAACAGTTACCACTAATATATCGCCCAAGGCTTTAGCGGCGTGGAAATGCCGCACATGGCCGGGATGCATTAAATCAAAAACCCCGTGGCAATGAATAATTTTTTTACCTTCATTTTTCAATTTTTGGAGTATTAAAACAAGCTCGTCAAGATTTTTAATTTTTTGGTTAAGAGCCATCTCGCCCTCGCTTTCTGATTTTATTTTTAAAGTACAACCTACTGCAAAAAATTTGTAAAAAATATACAACAAAATTAAAACGGATGTCAATCATCCGTTGTTTTTAAATTTTTAAATTGAAGGCGGGCCGCCCAGCGTTTGGCCAAGGCGTTCTGATCGCCGCAAGGGCTTGCCCTGAGCTTTTTCGAGGGGCTTGTTTTTTCTTTCCTTAAAATGCTTGAAGAAATCAAGATTTATCATTTCCCTAAAGAATTGTAATTTTTCTTTAAAGCTGTACTTAATGGGATAAATTCTTGTGTAATGCATATAGGCCTTGGAGATAGTGTAAAGCCAACCGTAAAACCGGGTAGCCCGAGGATGCTTAATTTCGGCTAAATAATCCAAACATAGTTTTTGCATCGGCCGATATAAAATCCTCATAAACCTGTTGCGGCTTCCGGCAAAAAGCACCAGAAAACTTCCGAAAAGCGCATAATGATGCATGACCTGTTTATATTCAAGATCAAAACAATTCATATGAGAACCTGCCTGATAGCTTGAATGCAATTTCCCAAAATCGCCATCAAAAGCTCCAATAGCGATAGACCATTCAGTGGCCTTGGTCTTTGGATAAGGAGCCAGGGTAGCAAACTCTAAAAATCCCGGCTTTTGAGCCAAACTAAAACTCAGCGAATCCCTGTCGTAATCCTTAAAACTTTCGTGAAGACCTGCGGACTTCAAAAAATCAACGATATATTTGCGCTTTTCATACGGGTCAACAAACCAATCGGAAGCGGTTTTTTCTACCGCCTCTAAATCAATTTTGCGATGGTTGACTTCCCTTAAAATTTTACACTGCCGCTCCGTTTCTTTCAGCTTATTATCAAAATCCGGGTCATCGATCTTCGGAACAATAATAGTAGGAATGCCTAAAATCGTATTTGCGAAAGCATATAGGCCGATGTTCCGGGCGTGAGCAAAAGCGGTCTTAATGTCATACTTGGTCATATCGCGAATTACGACATGATCGCGTATAAACTGATTACCCGATTCAATTGACATCGTAACCGAAGCCATGCCGGCTTTTTTCCAGTCCTTGAAAATATCAATTTTGCCTTTTTCAAGAAGATCAACGACCAAGTCGCAACGAGTTAAAACATGAAAAGGCAATCCGATGCGCTTAGGGTATTTTTCGCAAAATTCTTCATGCCAGGCCTTTTCTTTAACGTTCGGGAAGGGCGGAAAAACATCGTCATAGAATTTTATAAACCGCGTGTCATAACGCTTTGTAAAATCTTCAATTTCATCAAGCAGGCGGTCAACTCCGTATAGCTGTCTTATGGCGCCGGGATTTTTAACGGTTTTATAAAGCGCATTCCATTGATGTTCAAAGCAATAGGTACAGCGAAACGGACAACCCCGAGAAGCCATGATAGTTCGCTTATAGCGGTAAAGAAATTCGGTATTGTCATATACCAACCCTCGATCTAAAAAAGGTAAATCGTCAAGATCGGTTTTTCTTCCTCTCATAAATTTCGGGTCTAAACTATAATCAACCATCCCGGGAATAAAAGAATTACTTTGATTCAAAATATTCAATGGTGAAATTTGGCCTTTAGGATTTTTCAATACCCGATCCATATTTTCCCGAGTAATCATATTGGGAATTTCATTTGGATTAAGGTTATTTTCAAGTGCCTTAAGCCACTCTACCCAGGCATCATCTCCTTCGCCGACACAAAGAGCGTCTAAAGATTCATTACGTAAAATTTCACCGGGGAAAAAAGTAAAGTGGGGCCCGCCGACAATGATTTTAGGATGCTTATCAACGACCTTAACTCGCTCGGCCGCTTCAAGATAATATTTATGAGAACCGGTGATGCCGCTGAAAGCAACGATATCCGGGCGGAATTTCTTTAAAGTTTGCGCGAGATCGTCGCGCTCCATAACCCAAAGGCCGGTTAGAGAATCGGCATGCTTTTTGGCCAAAGCCGAAAGAAGCATAATACTCATCGGCTCCGTCATATCACCGTCATCGCGCATTCCGAATAAAATTCTCATTTTGTCAGACATTTATACCTCCATTTTTTAAGTTTTAAAACAACCATTCGACAAGCTCATGGTACTGAGCAAAGCCGAAGTACATATTTGCCACATAATACATTAAAACCGCCATATTGGCAAATAGTTTCAAAAAAATCCCCACACTTATGCATAAGTGTGGGGTAAAAATTCTAACCCAACAGTTCTCTTTCTTCCTCATAAATTTTATCTCTGATGAAAAGATCTAAAATGCAGTGGATTAATACCTGGTGCGCCAGTTCCACGAATCCATAATGAGTTGAAGGAACGTAAAAATTCATACGGCCCAGTTTTCTTAACGGATTATCGGGACTGAACCCGGAAAACGTTACTACGTCGCAATTTTTAGCCAAAGCCGATTCGCAGGCGTTGAGAATATTAGGCGATTTTCCGGAGCTTGAAATGGCAAAAAGCATGTCGTCCGGTTCGACGAACATTTCGATTGGTTTGCTAAAAACGTTTTCGTAACCATAATCGTTCGCCATACAGGTAAGCAGCGCCGGACCGTAAAAATCCGTGGTTTTTAAACCTCCAATGTTAGCATAGTCCTCTAGCGCGTGCATCGCGATTCCCGCGGAACCGCCATTACCAATAACCATAATTTTTTTATTAAAGAGTTGGTTTTTCTTAAGATAATAAATGAGCGAATTCATGGCTTCAGCAACTTCAATTACTCTGCAACCAGAAGTTGCTTTTGTTTCTTTCAAAAATTCCGAAAGTTTTTGAAAATAACCGCCTGCTTCCCTGATGCCTAAATTTCTCAACTCTTTATATGTTTTAACCGCGGCATCGCTGTTCAATTTTGCCTCCCTTTCCTAAGAAATTAAACCATGGCTTTGTGGCTTCTTTAATGGTTTCCGGAGTCCAAACCGGCGCGTCTTTCCAGTAATTAATATTATCAAGCATAATTTTCACTCCCATTTCAAAAGAAACCATCGGCTGCCAATCGAGCATTGCTTTAATTTTAGAAATATTGGCGCAAGTAATATACGGTTCTCCCGGTCTTTCAGGAAGATGAGCAACTTCCCCGCCCAAAAGTTTAGTAAGTTGCAAAATCGTCTTCGGCTCTCCGGCACCAACATTAAATACTTCGCCGGAAAATCTTGCTTCGGATGCTTTCGTAAAAGCGTCGCAAACATCTTTAACAAAAACAAAATCCCTTGACTGCTTACCATCTCCCACAACCGTAAGCGGTTGGCCATTGATTTTCTGAGCCAGAAAAGTTCCAAACACGGCGCCGTAGGTTCCGGTGGTCCTTGATCTCGGCCCATAAACGTTGAAAAGCCGCAGAGAAATGGTCGGTAACCCATACACTTGATGGTAATGGCTTACCCAGCGTTCGCCTTGATACTTAGTTTCAGCGTAAGGATATTGAGGATCAATCGGAGCTTTTTCAGAAGTCGGAATATCATCCCAACCGGGAATGCCGTAAACGGAAGAAGATGAGGCGTATACGAATTTATAAACTCCGGCTTGACGCGCCGCCTCAAGCATATTAATCGTTCCCGCAACATTGGCGTTAAAATAATCAACCGGTTTGTTGATAGATGGCACAATATCGGCCATGCCCGCCAAGTGAAAAATATAATCAATTTTATATGTCTTTAAAAGCTTTACAATGGTTTCATAAGAATTATATTTTCCGATGTCCATACAAAAGTAATTAAGACGGCGATTTTCTTTAATATGGCCAAGATTGCGATACGACGCAGTGCTTAAATCAATCACCGCGACTTCATGCCCAAAATTCAGCAATCTTTCGGTTAAATGGCTTCCAATAAATCCGGCGCCGCCGGTTACCAGAGCTTTCATGTTTTCCTCACTCCTTTTAATTTTTTAAAGACCGTGATT
>JACPHB010000011.1:16783-24389 GCA_016188835.1 Parcubacteria group bacterium
AACGTCAAATAAAAATTTGCTATTTTTAAATTTCATTGTAGAATACAAAAATTCAGATTGCACCTTAAAAAGGAGAACAAAATGCCGGTTGAAATCAAAAATCTTGACGGCAAAGTTATGCTTGTATATGAAGCCGATACATTGGTCGGCGCCGATTTAAAAAACAAAAATCTTACCAAAGTTGATTTTAGAAACATGGATCTTGGCGGAATTAATTTGGAATATGCTCACTGCCGCGGCGCAGATTTTTCTGGCGCCAACTTAAAAAATGCTTATATGCCGTACGCTCAATGCATGGAAGCCATTTTTCATGGAACGGATTTTGAGAACGCCAATATTGAACGGGTAAGGTTTGACAATGCCGATTTAAGAAACGCCATAAATTTGGAAAAAGTCGCCCGGGATTTTCGCGCCCGATTTGACGGAGCAATACTACCTGACGGCACAAGGCACTCCAGCACAGGAGACGGAAAATGATAAGGATATTCGACCGCAACACAATGGAATTATTATTTATTTATCCTTACCGCACTTTTAGGGGTAAGGACTTAAGAGGATTGCCTCTTAAGGGAGCTAACCTAAGCGATCAGGATTTAGAAAGCGCTATTTTGGAAGGAATGGATCTTGAAGATACGGAATTCAGCAACTCTAATATTAAAAAAGGAAATTTCAAAAGAACGATTTTGGTAGAAACGATTTTCAATCAAGTGCAGGCGCAAGGCGCAGATTTTAGCGATGCGAAATGCAACTCGTCAACTTGGGCGGGCGCTATTATTTCTGAAGCCGATTATTCCGGCTCTGATTTGGAACGCGCTAACTTTAAAGATGTGATTGCCATAAGAACAAAATTTGTCCGCGTAAAAAGCATGAAAGGAGTCATTTTGTGGAATGCTGACTGCAGTGAAGCCGATTTTAGCGAAACGGATTTAAACGAAGTAAACGATATAGACAAAGCGGGATTAATTTTAAATAGAGCAATGGGAGTAAAATAATGCTTTGTGAAAAACACAAAGATGAACCCCGTCTGGCGGAACCGGTAGATAAAACTTGTCTGATGCACAATAATTCCAAAGAAACTACGCCAGTATATTATGAAAATTCTCAAATTTGCGAAGTATGCTCCGAAAATACGGATTTTTGCGTGATTTGCCAGGAAGCGGTTTAATAACTAAAAAAAATAAAACCCCGATAATTATCGGGGTTTATTAATTTTAACTTGACTTGACCCACTTTTTCGGATCATCGGGCATCAGTTTTGCCAAAAATACTTTTCTGCCTAAATTTAAATTCCTAATCCAAGTGCCATCTCGCAAGCTTTTTAAGCCCTTCCACCACATATAGCGGGGGTTAAAATAAAACTCTCTGTAAAATTTCCAATAATACCTATCAATAACTTTGGGCGTTAATCCGTTGGGATGCCTATAAACGCCGATGGCTTTATGAATGTTATAGTCGTCCCACTTTTTGCTTAAAATTAATCCTTTGCGTTCGTAATCGGCATAAAGCCGCGTATCGGGAAATGGAATGCAAACCGTAACTTTGGCAAAATCCGGCATTAACTTCTTCGCGAAATTAATAGTTTTTTTCATTGACTCTTCGGTGTCGGCGGGAGTGGCAATCATGAAAAATCCCACCGTTTCAATGCCATATTTCTTAATCATCGCCATGCAAGTTACGCTTTTATCGACATCAAGCGACTTCTGGATTGAATCAAGGGCTTTTTGATCACCGCTCTCATAGCCAGCGCCGATTTGGTAGCAACCGGTCCTTGCGGCCATTTCAAGAAATTCTTCGTCTACTCTATCGGCCCTGACGCCGTTAGCCATATTCCAAGGAATGTTTATTCCGGCCTCAAGCATTGCAGAAGCAATGGCCTTGCCTCTTTTAACATTGGTCAAAAACTGGTCATCAATAATTCTGAATTCTTTTATGCCATTACTAATAAGAAATTTGTAGAGTTCAATAACATATCCCGGGCTCATTACCCTGTAAGCGTCTTCCGCACTACAAAAGTTGCAAGTAAAAGGACAACCTCGGCTTGTCTCAACCTGCTGCATAGGATAACCCTTGGCAATAATAGTGGAATTTTTATATTTATAGACGTCATAAAGATCCATATCAGGGAAAGGCAGATCGTCCAAACTTTTCTTCGCGTCTTTAATAAACGGACGGTTAAATGTTTTCTTTAGAGACGGCTCTCTATCTGAAACAACGGCGCCCAACTGAATATCATAGCATGACTCGCCTTTTTGAATGCGGCTTACGATTTCTTCGGCGCCAAGCAGTTGCCTTCGGCCATTATCTTCTCTATAAACAATGCCAGAAATTTCATTAAACGGCTTGCCTTGGCATATTTCTCCAAAAGTTACTTCTCCTTCTCCGGTAACCACAACATCGCACATACTGTCGGTTAAACTTTCGTTCCATAAAGCGGAAGCATGAACGCCTCCATGAACCAAAACAAGTTCCGGGCCAAGAAGATCTTTGGCTACCATACCGATAAGTTTTGCCTCATAATACAACGGCGTCGTAAAAGATAATCCAAGATATTTTGGCCGTTCGCGCTTGAGATAATTTCCCAAGATCTGCCACGGGTTATACTCAACACCCATATCCAAGGCACTGGTTTTAAATCCCATATCAAGCTTCTTTAACCAGGCAGATAAATATTGGTATGGCAAATAAGGATAAACCTGAGTTGCCGCGTTAATAGCGGTGCCCGTATAAGCGTTAAACGCCGACGGACAAGTGATAAAACACACTTTCTTTTCATCTAAAGCCGGGCGCATGAAAAACCTCCTTTTTGTTTTTAAATAACTATTTTATCGATTGCTAAATACTTTATAATATTTTTTGACTTGTGTCAAAATTAATATATAATTTTTGAATGGCAGACATAATAAAAAAAAATCTTTCCATACTGATAATTATCTTGATTTTAGGAGTTTATTTGGGAATTAAAGCATTTGATGAAAATGGCTGGGACGGCTGGGGTTTTGCTTCGGCACAGGTAATAATATCAAACGAGTATTGGATTCGCGATGGGTTTGTAAAAAATTACTTTTTACAACAGATTTATCCCTACAGTAAAATAACTCAATATTTGGATTATCCGGAATTCAGAAATCGCCCGATAGACGATTTGGGCGGCAACATAAGCCGCGGCCGCACCCATTATACGCACTATCCTCCGCTTTATCTCGTCCCCTATTTCATTTTACAAAAGTCGGGCATTAACCAAAGAGCATTGCTTAGGCTTTTCGCCCTTTCCATTTCTCTTTTGGCATTATATTTTTTTTATTGGTTTATAAAATCGGTTACTGATAAAAAAATCGCCGTAATCGCTTCAATCTATTACGGTTTCTCGATTACTTTTCTAAATTACGCCGATTCTGTTCAAACACCGCCATGGAGCGCCTTATCAATGTTCTTGATAATGACTTTAGGCATTCTGGCTTATAATAATTTTGAAAATCAAAAAAAATACCGGCGATATAATCTGATAATTTGGGGGGTTTATTTTATTTCGTCGCTATTGTCTTACGACGTCACTTTTTATATTTTCGCCTATTTGGTTTTGCTTGATATTTTTATCTTGAAAAAGTTCCTTTGGAAAAAATGGCTATTCTGGACTTTGGCCCCGATATTGGGATTCACACTGCAAATTATTCAAAATACTTGGTATCTGGGATTTCAAAATATGATAAACGACTATAGCCATGTTTATGCCGAAAGAACATTTAGGGGTATTAAAAATTTTGTAGTCGGCTTGATCGCGCCATTTTACTCGATGACATCGGTAAAAACGGTTTTTATTTTTAAAAAAACAATCCTTACCTTGGCAAGCGCCGCCGCAATTTTCGCAATCCTCTGGAAATTCAGGCAAAAAATTGGCCTTGATTTTAATTACTTTAAAATTGTTTTTGTTGTGGCGATTGCCGCCATTATTCAGCCGTTTTTCATAAACGCAACCGGAGGATGGCCGTATCAGGGAGTTCTTGCCGCACCGTTCTGGGGGCTTTTAATCGGAGCAGCCAGTGTTTTTATAATAAATATCTTTAAACAAAAAGAATCCGGCGCATATAAAACGGTTTCATTTGGAATTTTAACGGCAACAATATTAATGCTTTGGTCGACGCAATTTTACAGCACATTAGCTTACGTAAAGGACTGGCCGAATAATCGCCCCAATCAGAAAATTATTGATTTTTCAAAAACAATTCAATCAATAGAGCCTGGAAAAGAAAAAGTTGCATTTCGTATTATACCGCAAGATCCATATTCTATATGGAGAAACCAATTTCCTGTTTTTTACCTTGACTATTACTTCGGGATGCTAAAAATTGATTTCGCAAACGGCCGCGATTTGTTGGTTGATTTTTGGTGGCTACGAAAAATATCGGAATATCCTTTTTATTCGTTTGTAATTGCCGATAATAAAACAGAAATAGAAAATATTCACGGTAAAATTAAAAAAACTCTGCCAAATGGCATTTCGGAAATCAGAAACATTGAAGGCCAATATGTTTTCGTCGTTAGTCCAGATTAAATTAAAAATTGAAAATCAAATTCTTAAACGCCGCTTTATCCTGCCCCCACAGCCCAGGATATTTAAACATTACTTCATGCTTTCCTTCCGGAACAAATACGGATTTGAATAAATAATTGGCGGTGTAAATCGGAGTAGTTTTATTATCAATATACGCCTCCCAGGTTGGCAAGTTGGCGTCGCTGTATATTAACCACTGGCCTTGACTGGTTTTTGTTTTGATTTTAACGAGTTGAGATTGGAATTCTTCAATAACTATAGAGCTTGGAGCTTGGAGCTTGGAGCTTGGTTTAGGGCAATTATCAACGCATTCAACCAAAGATAATTCTCTAAAATCCTTAACTTTTAACAATTCCTCAAATACACTCTCGGAATTAACATACTTTACGCTTTTAGCAAAATAGATTCTTGGCATAACATTCGGATTTTCATAAATATATACGGGGATATTTTTTTCGGTAGCCGTGGTTTTATAAATTAGCTTGAAATTGGGCAGCTTGAATGAGCTGAATATGTATTTGATGTTGAGCATAGAGAAAAGATTTTGGTTTTGAAGAGAAGAGAAGCGGGAGATTTTTTGGGAGAGAGATAGGTCCGGCGATAACATCCAGGGTTTTCCGGAAATAGTTGTCGGGCCAGAAAGGCCGATTTCATTAAACATATCGGCAACGCGGCGCGACAGGGCGGGTTCGCTTCCGCCAAGACCATCCATATCAAAATACGGCCCAATATTTGATTCCAGGGTTTTTAATTTATAATCATCCCAATCTTTGACGCTGAAAACCGAGAATTGCTGATACATTTCCGGCGGATAAAACCGGAAATACCGGTAATGTTCATTTTTAGGATAATTATTTTTGATAAAACTGACGGTATCGGGATATTCGGTTATTTTTGAAATGGGAATAAATTTGTAATAACCTTGCCAAATAAAAATTAGATTTAAAAAAACAAATACAAGCGCAAATTTTTTAAAATTTTCCGTGTTGATTTTGCCTTTTTGATATAAAACGAAAATCAATATCGCCAGCAATACGCTTAAAAAAGAAATTGTAAAATGATAATTACTAAAACTGAAAGCATTTAAAAATTTATTGAATTCCGAAGAAATGACTCCATGGTAATGTTCTAAAGGGAATTTCCGGGTTCCCTGATAAATTTTTGAGTCAAAAAATTGAAAAATTGTATCTAATATTTTACTACGAAATAACCCAGTTAAAAATATGCCCACTATCGCGGCAATGTTTGCCCAGCCAAAAATTTTAAGTGATTTAATAAATTTCCCAAAATGTCTCGATTCTTTTATTTTATCCAGATTATCAAGAGCAAAACCGGCTAAAATCGCCAAAGCAAAGGTACCAAAAAATGCCCAATGAAAAGCTCCTCGGAAACGATCAAAGCCAGGCAAAAAATGAAGCGCCCAAAATATACCGGTCCACTTTACGCGCACCAAAAACGAAAAAGCGGCAACGCCGGTCCAGAAAGCGATGATTTTATTTTTTCTCACTAAAAATATCGCCGCGATGGCTAAAAGAAAAGTCATTGCGCCAATATAATAATTCGGAACAATGCCTAAACTCACCAAACCGGTAAATTGGGGAAGTTCAATATATGGATAAATAAATCTTAACGGGTCGGCGATTCTCATAAAATCAAAAACTAAATCTCCATATTTAAGAGCTTCGCCTCTTGTAGAAAGCTGCATGTAATTTATGGTAGGCAAAAGCCAAAAAGAAGCTAAAACTGCGCCGCCTGCAATAAAACTTATGTATCCCAAAATTGGCCTGAATTTTGCCGCCTTGTTGCTTTCGTAATTAAAATTATGAAAGCAAGTTAAAAAAACGGCCCAGAAAAAACCAATTACCAAAGTAAAAAAAACAACTTGCGTATTGGGCGCCGTCAAGCCGTAAGCGGCAATCAAAGCGCCCCAGAACCAGAAAATTTTTCTATTTTCAGATATTTTAAGCAAAGCGCCAAAAAACAGCGGGATAAAAACAAAAACATTGCTGAAACCGGGAATTAATCCCCAATATATATTATTTTGGCTAAAAATATAAGCGAGGCCGCCAACTGCAGAAGCAATTTTTGAAAGTTTCAGAGTCCGGCAAAACCAATACATCGCGAGGCCTCCAAAAATAAAATTAAAAACGGTCAGCCAGTTATAAACCGCGAAACCGCTGAAGAATTTGTATAAAATAAAAAATAAAGGAGTGAAAAAGCTGATTTGCGTTACATAAACCGGAAGTCCGCCCAAATAATCCGGCCACCAAAGTTTTAGTGATAAATGATCTTTCCACTCGCCGCCGAAATCTTTAAAAAACTTGTACGTGCCCAAATCAAATCCATAGTGATCATTTACAACCATCCCGCCAAATAATATCGGCCAAAAAATAAAAAGTGTCGCTACAATAAATAGTAAGATAATGAGTAGCAATTTATTTATTGAGAATTGAATCATTGGAAATTTATTTAAAATTATAAATTAAAAATTGAAAATCAAATTCTTAAACGCCGCCCTATCCTGCTCCCACAGCCCCGGATACTTAAATACTACTTCATGCTCCCCTTCCGGAACAAACACGGATTTGAATAGATAATTAGCTGTGTAGATGTCTGTTTTCTGCCCGTCTATATACGCTTCCCAGGTCGGAAGATTGGCATCAGAATAAACTAACCAACCCTCTTCGGATGTTTTAATTTTCACTATTGAATTATTGATATCGGATATCAATAATAGCTCTATATTGATATCGGATATCAATAATTTTGATTTTGGACAATCTTTTTGACACTCAATTAAAGTTAAATTATGAAAATCTTTAACTTTCAACAGTTCATCAAACGCATTTTCAGGATTTACAAATTTAACGCTTTTAGCAAAATAGATTCTCGGCATCACTTGAGTGTTTTCGTATATATAGACAGGGATGTTTTTTTCGGTAGCCGTGGTTTCATAAACCAATTTTAAGTTATTGAGTTTAAATGATGAAAATATATATTTTATATTAAGCATGGAGAAGAGATTCAGGTTTTGAGGAGAGGAGAAGCGGGAGATTT
>JACPHB010000012.1 GCA_016188835.1 Parcubacteria group bacterium
ATGACGATAATTTATACAATTATTTTTCAAACGATCAGCACTACTCGCTTGGATACGAAAATGCCGACTCCGCGGTTTTTAAAATAATAAAAAAATAACGAAGAAATAGAATGCGCGCCTTTAAAAATTCTTGAATTAATGATAAGATGATGGGATGAACGAACGAACTCCGCAATTTAGTTCTGAAAAAATCGCAAAAGAACGTCCTCCCGTATTTCCTGATGCTGAAACTTGGCATTTGTCATTAAAATTTGCCCATAAATACCCCGGACTTAAGGAAGATTTTGAGATTGGCGAGGAGATGCGTTCTGTGGATACATTGGTTCAAGGCGTGGAAGAAAAAGTTGCCATGCGGGCAACTGAAAATTTGTCCGCGATTCTTCATCAGAGTAGCTTTACGGGAGAAGATCAGCTCGCGATATTAAAAGCAGTTGTAAAACGCGATTTCTCTGAAATTGATTTCCAATTGTCTGACAGAAACATGGTCGTCGCGCTGAGCTTGGCGCTGGTTGTGGAGAAGGCCCGTTCTAACCTTACTGCAACAATACTTGAAAAAATGAACGCGGAAAAACTTTCTATTTTGGGCATGACGCCCGACCAGCGCGATATCATTGCGGAACTTCTTCGCGGATTTTCGTCTGTTGATAATGAATTTTTGCGTTTCAAGATCAGGGCGATGAAGGGTGAAAAATATCCGGAGAGGCCCGTTGATGCCGCGCGGGAGTCGTTGTGCGTTACCGCGACCCTTGAACGTTTGCAGAAAAGTCTTTTACAAAAAGGCGCAGAAAATGTTTTTGGAGAATCAGGAAATGACTTCCTCATTTATATCAAAAACCTTTCTCAATCTTACCGTCCGGTGTCAAATACCGGAGAAGTTTATACGCAAAGATGGCGAAAACGTTTTGTTCGCCGAGCTCTAAACGCATTTAAAGATTTTACGGAAAAACATCCTAATCATCCGCTAATTATTGTTCCCGCAACCGGTAGTTATGTTGAAACTAGCGGTGTTGACTTGGGTTTTGATCCGGAATTGCGTGTTTTGTGGCAATCTCCCCATGAGCTGAATGATTCTTTAAAATTAAAAGACAACGTAACTTTTTTTGCCGATGTTATCAAGCGTAGCTTTCCTGAACATATTTCACAGGCTGATGACGATCGCATCAGAAAAACCAATCCGATAGTATGTGATGATATAGGATCATTTGGTGTAAATATGACTCTTCGCGCGGAAGCTCTTGTTTGGGGAGACTCATTTTTTATCATAAGAAATCGCGAAAAGGCCGAATTGTTTACACCGGGAAAAGAAGTGTTTAAAAAAATATTCGGAAATGAATGGGACGCGATTATTGATTCACCCGCATTTTTTAATGTTATGGAACAACAGGTGGTAAATCATGAGTTGGGGCATAAAATATATGAGGAAATTGACGAATCCGCGGCAAATAATTTTGGCAGAGGCATATATGAGAGTATTGAGGAGCATAAAGCGGACCTTCTTTCGTCGGCTACCCTTTCCGAAACATCTCGGGAATACGCAAGAAAAAATTTTCCACAATTTCCGCAAGAAGCAATCAACCTTTCCATTATCATTGATGCGGTAAATTGCGCGAGATTTCCTTCAAATGGCGAGCTTGGCGCGTACCATCGAAGCGCTGTTGCGTTATTGAATTATCTCGACGAGCGCCAACTTTTTGTTCGTGACGAAAACGGGGTTCGTATTAATAAAGAAATGCTTAAAATGGATTTGGGTGAAGAAATTTTTGAATCGCAGGCAGAAACGGTTTTGGGTTTATACCGCGCTATTAAGGGGGATTCGGTTAAAGAAAAAAAACAAGTGCGCAAATACGCAGAAGATTTAATGTCTCAAGAGCCAGGCGATATTGTTAAAGAAATAATTTCCTCGTAATCTCATTAATATTATTGTCAAATCGGCAAAAATAATTTATAATAAGTAATTATTGCCGGGTCGTCTAACGGTAGGACATCGCCCTTTGGAGGCGAGTATCTTGGTTCGAATCCAAGCCCGGCAGCAGCGAAAAGCGGCTATATTGCCTCGCGG
>JACPHB010000013.1 GCA_016188835.1 Parcubacteria group bacterium
ACCACAGAAAAATACTCTTTGCTCTTTTCATTTTGCGCGCGCCGGATTTCTTTTTCTCCTAATGAAAAGAGTATTTTTCTGTGGTGCTTTGCTTTGACAAGCAAGGCGGCGGGGCTGGCCTCTATTTTTTGAAAGGGAATGGCGGAATTCCCCCCACACCCCCATTCCGCCATTCCCTTTCGGGGACGAACGGAAATTTTGGCGGCGACATCATTATACTATTTTTTACCGTACTTCAGTTCTCGTAATTTTTCGATAGATTCCTGAAGTTCTTCGGGTGTAAATTTTGTATTTTGAGTGTTTTCCGGATGATGAATGGAGTGTCTAATGTAGGTTGCCAAAGATACATCTTCTGTCCCGTTCGTCTTTTTATTCTTCCATTTTTTAGTTTTTGGCAAAGCGTCCAGTTTTGCTTTTTCTATTTCTTCTAAATAGCCGTACAACTCATTGTGATAATCGGACGATGGTATGCCAAAAACTTCGTAGTTCACTTCCGAATATGAGGTTTTCCCTAGTTCGATCTTTTCCAACTTCGTTTTCCTATTTGATTGTTTGGAAACTCTAAAGCATCTCTCGATGTGGTCTTTATCAATCATATAGTTTGAGTGCGTAGCAAAGAAAACGATGTTGTTCTCGTCATTTCTCGTTATCTTAATCAACTCGTCCTTCAAGTATTCCTGTGCTTGTGGATGCAAATGCGTTTCAGGTTCATCAAGCAATAACAACGAATTAGAGAGTTGGTTCGTTGCGCTTTCTGCCGAAATAGTTAGCAAAAAGGAAATAAATTGACGAAAGCCATCACTCCTTTGTTCTGTTGTTTTTGATTTGTATTTAACTTTTTCGTCTTCAACGAGAAATGATAGCAAGGAGTTATCTATTTGGAATTTGATTTTTACAGGGTGCTTCGGCCACACCTTTTTAATATGTGCCGTAACCTTATCACCAAGCTTCTCTTGTAAATTATTAATTTCTGCAGAATCAGTTTTGAGCTTTGCTACTTGTGCTGGAATATCATCCTGACTAATACCCGCCAGCTCAAAACAGTTTATTAGTGGAATTGATATATTTTCTGGACCGGCGGCAAATGCGTCTAAGTTTATTTGCTCGTTGATGAGGTGCTTACTATCTGATTTCCAAAAAACAATGCGGTGGGCAATTTTCCAAAAATACTTTGGCAGATGTGCTTCAAAGTATTTTTCAAGGTCAAAATCTTCTTGTGTTTGTTGCGGGTCTTTTTTAACTGGTTTATCGCCCTGCAAAGTATAGTCCTCAAAAACTTTTTTCTGTAAGACGATCTGGTCGAAAACTTTTTTGGGTGCATTTGCCGCCGGATCAAAAGTCGCACAAACCGCCAATTTATCGATCTTTATTTTTGAAAGAATATCTCTTTCAAATCCTTTTTCTGTAAGCGCATTTTTGAGTTCTTTTTCATCCTGTGTCTCAAACTGATAATTGAGAGTGATGCTTATTGGTTCACTTTCCTCAAAAAAATCTTTTGGAAAAATAACTTTTTCGTCATCGTTATCTATCAACGAAACAGCTTTCAAAAAGCTACTTTTGCCGGATTCGTTTATACCAATGAGCGTAAAAGTATGAGTGCCATCTACTTCCGCGATATTAAAAGTTTCTTCCTCAATACTCCGAAAGTTTTTAATTGTAAGAGAAAGCAATTTCATAGAATGATAGTTTGTTTTTCATACAACATCGGCAAAGCGTCCTGCCTCATACGAAATTTTGTGCCGTGATTGTGTCCGGTGCGAGCGTCAAAATCCACAAGGATTTTTCCTTCGTCTAACGCTTTCAAAAATCCCTCAAAGTTAAATTTCTGCAACATCATCACTTTTGTGTAATAATAAAATTCTTTTTTCCGAACGATTTTCACTTCGGCCTGAACATAAAAAGCATTGAGTAGTTTTGTTCCGGCCTTGTGTTCCAAATCGTCAAAACCCCAGTATGGTTGTGGGTCAAGCTCGCCAAGACCAACACGCTTTTTCACCGACTCAACCCACGTTTTGTGCCGTAAGTCAGCACTCTTTGCGTCAAACGAAATCAAAATCTTTCGTTCCTTTCGGTCAATCACGACTTTGAAGCCACGATCACTCCGTGATTGTCCGTGAATTGTTTGCCGAAAGCTCATCTCTCCTTTCGGATATTTTTTCCCGTCCTCTTGGTGTGCCCAGCCGTATTTAGGCAGGAGCACTTGTGGCACAAAACGAATTGCGCGCGGCGAGGGCTCGATATGAAACAGCGTTGTGAGCGAGGTTGAATTGAGACGCTGTGCTTTCAATTCCCACTCGGCGGCGTTCGGAATCGGCAGATTATTTTCTTTAATACCGAGTAAATCTTCAAGTGTATTGCCAATGCCTCCGGCATTTCCTCGCCGTGCGTTGGAAATAAAACCCATCGCCGATATTTCTTTCAGCTTTGCTATTAGTTCCGGCTTTGTATAAGTTTTAGGTTTGTTCTTTGCCATAGTATTACCAAAGTTTAGATTGGGCTTGATGTTCTTTTATTCTTTTTCGTGCCATTTCGCAATACTCCGGTGAAATATCAATCCCGATATAATTTCGCTTGAAGTTTATCGCGGAAATCGCCGTTGTGCCGGAACCCATGAACGGGTCCAAAATAATTTTAGCGTCCGTGGCGGAAACTATCCGGTCAATTAAATTCACTGGAAAGGCGGCCGGATGTTCGTTGTTCATTTCTTGCGTGAAATCCCAAACATCTCCGTGAGCGTTCGCTTTTGTTGAAAGTTTGAATTTTGGCTTCGCGATAAGGTAAATAACTTCATAAGTTGGCAAGAAATATCCAGCGTTGAAATTGAGGCCGCCTTTCCGTTTCCAAATTATGACCTGACGAACTGGAAACCCACCAACAATGTCTTGGCGATCTTGTAATAAGCCGCCCTGTACACGCCACTTGTGATTGTAAAAAATCGCGCCGTCATACGGGATAACCCTCATCATTTCAGTCAAACAATCTCGTTGCCATTTCACATATTCGTCGTGAGGCATACAATCGTCATGGTGCGAATAGCCGTTTTGCAGGGCGGCGTTTGCCCATTTTCCGCCACGGCCGTCTTTCATTCCGTTGCCGGTAGAATTTTTGAGGTTGTAAGGAGGCGAAGTAATCACCAAATGCACCGAGCCGTCCGGTATTTCTTTCATTACATCTACGGCACTGCCACAGACAATTTTATTTATAAATTTTTTTGTAAAATCTGCTTTTTTCATATCATTTCAAAAGTTCATCTATGGAAACATCTAACCCTGCGGCGATCTTGACGACTGTTTGAATGGACGGCTTGGTGATTACATTCGCCTCAATCTTGGTCAGGGTGGTATATGGAATGTCGCATTTACGCGCAAGCGCGTCCTGCGTCAATCCCTGTTTGTTTCGGAGGACTTTTATTTTATCCCCAATTTGTTTGTTGTTCTTACTTTCCATAGTATGATAGTATAAGTATGAGCGTTGATGCAAGCTCGCACAATCATACTAACATGAATTTTATTTTTTCTCAATTTGTCGCCGCCAAAATTTCCGTTCGTCCCCGAAAGGGAATGGCGGAATGGGG